>JAVEEG010000336.1 GCA_030840585.1 Frankiaceae bacterium | reverse complement strand
GGACGTCGGCACGCGGAACAGATAGAGCAGCGCGGGGACCATGATGAAGCCGCCGCCGATGCCGAGCAGGGTTCCGGCGAAGCCGACGAAGAGCGCGAGCCCGGCGATCGGGATGACGCTGGCATAGAGCTTTGAGCGCGGAAAGCGTATGCGCACCGGCCAGCCGAGATAGGCCGCGTGCTCGCCGCCCCGCCGCATCGTTCGCGGAATGCCGCGCCGCCTCGAGACGAAGTCGCGCAGGCTCTCCGTCAGCATCAGGCCGCCGATGGTCGTGAACAGCGAGACGTAGGAGATGACGATGACGAGATCGAGCTGACCGGCGCGCCGGATCGCGGCGAACAGCCACACGCCGAGCACCGTGCCGGCGAAGCCGCCCAGGATCAGCACCGCGCCGAGCTTGAGATCGACGGCGTCGCGCCTGAGAGCCGAGAGCGTGCCAGTGGTGGAGGAGGCCGCGATCTGGGCCGATTGGGTCGCCACCGCGATCGCCGGGGGAATGCCGAGGAAGATCAACAGCGGCGTCATCAGGAAGCCGCCGCCGATGCCGAACAGCCCCGAGACGAAGCCGACTGCCGCCCCCATCGCGAGGATGAGGAACACGCTGACCGGCATCTCGGCGATAGGCAGATAGATTTGCAACGCTCTGCTCTCAGCGAGGCGTGCCGGCGGAATACTCGGCCGCGGCAGCGCCGGCGACTTTGGACCGGGTCGTCAGCCCGGTGCTAGAGCACAACCCGCGCCATGATACCCGGTGCGCCTTGCGCTTCGAGCTTCGCCTGCCCGACCGGGGCCGGAATGCGCAACCCCGCTCTCGTGATCCCAGGAGAGCAGGGCGCGCCTGAACGCGGGATGAGGACCGAGGGGGCTTGCCGAGACCCGGGACTTGCCTAGACGCGGCTCTCGCGCGGCGCCTTCTTGGTTGTGGCTGGCGTGGGGGGCGTGCTCTCTGCGAAGCCGTTCGCCGGCAGCGTCACCTCGTTGGCGGCAGCGTTGGGCTGGGTCACGTGCCACGTCTCTGCGCCGAGCTTTGCACGGGCCAGATCGGCGGACGAGAGCCGCGCGCCAACTTCGTCGCGCTTCTTCGCGGCATCCTGGTCGCCGCCCGTCGCCGCGACCGCGAACCACGTATAGGATTGGGGCAGGTTCTGCGCCGTGCCCAGCCCGCGCGCGAGCAGCACCGCCAGATTGAACTGGCTGTCGCGCATGCCCTGCGCGGCCGCGCGCTCGAACCAGCCTATCGCGCTCTGGTAATCGGGCTTCCCGCCGGCACCTTCGGCGAGGAGCACCGCGAGGTTGTGCATGGCGCGGGTGTTGCCGTTCTCGGCCGCGCGCCGGTACCAGGTCTTAGCCGCCTCGACATCGCGCGGCACCCCGATTCCCTTCTCGTAGAGGTTGCCCGTGCGGTACTGCGCCGGGGCGAGCCCTTTTTCGGCGGCCTTCTCGAAGAAGCGCGCCGCGATCTGCGGGTCGCGCGGCACGCCGCGGCCCTCCGCGGTGCGGACGCCGAACTCATAGGCCGCGACGGGATTGCCGGCCTGGGCCGCCTGTTTCAAAGCGGCGGCGGTGATGCCGGTCTCCGGGGAGGCGGCAGGCTGATCCGGAGCGGTCGGAGCGGCAGGTTTTACGGGCGGCTGCGTCGTCGCGGCGACTTGGCTGGACGGGGCTGCCTGGGTGGACGGGGTTGCCTGAGTCGACGGCGCAGCCTGCGAGGGCAGCGCGGCCTGGACGGACGGCGCGGTGTTGGCCGAGGCGGCGCTTGGGGCCGGAGCGACCTGCTGGTCCAATTTCGGCGAGGAGGCCTGCGCGGAATCCGAGGTCGGGACCGAGCCCGTCGTGACCGGGTCGCGCGCCTGACCGTTCGCCTCGGCCAGTTCGATGGGGGAGAGCGAGGGGAGTTGCGCCGTGCTGGACGGCGGCGTCACGCTCTCCATGCTCTCGCGCATGATCTGGAAGCTGCCGATCGCGAGCACGACCGCGGCGGCGCTGAGAAGCAGCGGACGGCGGCGCCTGTCGACCATCGACTTGAACCGGCCCATCAGGTCCGGGGAGCCTGCCTCGGCTCCCGCGGCTTCGCGGGTGGCCGGCACCCGGCTGCGCGCCGCAGCCGCAGCCGCATCGGTTGCCGCCGCCTGGGCAGCCCTGCGCGCCGCCGCAATGAAGCTCGACTTGATATCCGCGGCATCGACCGCGAGCTCCGGAGCCGGTTTGCTCCCGGCCGCAACCGGAGGCCGCGCTGCGCCCGGCTCCAGCAGAATCTCGTCTTCGGCCGTAAGCGCCGGCGGAAGCGACTCGCCCCTCGCCGGCTCGCGCCGGCTCGTATCGGCGGCGATGGCATCCGTCATCCGCTTCAGCGCGGCGCCTTCGGCGAGGCTGGGCTGCATCGGCTCGGCCGCGGCAGGAACAAGTTCCGCCGAGGGAGAGAGCGGCTGTGCGCTCGTCTGGGCGTGTTCGCCGCCGAGGCCGGCGATCCGCGCGGCGACGTCTTGGAGCGTCCGGTTGACCGCCGCGAGGCTGTCCTGCGTCTGCTTCTCCGTGGCTTCGCAGCGCTGCCGGAGGTCGGCGATCTCCCGCCCGACGCTGCCGCCGTTGGCGGGCGGCGCGCCGGCACGCCAGCTCGAGATTTCGCCCACGAGCTGGCTCATGGCCTTCTCGAGATGCGCGACGGAGGGGTCGCGACCGGCGTTCTCGCTCAGCTTTGTCGCGAGATTGGCGATCTGGCGTTCGAGGGAATCGAGGGCGCCAGTATCCGGCGCGCCGCGCGAGCCGACCTGGCGCTCGACGCTGTCCAGCCGGTCGACCAGCGCGTGCAGCAGCACCTCGACAGGCTTCAAGCCGCTCGCGAGATCGGCGCCGGCCCCCGTCGGCCGTGCGCCCGGATTGACCGACATGAGCCGGTACATATCGTCGAGGCTGGCGCGCAGCGCCGCGACCTCCTGGCTGTCGACCTGGCGGGCGGTGAGCGCCGCCACCTCGTCGCGCAGCGATGAGACATGATGGCTCAAGCTCGAGATCTGCGCGGGCGCGGCGGCGTTCGCCACGATCGCGCGGATGTCGTCCAACTGCGTTGCGAGCATGTCGCGCAGGCCCGGCTGGCCGGCGGCCATGCCGTCCAGCTTGCTGGACAGCCGCTCGATCTCGCGCACGACGCGGCCGTCGTCGCGCGACGCCTGCGCCTCGGTCAGCCGCTGGATGGAGGCCTGGAGAGTCTTGAACTGCGCGCTCGCTTCGGCGAGCCCGCTTCCGGAGATGCGCGCCTGCGCCACTTGGCTCGACAGGGCGGCGACGGATTGCTCGATCTGGCCGACATCGGCTCGGCTGGCCAGCGTGCCGAGCGAGCCGCGCAGGCTCGCGAATTCCCGGTTGAGGTGCTCGATCGCGGCCCGCTCCGGCCCGCGCGCCGACTCGATTTGGCTGGACAGGCGGGCCATGTCGCCGCGAAGCGCCTGCAGGACGTCCTCCCCATGGGAGCGATCGATATACGAGCGATCGATCGCGGGGGCGGCCGGGCGAGCCAGGGCCGGCGCCGGCGGGCTTACGATGCCGTGGTCGAGATCGGCCTGGCGATGGCGGATTTGCGCCACGGCGGCCTTCAGATCCTCTTCATGGTTGACGCCACGCTTTCCAATGGGGCGCACGCCGGTGGAAAGCCGCTCGGTGAGGTTGGAGATGCGGCTCTCGAAGCCGCGCAGGGTCGCGTCGATCCCGGCCGGCGTGGTGGAGGCCACCCCGGGGGCAATTTCGGTCAGGCGGGACTCGATTCGCTCGATCGCCTTGAACGCGTCGGACACAGACGGCTCGCCGGTTTGCGCGTGACGACCTGACAGCCGTTGGTCGAACGCGCCGTTCTGAGCCGCCTCGTTGTCCGGCGCCGCAGAAGAGAGAGTCTGTCGCATCATCGAGCTCGCAGCCGCCCCACTTTTTTACCCAGGCGCCCCGCCTCTCCCTGAGCTGGTCGCCGCGATGCATGCGCTCGGCCCTACGGGACAAGGGTGGCCGATTGCAGGTTGCGTCGCGCGTCCACTTTTCGTGAACGAGGTAAACGGTTGGTTAAGAACATGCCGCCCGGCGGTGGGGACCAGCCGATCGGGGCAGGGTGCGGCACGCTTGCCTCTACCCGGCGATAATCTATCTCTGCGATTCTGACGGGACCCGCGGCGTGCGGGCGCCGCGCCCTCTCTGCCGAGCTCCAAAGGACATATCGATGCCAAGCGATAGGGCACCCGTCGAGGACGTGACGTTCCTCCTGAACGACGTTCTCGGGTTCGAGCGGCAC
>JAVEEG010000140.1 GCA_030840585.1 Frankiaceae bacterium | reverse complement strand
CCTGGTCGGCGACGACGCCGATGAGCTCGATGGTTCCGATGATCAAGGCGACCGCGACCGAGATCGAAGTGATCGTGATGTTGTAGTAGACCTTGCGGACCGGCCGGGAAAACGCCCAACCGTAGGCAAAGTTCATAAAGCACCCGTCGATCGAGTCGAGCAGGCTCATCCCCGCGGCGAACAACACCGGCAGCGTGAGGATGGCGTACCACGGCAGATCGAAGGCGGCCGCGCCGCCGGCCAGCACCAGCAGGCTGATCTCCGACGCGGTGTCGAAGCCGAGCCCGAACAGCACCCCGATCGGGTAGATGTGCCAGGACTTGCGCACCGACTTCGTCAGCCCGCCGAGGATGCGGTTCATGAAGCCACGGTTGTTCAGGTGCGTCTCGAGCTCGTACTCGTCGAACTCGCCGCGGCGCATGTTCCGGAAGACCTTCACGATCCCGAACAGGATCACCAGGTTCAGGATGCCGATCAGGTACAGGAACGCGCCGGAGACGCCGGTGCCGACCAGCCCGAGCACGCTGTGCAGCGATGAGGAGTTGTCCTTCACCTGACCGGCGACGCTGCGGACGCCGAGCGAGAGCAGGACGCACAGCGCGAACACGACGCTCGAGTGCCCGAGCGAGAACCAGAAACCGACCGAAACCGGACGTTTCCCGTCCGCCATGAGCTTGCGGGTGGTGTTGTCGATCGCGGCGATGTGGTCGGCGTCGAACGCATGCCGCATGCCCAGCGTGTATGCGGTGACGCCGAGCCCGACCCCGAAGAACTGTCCGTTTCCGACCGAATAGTGCCGCGGTGCGACGATCGCCGCGAGAGTGAACCACCCGACGACGTGCAACCCGACGACCACCGTGGTGATGCCGAGCATGGCGGCCCACTCGCCCCGGGTGAGTGAGTGACGGAGCCGCTGCAACCGGCTGCTCGGCCGCGCGGGGGCGGGAGCCACGGGGGCAATCGTGGTCATCGATCCCACCCTAAACGCCGCTGCGTCGTACCTGCAAAGGTTTTGCAATAAGACTCGCGCGGCTGGGACGCTGGGTCCATGTCCCCCGACCGTCGCGACCCGGAGAGCCGGGTCGTCGCGGTGGTGACGTCGGCGATGTTCGTCTACGGCGTGGGCGCCAGCGCCGTGCTGCCGATCCTGCCGCTGTTCCTGCGGTCCCGGCACACCGGCGACGCGATGATCGGCGCGGTCATCGCGGCGTTCTTCGTGGCCGGCGTGCTCACCCAGTACGGCGCCGGCTGGCTGACCGACCGGCTTGGCCACCGGGTCGTGCTGATCGGCGGGCTGGGCATCTACGCGGTCGCGAGCTGCGGCTTCCTGCTGTCGGTCGAAGCGGCCGGTTACGTCGTCCTGCGCGCGCTGCAGGGGCTCGGATCCGGCGCGGTCACGGTCGCCGGCCTGTCTATGGTGGCCGCGGCGGTCCCGGCCGACCGGCGCGGGCGCGCGTTCTCCCGGGTCTTCGCCGCGCAACTGGGCGGGATGGCGATCGGGCCGGTGATCGGCAGCGTCGTCGGCTCCGCGCACATGAGCTGGCTGTTCGTCGTCACTGCGGTGGCCGCCGTCGTCGCGGTCGGCCCGGTGCTGTGGGGAGTGCCGGCCGGGCGGCCGGTGCACGAGGTTGAGACCGGTCTGGTGCTGAGCCGCGGCCTGGTCGGCGTCGTACTGGTCGGCGTCGCGGGCGGGCTGATCGGCGGCGCCTACGAGACCTGCTGGTCGTTGCTCATGTCGTCGCGCGGCGCGGCGGTCTGGCAGATCGGGCTCTCGTGGACGCTGTTCGCCATCCCGTTCGCGGCGATCTCGCCACTCGCCGGCCGGCTCGTCGACCGGCTCGACCGGCGCTGGCTCGCGATCACGAGCATGCTCGGCAGCGTCGCGTTCGCGGTCGTCTACCCGTTCCTGCCCGCCCCCGCGTGGTTGATCGGCCTCGGCATGTTCGAGTCGGTGGCGGTGGCGATCGCGTTCCCGGCCGCGCAGTCGTTGCTGGCGCAGACCGCGCCGGCCGCCGCGCTCGGTCGCGCGCAGGGCCTGTTCACGACCGCGGAGACCGCGGCGATCGCAGCCGCCGCCGCGGTGTCCGGCTACCTGTTCTCGGTCGCCCGCTGGATGCCCTTCGTGGTGGCCGCCGCCGTAGCGGTCGGGATCATTGCGGTACTGCCGCTGCTGTGGCGCGACGTCGCCGGCAAGGCCGGGTCGGGCGACCCGCCCGGTGAGCTAACCGGCGGCGAGCAGCTCGGCGATCTGTACGGCGTTCAGGGCCGCGCCCTTACGTAGGTTGTCGTTGCTGACGAACAGCACGAGACCGCGGTCACCGTCTACGCCGGGGTCGCGGCGCAGCCGCCCGACGTAACTCGGATCCCGGCCGGCGGCTCCGAGCGGGGTCGGTACGTCGGCGAGGACGACGCCGGGCGCGGCCCGCAGGATCTCGGTCGCTTGCTCGACCGGAACCGCGCGCTCGAACTCGGCGTTGATCGACAGCGAGTGTCCGGTGAACACCGGCACCCGGACGCACGTCCCGGAGACCGGCAGGTCGGGGATGTCGAGGATCTTGCGCGTCTCGTCGCGCAGCTTGCGTTCCTCGGTCGTCTCCCCCGACCCGTCGTCGAGCACTGAGCCGGCAAGCGGAATCACGTTGTACGCGATCGGCGCGACGTAACAGTCGGAGTCGGGGAACTCGACGGCGTCACCGTCTTGCACGAGCTCGCGAGCCCGATCGACGACCTGGCGCGCCTGCTTGTCGAGTGCATCCACACCAGCGGGGCCGGTGCCGGAGACGGCTTGGTAGGTGCTGATTATCAACCGCCGCAACGAAAATTCGTCGTGCAGCGGCTTCAGCACCGGCATCGCGGCCATCGTCGTGCAGTTCGGGTTCGCGACGATGCGCTTCGGCGCGGTCCGCGCGAGATTGCCGTTGACCTCGCTGACGACCAGCGGTACGTCGGGGTCCATTCGCCAGGCCGACGAGTTGTCGATCACGATCGCGCCGGCGGCGGCGTACTTCGGTGCCAGCAACTTCGACGCCGATGCCCCGACGGAGAACAGCGCGATGTCGAGTCCGCTCGGATCCGCGGTCTCGGCGTCCTCGACCACGATGTCGCGTCCCTGCCACGGCAACGTGCTGCCCGCGGATCGGGCGGACGCGAAAAACCGGATCTCCTCGACCGGGAACCCGCGGTCGACCAGCAGCCGGCGCATCACCCCGCCGACCTGTCCGGTCGCACCCACGATGCCGATTCGCATGGCTAGCGTCCCGTCCCGCCGTAGACGACGGCGTCGCCCTCCGAGCCTTCGAGTTCGAACGCGTCGTGCAGTGCCCGGACGGCGATGTCGACATCGGTGTCGCGAACCAACACGGAGATGCGGATCTCCGACGTCGAGATGATCTCGACGTTGACGTTGGACTCGCCGAGAGCCGCGAAGAATGTCCGCGAGACACCCGGATGCGACTTCATCCCGGCGCCGATCAGCGACACCTTGCCGATGTGATCGTCGTAGAGCAAGCCCTCGAAGCCGATGCGATCCTTGACTTTTTCCAATGCCGCCATCGCGGTGGTGCCGTCAGCCTTGGGCAACGTGAACGAGATGTCGGTGCGGCCCGCGGCGCCGGACACGTTCTGCACGATCATGTCGATGTTGATCTCGGCGTCGGCGAGTGCCGCGAAGATGCCGGCCGCCTCACCGGGCTTGTCCGGCACGCCGACGACGGTGACCTTCGCCTCGCTGCGGTCATGCGCGACCCCGGAGATGATCGCCTGCTCCACCTGCTCCTCCTCGGGTACGGCGACGACGTAGGTGCCTTCGCGCGCGGAGAACGACGATCGGACGTGGATCGGAAGACCATGGCGTCGCGCGTACTCGACCGCGCGCAGGTGCAGCACCTTCGCCCCACAGGCGGCCATCTCCAGCATCTCTTCGTAGGAGATGCGCGGGATCCGGCGCGCGTTCGGCACGATCCGTGGGTCGGCGCTGAAGACGCCGTCGACATCGGTGTAGATCTCGCAGACCTCGGCATTCAGCGCGGCCGCGAGTGCGACCGCAGTCGTGTCCGAGCCGCCGCGGCCGAGCGTGGTGATGTCCTTCGTGTCCTGCGAAACGCCTTGGAATCCGGCCACGATCGCGATGTGCCCGGCCGCGAGCGCTTCGCTGATCCGGCCTGGCGTCACGTCGATGATCCGCGCCCGGCCGTGCACCGAGTCGGTGATGACGCCGGCCTGTGAGCCGGTGAACGACCGCGCCGACGCGCCGAGATTGGCGATCGCCATGGCCAGCAACGCCATCGAGATGCGCTCGCCGGACGTGAGCAACATGTCGAGTTCGCGCGGTGGCGGCAGCGGCGAGACGCGCTGCGCGAGGTCGAGCAGTTCGTCGGTCGTGTCGCCCATCGCGGACACGACGACGACGACATCGTGACCATCGCGGCGGGCGGCGACGATGCGTTGCGCGACCCGCTTGATCCGATCGGCGTCGGCCACGCTGGAACCGCCGTACTTCTGTACGACGAGTGCCATGGGGTCAAGTCTACGAATTCGCGCCGCGTGCTTGACTGCACGGCGTGAACGCTCGTCGCATCGTCGCCGCCGCAGCCGCCGTGATGGCGCTGTGCGTGGCGTGTACGTCGAGCGGCAGCAGCGGTCCGGGGCCGCAGCAATCACCGTCCGCGGCCGCGGCCCAACTCGCCGCATTGGCCGGCCGCGGCGCGACAGCGACCTACACCGGCATCTACTCGTTCCACCAGGTGTCGCCGGACTCGACCGCAGCCGTGGATGTGTGGCATGCGCCGCCGAACCTGCGGGTGGATGTCGTGAGTGGCGGGGCGACCGCGTCGCTCATCCGGACCGCGGCGGCGACGTACTCGTGCGCGTCGAAGAAGCACAAGGTCTCGTGCTTCACCATCGCCAAGCGCGGCGAGAAGGCACCGGCCCCGTTCGACGTCGGGCCGGCATCGCTGTTCTCCGGCGACCTCGTGACGCTGTCCGCGAGCGGCATCACGTACCTCGTGACCCCGGCGCCACCGGTGCCGGCGAGTGGCAAGGTGCCGGCGGCGACCTGCTTCGCGATCAAGGCCGGACTGCTGACCCCGCAGCCGGCGGTGCAGCCGGGAACGTACTGCTTCGCCGACACCGGCGTGCTGACCTCGGTGACGTATCCGAGCGGCAACACCGCGCGGTTGACCCTGGTGCTGCCGACCGCGCCGCCGAAGCGGTTCAAGCCGTACGCGAAGTCGGTCCCGCTGCCGTCCTGACTCGGATGCCGGGATGCGTCCTGCGCGCGCGGCGCGCGGCTCGGTTGCCGGCCGCTACGGCCAGTGACGAGCCTGGATGGTCCCGTCGCGCACCTAACCACCAGGGAGGTTGACTCAACCCGGCGGAGCATGGACTCAAGCGTCGGTGGGGTTGAGTCAACCTGTCAGGGGTTAGGTGGCGGAACAAGGGAGTCGGGGGCGTCACCGTCCGTGACATAGCCGGACGTCGGTGGGCGCGGGAAGCGCGGCCTAGACCTCTAGGGCGCGGCGGCCTTCGAAGGCGCGACCGAGAGTCACCTCGTCGGCGTACTCCAGATCGCCGCCAACCGGCAGGCCACTGGCCAACCGGGTGACCCGAAGGCCGAGCGGCTTGACCAGGCGGGCGAGGTACGTCGCGGTCGCCTCGCCTTCGAGGTTCGGGTCGGTGGCGAGGATGAGTTCGGTCACCGCACCGTCGGCGAGCCGGGTCATCAGCTCACGGATGCGCAGGTCGTCCGGGCCAACGCCGTCGATCGGCGAGATCGCGCCGCCGAGCACGTGGTAGCGGCCGCGGAACTCGCGGGTTTTCTCAATGGCGACAACGTCTTTCGGCTCTTCGACCACACAGATCACCGACACGTCGCGGCGCGGATCGCGACACACCCGGCACAGGTCCTCCTCGGAGACGTTGCCGCAGATCGTGCAGAACTTGACCTTGTCCTTGACCTCGGTAAGCGCGGTGACGAGCCGCCGTACGTCGACCGGATCGGCGGCGAGCAGGTGAAACGCGATGCGTTGCGCGCTCTTCGGACCTACGCCGGGAAGCCGGCCGAGTTCGTCGATGAGGTCCTGGACTGCGCCTTCGTACACGGTGTCGCTACAGGCCCGGGATGCCGAGGCCGCCGGTCAGCGGCCCCATCGTCTGCTGGGTGAGTTCGCTGATCGTCCGGGAGGCGTCGCGCACGGCGGCGACGACGAGGTCCTGCAGCGTCTCGACGTCGTCCGGGTCGACCGCCTTGGGGTCGATCGTGACCGACACCAGCTCGCCGCCGCCGGTCATGACGACCTTGACCAGGCCGCCGCCGGCGCTGCCCTCGATCTCGCGCGCGGACAGCTCGGCCTGGGCGGCCATGAGCTGCTCCTGCATCTTCTGCGCCTGCTTCATCAGCTGCTGCATGTTGGGTTGCGGAGGCATGCCGTCACCCTACGTCGCCCCCCGTTCGTTGACTGTGACGTTCGAGGCGTTATCGCGTCGCTATTCCGCCTCGAACGTCACAGTCGACCTGAGGGTCAGTCGGGCTGGTCGACCACCTGCGCGCCGAGGTTGCGCTGCAGCAACGTGACCGGATCCTCGGGCGGGCTCTCCCGTACGTCGACCTCCGCCGCCGTGGGCTCGGGGTCGGGCATCGGCTCCTCGTCCGGGAACGCCGGGGCGCTCACCGGCGCCGCCCCGACCACGGCGTTGATCGCGACGTCGAGGCCGATGACGTCGCGCAGTGCCTCGCGGAGGAACTCGCTCTTGTCGGCGAACATCTTCGCGAGTTGCGCGGTGGTGAACGACAGCGTGACCGATTTCGCGTCGACCGCGCTCGGCTCCGCGTTGCGCAGCAACGCGTGCGCGGTCTTGTTGCGGACATTGACCGCGTCGAGCAGGTCGGGCCAGATCCGCCGTAACGACGGCAGGTCGAGCCCGCCCGGCGCGGTCGGTTCCGGGGCGGGCGGCGGCGGGGGCGGAGCCGGCGGTGCGGTCTCGACGTGAGTTTCGGCGGCGGGTGCCGGTACGGCTGCGGGCTCGGGTTCCGGCTGGCTGCGCGGCTCGGGCGCGGTCGCCGCGGGCGCCCCGGTCACGGCCAGCCGGCGTTCCAGCCGGTCGAGGCGCGCGAGTACCGCGTCGATGTCGCTTTCCGCGCCGGGCAACAGAATTCGGGCGCAGGCGAGCTCGAGAACGAGCCGGGGTGACGTCGTACCGCGCATGTCGACCAGGGCCTGCGCGAGCACATCTCCGGACCTCGTCAGCGCGGCCCGGCCGAGTCGCGACGCCTGGCTGGCCATCCGGTCGACGGTGTCCGCCGGGAGATCCAGCAGGCCCGACTCACCAGCGCCGGGAACCGCATCGAGGACCAGCAGGTCGCGGAAGCGTTCGAGCAGGTCCTGGGCGAACCGGCGCGGGTCGATACCCGCCTCGATCACCCGATCGACGGCCCGGAACACCGAAGCGCCGTCGCCCGCGGCGAACGCGTCGACGGTCTCGTCGAGAAGCGCCGCGTCGGTGTAACCGAGGATCGCGAGCGCGCGGTCGTAGCTGATCCCGCTGTCTTCCGCACCGGCCGAGAGCTGGTCGAGCACCGACAGCGCGTCCCGGGCCGAGCCGGCACCGGCCCGTACGACGAGCGGCAG
>JAVEEG010000088.1 GCA_030840585.1 Frankiaceae bacterium | reverse complement strand
CCCTCGCTGGTCGCCGCCCGCACGTAATCGCGGATCGTGTCCTCGATCATGTGCAGCACCTGCTCGTGGATGTCCTCGCCGAGCAGCACCCGACGGCGCTCCTCGTAGATGACCGTCCGCTGCTTGTTGAGGACCTCGTCGTACTTGAGAACGTTCTTGCGGATCTCGAAGTTCTGCTGCTCGATCTGGGTCTGCGCAGACCGGATCGACCGCGAGACCATCTTCGACTCGATCGGTACGTCCTCCGGCAGGTTCAGCCGGTCCATGATCGCCTCGACCATGTGCGCGTTGAACAGCCGCATCAGGTCGTCGCCGAGGGAGAGATAGAACCGCGACTCGCCAGGGTCACCCTGTCGACCCGACCGGCCCCGCAGCTGGTTGTCGATCCGGCGCGACTCGTGCCGTTCGGTGCCGAGCACGTAGAGCCCGCCGAGCGACACGACCTCGTTGTGCTCCGCCTCGACCGATGCCTTGGCCTTCGCCAGCGCGTCCGGCCACGCCGCCTCGTAGTCCTCCGGCGTCTCCACCGGCGACAGCCCACGACCGGCCAGCTCCGCGGCCGCCATGAACTCCGGGTTGCCGCCGAGCATGATGTCGGTGCCGCGGCCGGCCATGTTCGTCGCGACCGTCACCGCGCCCTTGCGACCGGCCTGCGCGACGATCTGCGCCTCCCGCTCGTGGTACTTCGCGTTCAGCACCTCGTGCGGAATGCCCCGCCGGAGCAACAGCCCGGACAGCAGTTCGCTCTTCTCGACGCTCGTCGTACCGACGAGCACCGGCTGGCCCTTCTCGTGCCGTTCGGCGATGTCGTCGACGACCGCGCCCCACTTCGCGTCCTCGGTCTTGTAGACCACGTCGGCTTGGTCGAGCCGGATCATGTCCTTGTTGGTCGGAATCGGTACGACACCGAGCTTGTAGACCTGGTCGAACTCCGCGGCCTCGGTCGCCGCGGTACCGGTCATGCCGCCGAGCTTGTCGTAGAGCCGGAAGTAGTTCTGCAGCGTGATCGTGGCAAGAGTTTGGTTCTCCTGCTTGATCTCGACGCCTTCCTTCGCCTCGATCGCTTGGTGCATGCCCTCGTTGTAACGGCGGCCGTGCAGGATGCGGCCGGTGAACTCGTCGACGATCAGGACCTCACCGTTCTGCACGATGTAGTCCTTGTCCCGCTTGAACAATTCCTTGGCTTTCAACGCATTGTTGAGGTAGCCGACGAGCGGCGTGTTGATCGCCTCGTACAGGTTGTCGATGCCAAGGACATCCTCGACCCGTTCGATCGCGCTCTCGCCGACCGACATCGTCCGCTTGCCTTCGTCGCACTCGTAGTCGACGTCGCGCTGCAACCGCTGCGCGATGCGGGCGAATTCGACGTACCACTTCACCGACAGATCCGACGGGCCGCTGATGATGAGGGGCGTACGCGCCTCGTCGATGAGGATCGAGTCGATCTCGTCGACCACGGCGTAGTAGTGCCCGCGCTGCACCAGCTCGTCCGCGCCCCACGCCATGTTGTCGCGCAGGTAGTCGAAGCCGAACTCGTTGTTGGTGCCGTAGGTGATGTCGCAGCCGTACGCGGCCCGCCGCTCGACCGGCGTCATCGCCGACAGGATCACGCCGACGTTCAGGCCGAGGAACCGGTGCACGCGGCCCATCCACTCAGCGTCGCGCTTGGCCAGGTAGTCGTTGACGGTGACGACGTGCACACCGTTGCCGGCGATTGCGTTGAGGTACGCCGGCAGCACGCCGGTCAGGGTCTTGCCCTCGCCGGTCTTCATCTCGGCGATGTTGCCGAGGTGCAGCGCCGCGCCACCCATCAGCTGTACGTCGAAGTGCCGCTGACCGAGGGTTCGCCGCGCCGCCTCGCGGACCGCCGCGAACGCCTCCGCCATCAGGTCGTCGAGCGACTCGCCGTCGGCGTACCGCTCCTTCAGTTCGTCGGTGAACGCGCGCAACTCGGCGTCGCTCAGCGCGGTGAAGTCCTCCTCGATGAGGTTGACCTGGTCGGCCACGCCGGAGAGCCGGCGGAGGATGCGTCCCTCACCGGCCCGGAGGACCCGGTCGAGAACTTTCACTGCAGGCTCCCTGCCTCGTCACCACGTTGCCGGCCGCCATCCGGTCGCCGGGGCACCCATCGTAGGCGTGCCGGGCGCCGATTGGTCCTGGTACGGCGAACGCCCGTCATGATCGTCCGATGGCCACGGCGCACCTCGACGTCGCCCTGCTCGCCGGGGCCGGGGTGCTGCTCGCCGCGGTCGCGGGCGTCCGGTTGTCGTCCCGGCTCGGGGTGCCCAGCCTGCTGCTCTACCTCGGCCTCGGCATGCTGCTCGGCGAGGACGTCATCGGGGTGCGGTTCGACAACGCCGACGCCGCGCGCAACCTCGGGCTGATCGCGCTCGCGCTGATCGTCGCCGAGGGCGGCCTGACCACCGACTGGCCGACCATCCGGCCGGTGCTGCCTACCGCCGCCGCACTGTCCACCCTCGGGGTCGCGGTCAGCGTCGCCGTGATGGCCGGGGTCACCCATCTCGTCCTCGGGTTGCCCTGGCGGGCCGCCATCGTGGCCGGCGCGGTCGTCTCCTCGACCGATGCGGCGGCTGTGTTCGCCACGTTGCGCGCGCTGCGGCTGCCGCGCCGGCTGGTCGGGGTCCTCGAGGCCGAATCCGGGTTGAACGACGCCCCGGTCGTGATCCTCGCGACGCTGCTCTCGACCGGCCACTCCGGCGCCGGCAACATCGCGTGGCACGTCGGCTACGAACTCGCCGTCGGCGCTTGCATCGGCGTCGCGGCCGGCGTGCTCGGCGCGGCCGGGCTGCGCCGGGCGGCCCTGCCGGCAGTCGGGCTGTACCCGATCGCGACGCTCGGGGTCGCGATCGCGTCGTACGCCGCCGCCGCGAGCGCCGGGGCGAGCGGGTTCCTCGCGGTCTACGTGACCGGGCTCATCCTCGGCAACGCCGGGCTGCCGCACCGGCGGGCAACGCTGGGTTTCGCGAACGGCGTCGCCTGGCTCGCCCAGATCGGGCTGTTCGTGATGCTCGGGTTGCTGGTGACGCCGAGCCGGCTCGGGGCCGCGCTGCTGCCGGCGCTCGCGATCGCGGCCGCGTTGCTCCTGCTCGCACGACCGCTGTCGGTGCTGGCGAGCACCGTCGGGTTGAGCCGGTTCGGGTGGGCCGAGCGAGCGTTCGTCGCGCTCGCCGGGTTGCGCGGCGCCGCGCCGATCGTGCTGGCGACCATCCCGTTGTCCGCGGAAGTGACCGGCGCACGCCGGCTATTCGACGTCGTTTTCGTGCTCGTCGCCGGGCTGACCCTGCTCCAGTCACCCCTGCTCGCGCCGATGGCGCGCCGGCTCCGGCTGGTCGACGACGACGCCGGCCGCGAGTTGGAGGTGGAGGCGGCGCCGCTCGACCGGATGCTGGCCGATCTGGTCACGGTGACCATCGGCCCGCGCTCGAAGCTGCATGGCGTCGAGGTGTGGGAGCTGCGGCTGCCGCCGACCGCCGCGGTGGCGTTCGTCGTACGCGCCGGTGAAGGCTTCGTGCCGGATCGCCGTACGACGTTGCGCCACGGCGACGACCTGCTCGTGGTCACCGGCCGGGCCGAGCGGGCCCAGGTGGAGCAGCGGCTGCGCGCGGTGGCGCGGGACGGCCGGATGGCGGCGTTGCCGCGACCGGTCACCCCCACCAGAACGCAGCGGCGATGACGCCGTACAGGCCAAGCAGCGCGGCCCCTTCCAGCCACACCGACTCACCGTCGACGACGATGAAGCTCACGGCCACCACCGACAGGACCATCGTCGCCGCGAGCATCGGCGGGAACGCCAGCGTGAACACCGCACCGCCCACGACGTAGGAGAGCAGGACCAGCGCCGGCGCGAGCACCAGCGCGATCTGCAGCGGGCTGTTGAGGATGACCGACAGCGCGTAGTCCGCCTGGTTGCGGGCGGCGAGCTGGATGCCGACGACGTTCTCGACCGCGTTGCCGGCGATCGCGACGATGACCAGACCGGCGAACGTCTGGCTGATGTGCAACGTCTCGATCGCAGGCGTCAGCGCATGGATGAACCAGTCGGACACGACGGCAGCGAGTACGCCGGTCGCGGCGAGCACACCGATCGCCAGCCAGAGCGGCCAGCCGTCCTCGGACCGCGGCTCCGCGCCCTGCTCGGCCTCGGTGCGGCGCAACGACTGCGGCACCGACGCGACGAACACCGCGAGCAGTACGACGGCGACCACTACCGAGAGCGTGCGCTCGTGCCCCGCGGCCGGAGTGTGCAGCTGCGCCGTGAGCGACGGAACCAGCATCGCGACGACGGCGAGCAGCATCATCGCCGCGATCGTGCGGGCGCGCTCGCCGTCGAAGCGCTGGGTCCCGTTGCGCAGGCCGCCGACGAGGAACGCTGCGCCGAGCACGAGCAGCACGTTGCCGAGTACCGAGCCGACGATGGCCGCCTCTACGACGCGGGTGAGACCGGCGCGCAGCGCGAATATGCAGACGAACAGCTCCGGCAGGTTGCCGAGCGCGCTCTGCAGCACGCCGGTTGCGCCGGCGCCGAGGCGGTCACCGAGCTGATCGACGCTCCGGCCTACCAGCACCGCGAGCATGGCCACGGCCAGCCCAGCCGCGACGAACGCGGTGACCGACCCGAGACTGACGTAGCGGGTGACCGCGGCGAAGCCGACGAGCAGGACCGCGGCGGCGAACAGTTTTTGGTCCGACCTGGAGAGCACCGTTGGCACGGCGATGATGCTGTCAGGTCGCGACGGAATGGCGATTGGCGGCGGGGGGTTGGGGCTGGCGTGACATCGACCGACGCTGCCGTGGTCGCCGCCGTCCCGGAGCGGGTGCGCGGGCCGGTTCGGGTCGTTCCGACGCTGTGGTGGTCGGCGACCGGCCGGTGGCGGCCGCGGCCCGCGACGTTGCCGGTACTGCTCGCCGGCCTATGGATCTTCGGTACCGGCGAGGCGCTGCTCGTCGCGTCCCGGTGGGGCAATACGCCGTGGACCGTCCTCGCGGAGGGGGTCAGCCGGCACAGCCCGCTGTCGATCGGTGCCGCCACCCTGGTGATCAGCGGTGTGGTGCTGTTCGGCTGGATCCCGCTACGCGAACGGCCCGGCCTCGGCACCGTTCTCAACGCGATCGTGATCGCGGTGGCGATCGACGTCGATCTCGACTTCCTGCCGCGGCCGCACCAGGCGATCGGTCAGGCCGGCTTCGTCGTGGTCGGCATCGCTGCGATCGGCATCGGCAGTGCGCTGTACCTCACCGCCGCGCTCGGCCCGGGCCCCCGAGACGGCTGGATGACCGGTATCGCTCGGCGCTTCGGGCTGCCGCTCGCGTGGGTACGGCTGGGGCTGGAACTGTCAGTGATGCTGGCCGGCTGGCTGCTCGGCGGCCGGGTCGGGGTCGGTACGGCGGCGTTCGCGCTGGCCATCGGTTACGCCGTGACGACCGCAATGCGCGGGTTGACGGTGCTCTGGCCGGCCTCGTCGCCTGTAGTGCCGGGTCGCGCCCTCTCCGCGGGATAGATGTCGCGCTGGCGGCGATGATCTTCGCGGCGGGGCCCGGGGACCCCGGGGCTTAGGTGATCTCGAGGAGCTTTTCGCGTACGGCGTAGACCACCGCTTCCATCCGGGAGTGCAGCTGCAGCTTCTCCAGGATGTTGCGGATGTGGTTTTTGACCGTGTTCTCGCTGATGAACAGCTGCTTGGCGATGTCGCGGTTGTTTAGGCCCTTCGCGACCAAGCGCAGGACCTCCATCTCGCGGTCGGTGAGCCGCGGCGCCGGCACCTGCTGGCGCTCGTCGCCCCGCTTGATCATCGTCGCGAACTCGTTCAGCAGCTTCGAGGCCATCGACGGCGAGATGAGCGACTGGCCGCCGTGCACCGCGCGGATCGCGGCCGCGACCTCCTCGACCGGGATCTCCTTGAGCAGGTAGCCCATCGCGCCGGCCTTGATCGCGTCGTAGAGGTCGGCCTCTTCGTCGCTGATCGTCAGCATGATGATCTTGACGCTCGGCACCGCGTCCTTGATCGCCGTGCACGCGTCGATGCCACCGCGTTTGGGCATCCGGACGTCCATCAGCACGATGTCCGGCGTCGTCTCGACGGTCTTCTGCACCGCCTCGGCGCCGTCCTCGGCCTCGCCGACGACGTCGATGTCGGGCTCCTGCTCGAGCACCATCTCCAGACCGCGGCGGAACAGCGCATGGTCATCGACGACGAGCACCCGGATCGGCTCACCGCTTACCGGGGCGCTGGGTGCGGCGCCTTCGGGCGTCTCGGTCACTCGTACTCCCACAGTCGGAGGCCTGCCGCGCCCATGATGGCACGATCGGTCCCTTCGGACCGGCCAGACGCGCTATTCGCCGACCACCGCGTCCAGGTCCGTCGTGACCAGGCGAATGACCCCATAGTCATAGCCCCGGCGCCGGTAGACGACGCTGGGCAGGCCTTGTTCGGCATCCACGAACAGGTAGAAGTCGTGGCCGACCAGCTCCATCTCGAGCAGCGCCTGGTCCAGCGTCATGGGCGGGGCGTTGTGCATCTTCTCCCGGACCAGCAGCCCGGTGTCTTCCTCCGGCTCGTCCGCGGCCTCGTCCGGCCCGGCGCCGTTCGCCGACGGACCGGCCGCGGACAGCGCCGCCGTGGCCGCTGCCACCGACACCGGCGTCCGGATGCCGTGGTGGATGCGGCGCCGGTCGGCGGCTTTGCGCAGCCGGGACTCGAGCCGCGCCGAGGCGACATCGAGGGCGGCGTACGGATCCGGGGCGGCCGCCTCGGCGCGGACCACCGGCCCGCGGGTGCGGCAGGTGAGCTCGACCCGCGACCGCTGGTCGGCCAGCCGAGGGTTGCGCTCCTCGCAGACCTCGACGTCGATGCGGCTGACCTTGGCGTCGAGCTTGGCGATCTTCGCGAGCTTTTCCTCGGCGTGGCCGCGGAACCGCTCGGCCACCTCGGTGTGCCGGCCCTTCACGACGATGTCCACTCGGGTGCCTCCTCAAGACGGCGGCCGTCCTCATCAGCACCGTAATGCCCGCCCGTGGAGTTGTGCAGCCGGACTCCGTATCCCCGTCCCGCCGAGCTCGCGACGGTCGCGGGTGGGACCGGTGCCGCGCCGGCCCGTTGCGGCGATCGTCGCCGCGCCGATCACGGTCGCCGACGCGGCCCGCAGCGCCCGGGCCGCTTCCGCCAGGCTCACTCCCGTCGTCACCAGATCGTCGACGATCACCACCGGCCGGCCCGCGACGTACGGCGCGGCGGCGCGCCGTAGCCCGATCGCGCCGACCGCGTTGGCGGCCCGGGCCCGGGCATCGAGCCCGGCCGAGTCGGCGACCGCCCGAACGTGCCGCAACGCCCGGACTACCTGGACGCGCCGCCCGGCCGCAGGCAGCTCGCGCGCGGCCCAGGCGGCCAGGTCGGCGACGACATCGGCGCCGCGGCGCCGGCATTGCCGCCCGGACGACGGCACCGGCACGACCACAACGGGGCCCGCGCCCGCGAGCACCGACATCACCAGGACGAGCGAGCGGGCCAGTGCGGCGCCGAGCGGGCGCGCCAGGGACACGCTGCCGTGCTCTTTGTAGGCGAGCAACAGACCGCGGACCGCACCGTCGTACCTCGCGATCGCGGCGACCGCAGGCAGCCCGGGCGGGGCCGGGTCCGGCCGGGTCCAGCTAGCCGGCGCGGACAGCGCGCGCAGGCAGCGCGGGCAAGCCGGGCCACCCGGCTCGCCGCAGCCGGCACACCCGGCCGGCAACACCAGATCGAGCAATGCGCGCATGCCGAGACGATGCCGCGAGCAGCGGCCAAGAACCACGCCGCCGGACAGATCTGTGGATGCCGCCGCGCCCGTCCACAGGAGGCGGCCGAAAACGTCAGGCCGGGTAGGCCGCCGCCCCGCCCCGGCCGAGCTGATGCCAGCCGCCACTGTCCGACCACAACGTCTCGGCGTCGGTCGTGACCAGCAGCGGCCGGCCCGGCGCCGCGGCCACGTCCACCGCTCGCCCGCCCAGCCCGTCGATGCTCACCGAGTGCCCGGCGTACCCGTCGACGTCGGTGACCACGAGAGCGCGCGCGGTGCGGCCGGACCGCACCGTCGCCACCACGTCGCCGGCGTCCACCCATGCGACCCCACGGACGTCGACCGCGGTCGGCAGCACGTTGCGGAAACCGGTGAGGATCGGGCCGCCCGGCCCGGGCTGCACCCGACCGATCATCAGCCGGCCGCCGACCACAGCGGCGACGCGGGCGCCGTCCCGCGAGACCCGCAGCGCGGTCACCTCGGCGCCGGACAGCTGCGGGTCGGGGGTCACCGACCGCACCGCGCCGGATCGCAAGACCACCTTGACCCGCTGCCCGATCGGCGTCGTCACCACGGTGAACGTGTCACCGTCGGCGTCGACCGACGGCGGGGTCATGGCGCGCGCCGACATGCGATTGACCAAGGTGCCGCCGATCGGTCCGGTCGCCAGCACCGCGCCGGTACGCACCTTGCGGACCACCACGACGACATCCGCCGTCGCCGACTCCGCGACCGCGCTGACGTTACGACGCACGGCGATGCTCGACGCCGATCCGTTGACCGCGCGGATCTGCCCGTCGAGGACGAACAACGTCGGCCCGGCCACAGTGCCGGCGGGGTCGAAGGCCGGCCACGCGGTGATCGGCTGGGTCGTACCGATCTTCGGCAGCGACAGCGGGCTGCCGTCGATCAGCAACCGCACCGAGGTGATGTCGGTGACCTGGCGCAACGTCCAGACCATCGCCGCGGACAGCTGCTCCAACTGCCTCGTCGTCGCCTGCCGCGCGGACGGGCTCAGGTTGACGTCGGCCACCCCGGCGACCACCGGCACGTTGCCGATCAGCGTCGTACCGGACGGCGCCGGGCGGGTGACGGCCGGCGCAAGCCAGCGCCCCGGCCCGGCCAGCAACGTCCGGATCAACGCGGTCGCAAAACCCGCTCGCGTTGTCCGGACGAATGTCTGCTCCGGCACCAGCGCGGTGCCGCCGCGGTTCGGGTAGTACACCCGCGCCAACCGGATCGATCGTTGCGCGTCGAGGGTCGACAACAGCACACCGGGCGGCAGCCGGTCGATGCGCCACTGCCCGTCGAGCCGGTTCAAGCCAAGTGTCTCGTCCATCGAGCCGCGAGTGGGATCGAAGTTGCCGCGTTCGTCCACTGCGCCGGTGCGCACCGCGCGAAGCCGCACGGTGCGAACCGCGCCGATACCCGACGATGTGATCCGCAGGCCGTCGTACATCGTGATCGACCGAACCGGGTCCCAGCTTCGGGCCGCACCGGACCACAGGTACGAGCGCGCGATCGCGTAATCGCCGTCGCCGTTGACGACCGCGCGCAGGAAGCCGGCGACAACCTCATCAGGGCTCATGCCGGACCGCCACGGCGGCGGCAGCGCCTTTACGTCGAAGTCGAACGCGTCGTCCGCGCCACCCACCGCCGGGAGGGCGCGACCGAGATGTACGCCGCCACCGTCCGGCACCCCGCCGCAACCGGTCACGATCGCGAGCGACAACGCGGCGATCCCGGCGAGGACGCGGTTAGACACCGGTCGTCTCCCACCCTGACAGCGGCCGCGGATCCGGTACGTCGACCCGCTCCGCGGGATCCAATGGCAGCGGCGGTTCGCCGATATCGACGCCAGCGCGCCACGGCAACGTGAGCCGGAACACCGAGCCCGCGCCGACCTCGCCCCACGCCTGCAACCAACCGCCGTGCAATCGCGCGTCCTCCAACGCGATCGACAACCCGAGGCCGGTGCCGCCGGACGTGCGCGCACGGGCGGGGTCGGCGCGCCAGAACCGACCGAATACCAACGAAGTTTCGCCCGGGCGCAGGCCGCGGCCACGGTCCCGCACCGTCACGCAGACACCACCGTCGCCGCCACGCAGGCACACCTCGACCGGGTGCCCGTCGCCGTGCTCGACCGCGTTCACGACGAGGTTGCGCAACACCCGGTCGATCCTTCGCGCATCGACTTCAACGACTACCGGATCGGCCGGCAGGTCGACGACCAGCTCGCACGAACGCCGGGCCGCGAGTGGCTCCGCGACCTCGACCGCGCGCCGTACCAGCGAGCGCAGATCGGTCGGCTCCGCCTCCAGTACGACCGCGCCCGCGTCGTGTCGGCTGATCTCGAGCAGATCGGCGAGCAATGCCTCGAACCGATCCAGCTCGTTCTGCAACAACTCCGCCGATCGCGCGAGCTCCGGGGTCATCGCGGCGCGCGACTCGTGCAGCACGTCCGCAGCCATGCGGATCGTCGTAATCGGAGTGCGAAGTTCGTGCGACACGTCGGCGACGAACCGGCGTTGCACGCGGGACAACTCGCGCAGCTGCGAGATCTGTTTCTCGACCGTCTCCGCCATCCGGTTGAACGACGACGCGAGGCTGGCCAGGTCGTCCTCACCGCGCACCGACATGCGATCGCGCAGCCGGCCCGCGGCCAGCCGTTCCGCGGTCGCGGCGGCGTGCCGCACCGGCCGCACGACCTGCCGGGTGACGACGGCGGCGATCGCGACCAGCAGCAAGACGATCAGCAACCCGGACAGCAACATCGTCCGCTCGACGAGATACAGCGTCTGTCGTTCCTGCGTCAGCGGGAACAAGTAGTAGAGCTGGTAGCCGGCGGTGCTGCTCGCGACCGTGCCACCGACGACGAGCGCCGGTTGGTGGCCTGATCGCAGGCTCGTGTACGCCCACGCTTCGCGGTTCGATCGGGTCACCGCCTGGCGCAACGACGCCGGCACCGCCGATGGATCGAACTGAGCCGACGTGGTCTCCGACTCGCCGTTCGGATCGGTCGCGAGCAACAGAACGTCGTACGAATCCGACGAACTGCTGCGGTCGCGCAACTCGCTGATGATGACGTTCGCGGTCCGGCTGACACTCGCCGAGTCCGCGCTCTCGATCGCCGACAACTGGTCGGTCGCGCGTTGCAAGCCGAAGTCGAGTTGCGACACCGAGGATCGCTGCTTGGCGTCGAGGACACCGTTACGGATCTGCTGCGAGAGCAGGAGGCCGAGCAACAGTACGACGAGACCCGACAGCAAGAACGTCGTAACGGCGACCCGGGTCTGGAGCGAGGCGCGCCAGCGATGCAACATCCCCGCGGCGAAGTCCGAGATCATGGTGGTCCGGCTTTGTAGCCGACCCCCCGCACCGTGACGACGATCTCGGGACGTTCGGGATCGCGTTCGATCTTCGCCCGCAACCGCTGTACGTGCACGTTGACCAACCGGGTGTCGGCGGCGTGCCGGTAGCCCCACACCTGTTCCAGCAAGTGCTCGCGGGTGAAGACGTGGCCGGGCTTGCGGGCGAGTGCAGTCAGCAAGTCGAACTCCAGCGGGGTGAGGCTGATCGCCTTGCCCTCGCGGGACACGACGTGACCGGCCGTGTCGATCACGAGATCGGCGATCTCGACGACGTCGTTCGTCGGTACTTCGTTACGCCGCAGCCTCGCCCGCATCCGGGCCACGAGTTCCTTGGGCTTGAACGGCTTGACGATGTAGTCGTCGGCACCCGACTCGAGCCCGAGCACCACGTCGACCGTGTCGCTGCGCGCGGTGAGCATCACGATCGGCGTACCGCTCTCCGCGCGGATCTGGCGGCAGACGTCGATGCCGTCGGTGCCCGGCAGCATCAGGTCGAGCAGCACGAGATCCGGTTTGGTGGCGCGGAATGCGGCCAGCGCCCGGTCGCCGTCGGCGACGAACGACGGCTCGAAGCCTTCGGTGCGCAAGACGATGCCCAGCATCTCCGCAAGAGCCGGGTCGTCATCGACGACGAGCACACGTCCTTTGGCCACGTATCCATGGTCGCATCCGTTGCCCGGTTCGGCCGGTTGTCTGCCAGGATGGCCCGCGCGAGAGGAGGTACCGAGTGACCGGTTGGAGCGCACCGGAGGGTGCTGGCCCGACCTCGCCGACGCCGCCGGACCTGAGCGCGCCGTGGGCACCGGCGCCACCGCTGCCGGCTCCACCGCCGGCACCGCCGCGGCCCGGCATCATCCCGCTGCGCCCGCTCGGCGTGGGTGAGCTCCTCGACGGATCGTTCACCGCGATCCGCACCGCGCCGATCGCATCGCTCGGCATCGCCGCGATCGTGATGCTGGTCAACCAGGCGATCTTCCTGCTGATGAACTACCTGTTGCTGCGGCCGGTGCGGACCACCACGAGCGTCGACGGGACGACCGTCGCGGACGCATCCGACGCCGCGGCCCGAGTCGGAACCGTGTACATCGTCACTGCGTTCATCACGTCGGTCGAGTTGCTGCTCCTCACCGGCGTCATGGCCGCCATCATCGGCGACCGCGTCGTCGGGAAACGCGTGACCCTGAAGGACGCGCGGGCTCGGTTGCGTCCGGTCGCCTGGCCGTTGCTGCGGGTCGTCGCGCTGGTCACTCTGATCGTCGCCGGCACCGTCGCACTTGCGTTGGGGCCGGGGCTCGCCGCGTCCGCGGGCGGTGCCGACAGCGGCGGTCCCGCGTTGATCGGGATCGGATTCCTGCTGCTGATCGTGCCGGTTCTGTACGCCTGGACGACGCTTTCGCTCGCACCCGCCGCGGTAGTCCTCGAACGGCACGGCGCGCGCGCGGCGCTGCGGCGGTCGCGCAAGCTGGTGCATGGCGCGTGGTGGCGAGTGTTCTGGGTCAGCCTGTTGGCGTGGGTGATCGCCTACCTCGTCACCGTCATTCTTTCGTTGCCATTCCTCATCTTTGGCGGTGGGCTGAGCAGCGTGTTCTCCGGTCGCTCGGACAACCTGTCGTTCATCAATTTGCTGATGAGCGCGCTCGGCGGGTTCGTCGGCGGCACGTTGGCCCGCCCGTTCCACGGCGGTGTCTCCGCGCTGCTCTACATCGACCGCCGGATGCGAGCCGAAGGTCTCGACATGGCGCTGCACGAGGCCAGCACCCAAGCGACCGGCATCAGCATCCCGTCGTGACGCCGTACCTGATCTTTCTCGCGAACTTCGCCGGTCGGATCGGCGCGGATCCGGTCGGGCGCGATGACGCACGGCGCCGCGCGCACGCGGAACTGTCCCACTCCATCTATCACCGCTACGACGATCCGTGGCCGGTGCGCGCGGTGCGGTGGATCGAGGACGCGCTGGGCAAGTTGTTCGACTCGGCCGCGTCGCACTCGCCCGGTGGCGGGTTGGGCGCGATCGCGTTCGTGGCCGCGCTCCTCGCGTTGATCGCGTTGGCCTTCTGGCGGCTCGGCCCGATGTCGCGCACCGCGCACGTATCGGTCGACGTGCTCGCCGATACGACGTTGACGGCCGCGGCGCACCGCCGCCGCGCCGCCGCCGCTGCCGACCGCGCGGAGTGGAAGACGGCGGTCATCGAACAGATGCGCGCGCTCGCGCGCGACCTCGAACAACGCGCGTTGCTGGATCCGCGGCCCGGGCGGACCGCCGACGAACTCGCCGCCGAAGCGGGCCGGATGTTGCCGGCCGTGCGCGAGTTGCTGACCACCGCCGCGAACACCTTCGACACCGTCGTCTACGGCGACCGCGGCGCGACCGAAGCCGACTACGAGACGGTGCGTCGGGCGGACGAGTCGGTCGCCGCCGCGCGACCGGTCGAACTGGCGCCGGCATGAGCCCCGGTATGAGCACTGCCCTGCTGGACCCCGAGTCCGACGTCACGCCGGCCGTCGAGCCGGCGCCGCCGTACGACGACGAACCGCACCGGCCGGACTTCATCGGATGGTTACGGCGATCGTGGTTGCCGGTGCTGATCACGGCGCTCGTGCTCGCGACCGCCGTGGGGCTGGCCGTCGTCGGATCGGTGCCGCCGGCCCGGCCGCTGGATCCCGACGACGCGTCGCCCGCCGGGGCGCGGGCGATCGTCGCGCTGTTGCGCCAGCAAGGTGTCACGGTCGACGTGATCGAACGGCTCGACCGGGCCCGATCGGCACCGGACACGACCGTCGTCGTACCGGTCCCCGA
>JAVEEG010000068.1 GCA_030840585.1 Frankiaceae bacterium | reverse complement strand
GCCACGTTGCTGCTGTACGACGCGCAGCGCGCGCTCGCGCAGTGGTCGGCGGACAACGACGTCAGGTTGACGTTGTTCCACGGTCGCGGTGGATCGCTCGGCCGCGGCGGCGGCCCGGTCAACCGCGCGATCCTCGCCCAGCCACCGGGGTCGGTGCAGCACCGGTTCAAGGTGACCGAACAGGGCGAGGTCGTGTTCGCCCGTTACGGCAACCCGCGGATCGCCGTCCGCCACCTCGAGCAGGTCACCTCCGCCGTACTGCTGCATGCCACCGAGGAGGTCGCGACGCGCAACGCGGACGCCGCGGAGCGATTCGCGACGATGGCGGAAACGATGGAGAAGGCGTCGCGCGAGGCGTACCGGTCGCTGGTCGAGACCGATGGGTTCGCCGACTTCTTCGCCCGGGTCAGCCCGCTCGAGGAGTTGTCGGATCTGGCACTCGGATCCCGACCGGCAAAGCGGCCGGGCGGCAGCGAGCAGAGCGGGTTGCAACTCGGCGATCTGCGCGCGATTCCGTGGGTGTTCGCGTGGTCACAGACCCGGTGCAACCTCACCGGTTGGTTCGGCCTCGGTAGCGGGCTCGACGCAATCGGCGACGTGGCGGCGCTGCGATCGGCGTATGCGGACTGGCCACTGTTCACCGCGCTGATCGACAACGCAGAGATGAGCCTCGCGAAGACCGATCGTTCGGTCGCCGAGCACTACCTCGCACTCGGCGACCGGCCGGATCTGACCAGTCGCATCCTGACCGAACTCGACCTGTCCTGCCGGCTCGTCCTCGACGTACTCGGTCAGGATCGGCTGCTCGGCGGACGGCGCATCCTCGGCGCGGCCGTCGACCTGCGCAACCCGTACGTCGATGCGCTGTCGTACCTGCAACTGCGCGCGCTGTCCGCGCTGCGCACCGGGACGCCCGATGACGACGAGGCGAATCGGCTGCGTTCACTGCTCTTGCTCACCGTCAACGGTGTCGCGGCCGGGCTGCAAAACACCGGCTGAGAGAATTCGTCCTTATGCGTCAACGTGAGTGGCCGTATCGAGCAGTGATCCGGGTCGTGCTGACACTGTTCCGGGTGCTCGGGTTTCGCTTCGATCTGCGCGGACTCGACAACGTGCCGGCCACCGGGGGAGCGGTGCTCGCGTCCAACCACGTGAGCTACTTCGACTTCATGTTCGTCGGTTATCCGGCATTTCGCCGCCACCGCCGGCTGGTCCGGTTCATGGCGAAGCAGGCGGTTTTCTCACACCGGATCAGCGGCCCGTTGATGCGGGCGATGCGGCATATCCCGGTCGACCGCAGGGCCGGCGCCGACGCCTACCGGCATGCGGTCGAGGCGTTGCGGGCGGGCGAATTGGTCGGCGTTTTCCCGGAGTCGACGATCTCGCGGTCGTACGTGCCGCGACCGCTGAAGTCCGGCGCGGCCCGGATGGCGCTCGAAGCGGGTGTGCCGTTGATCCCGGTCGTCACGTGGGGCGCGCACCGGGTCTGGACCACCGGCCGGAAGCCGGTCTGGCAACGTCGGGTCGCGGTCTGCATCTGGGTCGATGAGCCCATGGCGATCGAGCCGGACGACACGGCCGCGACGTTGACCGATCGGCTCGCGGTCCGGCTGCGCGAACTCGTCGAGAAGGTGCTGGCCGAGTACCCCGACCGGCCGGAGGCGGACGCGTGGTGGCTGCCGCACCACGTCGGTGGTTCGGCGCCGACACCAGCGGAGGCGGCCGAGATCGAAGCCGCCGCGATGGCGGCGAAGCTGCGGCCGTGAGGCAAGCGACACCCGACGTCGTCGTACATCCGGCTCGCGGCGAGACCAAGGCGGTCGCGCTGGTGCTCCCCGGCGGCCAGGCGGACAGCTTCGATCTCGCCGATGCGCGGCAGCTCGCGGCGGTGCGGATGGCGCCGATCGCGCGTGCGCTCGCCCGCCGTGGTCGCAACGACGGTCTCGCGGTGTGGCTGGTCCGTTACCGGTACCGCGGCTGGAACGGCGAGCAGATGTCGCCCGTCGAGGACACCCGGTGGGCGCTGGCGGAGGTACGGCGGCGCCATGGTGATGTGCCGGTCGTCCTCGTCGGCCATTCGATGGGTGGCCGGACGGCGATGCGGGCCGCCGACGATGCGTCGGTGCGCGCGGCGCTCGGGCTCGCGCCATGGCTGCCCGACGGCGAACCGGTCGAACCGGTGCGTGACCGCGTCGTGCTCATCGCGCACGGCAACCTCGACACCGTGACCAGCCCGCGCACCGCCCGCCGGTTCGCCCGCCAGGCCGAGTCGATCGCGGCCCGGGTCGGCTTCGTGACTGTGTGCGGTGACATGCACGCGATGCTGTTCCGCTGGCGGGCATGGCATCGGCTGACGGTGCAGTTCGTGCTCGGAGTGCTCGGCTTCGCGCCGATGCCGGGACGATTGCAACAAGCCATCGACCGCGGCGCCGACGGCATCTACGTCTGACTCGATGGAGCCGACGCCTGACGCGGTACCGGTTGCTGCGTCGTGGTCTCGCCGTACGTTCTCCGCGTTGTGGGAACGCAACTTCCGGTTGTTCTTCGTCGGCCAGTTCATCTCCAACAGCGGCAACTGGCTGACGATCGTCGCGTTGACGTTGCTGGTGTTGCACCGCACCGGCAGCGGTGTCGCGGTCGGCCTGCTGGGTGCGTGCCAGTTCGGTCCGATGCTGGTGCTGTCCGCGTTCGCCGGGCTGGTCGCGGACCGATCCGACAAGCGGCGGCTGCTCTACCTCACCCAGAGCCTGGAGATGGCGCAGTCCGCAACGTTGGCGGTGCTCGCGTTCCTGCCGCACGTGCCGCTGCCGGTCTTCTTCGTCGTCGCCGCGGCGGGCGGGACGATGCTCGCGTTCGACAATCCCGGTCGCCGGTCGTTCGTCAACGAGATGGTGCCGCCGCAGCTCATCCCGAACGCGGTCACGCTGTACAGCGCCAACGTCAACCTGTCCCGCATGGTCGGCCCGACGCTCGCCGCCGCGCTGATCGCGACCGTCGGTTACGGCTGGTCGTTCGCACTCGATGCGGCGAGCTATGTCGCGGTGCTGTTCTCGCTGTGGCGGATGCGCGCCGACGAGCTGCGGCCGGCGCCGAAGACACCGCGCGGCCGCGGTCAGGTGCGGGCCGGGCTGCGGTACATCGCCGGCCTGCCCGAGCTCTGGATCACGTTCCTGACGCTGCTCGTCGTGGGCATTCTCAGTTACAACTTCACCGTCGTTCTCCCGCTGTTCGTGGAGAAGGGTCTGCATGGCTCGGACAGCGATTTCGCCTTGATCTACGCCACTTTCAGCGCGGGGGCGGTTCTCGGCACGCTGGCCGTCGCCCGCCGTACGTCGATGAGCGTGCGCACGGTGGTGTGGGCCTGCCTTGGTCTCGGCGTGACGATGTTCGCGATGGCGTTCGTGCCGAACGTCGGGGTCGCGTATCCGGCCGCCGCGCTCGTCGGCGCGACCAGCGTGGTCTACCTGACGGTGACGACGGCGCTGGTTCAGATCCGCGCTGATCGCGAGATGGTCGGCCGGGTGCTCGCGTTGCAAGCGGTGCTGCTGATCGGTACGACGCCCGTCGGCGGGCCGTTTCTCGGCTGGCTCGCCGACAGCGCCGGTGGCCGGGCGCCGGTTCTGCTCGGCGCGGGTGGTGCGGTGCTGGCCGGCGTGGTTGCGTGGCTGCTCGACCGCACGAGCGGCTAGCGGCGGAGCAGGAACTGGCCGACGTTCAGATAGCCGGCCCGGAAACCCGCTTCGGAGTAGGCGAGGTAGAGCGTCCACATCCGCCGGAACGTCTCGTCGAAGCCGAGCGCCTCCACCCGCGCCGCCGCATCGACAAACGTCTCGCGCCACCGGCGCAACGTCTCGGCGTACGACGGCCCGAAATGCATCCGATCGGCGATGCGCAACGTCGTGTGCGCGGCGAGGGTCTCCTCGATCGCGCGCTCGGACATGATGATCCCGCCGGGGAAGATGTACTTGTTGATCCACGACCACGACGATTTGCTCGCGAGCATGCGGTCGTGCGGCATGAGGATCGCCTGCAGGCCGACGGCGCCACCGGGCGCGAGCCGTTCGTCCAGCGTACGGAAGTACGTCGGCCACCACTTCTCGCCGACCGCCTCGATCATTTCGACGCTGACGATCGCGTCGTACTCGCCGTCGGCGTCGCGGTAGTCCTGCAGCCGGATGTCGATGTTCGCGCCGACTCCGGCCGCGGCCGCGCGGCGGCCGGCGAGCGCGGCCTGCTCGTTCGACAACGTCAACGTTGTTACGTGCGCGCCGCGCCGGGCCGCGCGGATGGCCAGCTCGCCCCAACCGGTACCGATCTCGAGCAGCCGGGTGCCCGGACCGGCGGCGACGAGATCGAGCAACCGGTCGATTTTGCGGCGTTGCGCCATCGCGAGCGGTTCGTCGTAATCGCCGTCGAACAGCGCGGCGGAGTAGGTCATCGTCTCGTCGAGGAACGTGGCGAACAGATCGTTGGACAGGTCGTAGTGCCGGGCGATGTTGCGTCGCGAACCATGCCGGTTGTTGTCTTCCGCGGCTGGCAGTCGCGGGTCGTAGAACCGGCGCAACCGTTGCAGTGCCGGCGGCACCAGAGTGGCGACATTGCGAGCCATCGGTTCGAGTACCGCGACGAGGTCGACCGCGTCCCAGTCGCCGGCGAGAAATGCCTCGCCGAAGCCGATGTTGCCGTCCCGTCCCAGCCGGGTGAAGAACGATCGTGCATCGCGTACGGCCAGCACCGGACCACCACTCGGCCCGAACCGGGTGCCATCGGGCAGCGTGACGGCGACGCCCGCGTGCCGCGCGATCCGCGTGAGCAAGACTCGCGCGATCGCCGCTCGGACCGGGGCGGGTCGCGGCGGCGCCATCGCCGGCCAACGGTCGACGTCGGTCGCAACCGGCGGATGCTCGCGGGTCGTGGTCATCGCCCCACAGGGTGCCGCACCGATGCCGCGCGCGTCACCCCCCGGAGTCGGGATGAGTGAGGTCGCGAATCGCGGCGGCGATCGCCGCCGATGCGTCCGCCAGCGCCTGCAACTGCTCGCGCGACAACGGATCGATCACCGTGGCGCGGACTTGCGCGACGTGACCGGGCGCCGCCGCGGCGAGGGCGGCGTACCCGTCGTCGGTAAGCACGGCCAGTAGCCCGCGACGGTCACTCGCGCACGGCTCGCGGCGTACCCATCCGCGTTCCTCCAGCCGGCTGACCGCATGCGAGACGCGGCTGCGCGAGGACTGGGTGCCGGTCGCCAACTCGGTCATGCGCAAGCGTCGCTGTGGCGCCTCGGACAGCCGGACGAGAATCTCGTAATAGGCGTGCGGCATGTCCGCGTCGGCTTGAAGTTGCGCGTCGAGCGCCTCCTGCAGCAGCCGGACCGCCTCGATGTACGCGCGCCACGACCGCTGCTGTTCCTTGGTGAGCCACCGCGCCGCCATGACAGTGATCCTACGACGGAATAATTGAATGCTCAACTATATTGAAGAAGGCATGACGACATTGCACCCGTTGCTCGCCGGCCGGTGGAGCACCCGCTGGTTCGACCGTAACCACGTCCTCGCCGACGGCGAGTTGACCCGGTTGGTCGAAGCGGTGCGTTGGGCGCCCAGCGCCGGCAACAGCCAGCCGTGGCGCATCGGTATTGCCCGCCGCGGCAGCGCCGAGTTCGACGCGCTGGTCTCGGC
>JAVEEG010000056.1 GCA_030840585.1 Frankiaceae bacterium | reverse complement strand
GTGTGGTTCTTCCACTCACACTTGGTCGCGGCGGAAGTGATCGTGATGCCGCGCTCCTGCTCCTGCGGCATCCAGTCCATCGTCGCGGCGCCTTCGTGGACCTCACCGATCTTGTAGTTGACCCCGGTGTAGTAAAGGATCCGCTCGGTCGTCGTGGTTTTGCCCGCGTCGATGTGCGCCATGATCCCGATGTTGCGGACCTTGGCGAGGACGGTTACGACGTCGGTCGTCACTGTGGGTCAATCTCTCTTTCGATTACCAGCGGTAGTGGGCGAAGGCCTTGTTGGACTCCGCCATCTTGTGCATGTCTTCGCGCCGCTTGACGCTGGCGCCGAGGCCGTTGCTCGCGTCGAGCAACACGTCCATCAGCCGCTCCGTCAACGTCTTCTCGCGGCGCTGGCGCGAGTAGGTGACCAGCCAGCGCAGCGCGAGGGTGTTCTGCCGGCCCGCGCGCACCTCGACCGGAACCTGGTAGGTCGCGCCACCGACCCGGCGGCTCTTGACCTCGATGGTCGGCTTGACGTTGTCGAGCGCGCGCTTGAGCGTGACGACCGGGTCGGTGCCGGTCTTCGTCCGGCAGCCCTCGAGGGCGTCGTAGACGATGCGCTGGGCAAGCGAGCGCTTGCCGCCGAGCAGGACCTTGTTGATCAGCGAGGTCACGATCGGCGAGCCGAACACCGGGTCGATGATGACCGGGTGCTTGGGGGCGGGGCCTTTGCGGGGCATGTCGTTCCTTAACCCTTCTCGCGCTTCGCGCCGTAGCGGCTGCGGGCCTGCTTGCGGCCGCGCACGCCCTGCGTGTCGAGCGAGCCACGGATGATCTTGTAGCGGACACCGGGCAGGTCCTTCACCCGGCCGCCGCGGACGAGCACGATCGAGTGCTCCTGCAGGTTGTGGCCGACACCCGGGATGTATGCCGTGACCTCGATGCCGCTGGTCAGCCGGACACGGGCGACCTTGCGCAGGGCGCTGTTCGGCTTCTTGGGCGTGGTCGTGTAGACGCGCGTGCACACGCCGCGCCGCTGAGGGCTGCCCTTCAGCGCCGGCGTCTTGGTCTTGCCGATCTTGTCCTGCCGGCCTTTACGGACCAGCTGAGAGATCGTGGGCACTTCGCGCCATCTCCTGTGTGTCGATCGTGCTGTTTCGTCTTCTGTTTCGTGCTCCCGGCTCCGACCCCCGCGGTCGGGCGTGTCGCCCGGCCACGCTCCGCCCCGTACGGAATAATCCGGACGTCTCGGAGTGGTAGCCGGCGCCCTGCCCTGTGCCGATCTCAAGTCCTGCGATCAGCACCGGTCACGGACGCGCCGGGGTGCCCGGATTGGCTCCAGGCACAAGCGGACAGACTAGCGGGGTCCGCTCCCACAGGTCAAAACGGCCTCGTCCGAGCAAGCGGTCGTTGAGCAGCACCCGCCCAGACCTCTGATCCGACCGAAAGCTGCGCGACGCTCAACGCTGCCGGTTGCGTCGGTCACGCCAGAAGAAAAGCGCCGCTGCCCCGTTGGTCACCAGCAGCAGCGGGCCGAACACAAGGTCAGCAGTTCGTCCGCGGACGACGCCATAGATAGTCCAGACCGCGCCAAGCAGCGCGGAAGCGCCGAACGGAACCCACGGACGTCGGCGGAGGAACCCTACGAACCCGTGCGACACGCGCCCTCACCGGTGCGTCGGCTTGGCCGAACGGTCGAGCAGGATGATCGTCTTGTTGGACTGGCACATCGCCCACGCCGGGTCGTCGAACAGGTCCGGCCGGAAGTTGACGACGATCTTGCCGTGGTAGACCTGCGCGACCCACCGGTAGCCGCCGTCGCGCTGCTCGGCCAGCACGAACCCGTGGATCGGCCCGAACGGCGTGTGCCGGATCCGCTGCAGCAGGTCCGCGGCGCTGATCGCCGTCGGCAGGCTGCGCAGGTACGCGATCCGCTGCAGCCGGGAGTCGAACGGCTCGCCCGCCATCCCGGTCGCGCCTAAGTAGTAGTAGTAGCCGTAGAAACCGGCGAGGCGTTCGTCGTACGAAATCATGATCGGCAGCGCGCCGGCGCCGTACGTCTGGTTGACGCAGTCGCGCACTCGCGCGGCCGGGAAGCACGACGCGACGTCGATCGCCGCCGGCAGCCCGCGGACATGGCCGCAGTTGGGTGTCGGGGTCAGGTAGGCGCGGGCGGCCTGGTTGTTGCGCGCGGTGTTCGGGTAGTCGGCGGCCGCGACCTCCAGCGGGGTGATCGGGGCGTGCCAACTGACCCACGCCTGGCCGACCACGAACAGCATGAGCCCGGCGCCGAGCGCCACCGCTGCCCGCCGCACCGCGAACGGGCCGGCGCCGACCGCGTCACGTACCGCTCGCGGCCACAGCGGCAGGTCGAGGAACAGTACGACGCTGGTTGCCGCGAGAACGATGAGCAGGTAATAGGTCCGGTAGGAGTAGAAGCTCTCGCCGCCCTTGACCACGTTGAGCAGCGCGAGAGCCTGGATCACCACGCAGGTGACGGCGATGGTCGCGATCGCCTGGGCGAGCGGCGAGCGGATGAACATCGCGACGAGCACCAGCGCGAGCACCGCGGTGATCGTGATGCTGAGTGAACTGGTGAACAGCCCCGGCCGGTTGTTGAGGGAGTAGAAGACCATCAGCGGGTCCGGCCCGCGCGGGTACTTGTTGTTGAGCACCGCCGGGATCAGCGGGATCACGTACCACGACGCGACGACGAAGCCGGCGACGACCGCGCAGCCCATGTGAACCGCCAGGCCGGCCAGCCGCTTGGCCCGGATCGCGGTGACGATCCACAGCACGAGCAGGCCGAGCAGCGCGAACAGCACGACCACTTGGTAGAGCAGCAGGCACAGGCCGAGCAGGGCGCCGGCGCCGACCGCGGCCAACCGCCGCTGCCGGCCGGCGAGCACGTCGACGACGAGCAGATGCGCGAACAGCACGGCGGGGATCACGAGCATCGTCGCGCTGAACTCGTGACCCTTGCACGGGTCGAAGTGGAACGGGCCGATCAGGATGCCAGCGGTCGCCGCGGTGGCCGCGAGCGCGCGCGGCCAGCGCAGCAGCAGCCGCCAGACGAAGCCGGCCACCAGCACGACGAAGCCGAGCGCCGTGGCCTGGAACACCGCGCCGATCTGCCACGCGTCCTTGCCGAACAGCGCGGCCGACCGCCCCCACACGAAGAACCACAACGGCGGGTACGCCGACGGCTTGCCGAAGGTGAACTGGTCGCCGCTGCCCCAGTGCAGCCGGAAGCGTTGCGCCGCGGCGACCGTGCGGCCGCAGTCGCCGTACATCCCGCCGGAGGGGAACGGCGTGCCGGCGAGGATGACCAGCAGCGAGAAGCTGACCCAGCCGGCCATCGCGCCGAGCAGTACGCCGGC
>JAVEEG010000046.1 GCA_030840585.1 Frankiaceae bacterium | reverse complement strand
TCGTGGGCGCGCTCGTCGTCAAGCCGGAGGACGAGCTGTTCGCCATCCGGTCCGACGGCGGGGTCATCCGCACCACCGCCGGAGAGGTACGGCGGACCGGGCGGCAGACTATGGGCGTGCGGCTGATCAACCTCCCGGACAACCAGTCGGTGGTCGCGGTGGCACGTAACGCCGAGCCGGATGCGGAGCCGGACGCGGAGGCTGGCGGCAAGTGACCGAGGGGGAGCGGCCGTACCGGCCGTCACCGCCGCCCGGCGCGCCCCAGCGCGAGCCGGCTCCGGTGGGCTGGCCGGGGGCGACGTCGCCCGCCCGCCCGAGTGTGCCGGGGCCGGCCCCGGCTGCACCACGGCCGGCAGGACCGGTGGCGCCGGCGGCTTCTCCGACTCCGAATCCGACGCCGGGTGCTGGGTCACCTGGTGCTGGGTCACCGGGTGCTGGGTCACCTGGTGCCGGCACCGTGCGGCCGAGCGTTCAGGCCGCGCAACCGCGCCCGGCCACAGCTGCCCCGGCACCGCCCAGGCCGGCGGCCGCGCAGCGTCCGGTCTCGGTCGCGAGCGGCTCGTCGCGCAAGGCCGGCCGGCGGGCTCGGCTGACGGTGAAGCGGATCGACCCGTGGTCGACGTTGAAGTTCTCGTTCGTGTACTCGCTCGCCGGGCTGATCGTGCTGCTGGTCGCGGTGGTGGCGCTCTACGCGATCGTCGACGCGATGGGCGTGCTCAACTCGATCCGTTCGTTCCTGCACGACGTCGAGGGCGGCAAGAACAGCAGCGGCATCGCGACGTGGCTGAGTTTCAGCCGGGTCGTCACGGTCGCCACGGTGATCGGGATCATCAACGTGATCCTGTTCACCGCCTTCGCGACACTGACCGCGTTCATCTACAACGTCTGCACTGACCTGGTCGGCGGGATTGAGGTCACCCTCGCGGAGAAGGGCTGAGGTAATCTCGTCGGGCGGTTACCGCCGCGGGCCTGTAGCTCAGCTCGGTTAGAGCGCTTCCCTGATAAGGAAGAGGTCGATGGTTCAAGTCCATCCAGGCCCACGTGAAAAAACTCGTGCTCACGGTCAGTGCTATGGCCGCGGCCTTCGCCGCGCTGCGTAACTGGCGGATGCGCAAGGCCGACGCCGAGCTCTGGCAAGAAGCAACCGCCCCCCGCGACCTTCGCTAGAGCGCGCCGGCCGCATTCCGGCGCGCCCCATCCCGTCGAGTGTGACGAAGCGCGTCTTCTGAGCGCCTGAAAAGACGAGGAACGTCGCACTCAACCGAGCGCGGCGCCCCGCGCCTACGATGGGTAGGTCGTACGGGGCTGTGGCGCAGCTGGTAGCGCACCTGCTTTGCAAGCAGGGGGTCAGGGGTTCGAGCCCCCTCAGCTCCACTGACGAGGCTGCGGGCTCGTCCGCCCTCATGACAATCACCGAACCGTCGCGCGACGGGCGTGAAACTGTCGTTCAATGACGCACTGTCTTGGGTCGCCGAGACGTTGACGACGTTTTCGCTTGCGGAGGCGGAACAGGCGCAGATCTCGAGCGGCGAGATTGCGGTCGCGACGGCGACCGGCCACTTGATAGGCCCGGCCGGCTGGCTGCCGCATCGCTGACCAACCGATGCGGCTGGCAACCGGGCGCCGGGTCGCAGCCGCTCAAAGTCCGAGGTGGATGCGCAAGGCTTGCTCGAGGTCGTGCATCAGAGATGGGGGCACTTGGCCCACGCGGCGGCCAAGCCGCGTCACGTCGACCGACCGAACTTGCTCGGCTTGCGCTTTCGAGTCCGCCCGCAGACCGGTGGCCGCCGCCGGCAGGAGAACCTGAAAGGGGTGCACCCGCTCGACATTCGTGGTCACCGGCACAACGGTCACGACGCCGCGGCCGTTGCGGGTTGCCGCACTGTTCGCGCCGTCGTTGCTGACGAGGACTGCGGGGCGCAGCTTGCTCGCCTCCGCGCCGCGGATTGGACCGAGGTCGACAAGGGTGATGTCACCGCGCTGCATCGGCGCCCAGGCCATCGGCCGCGACGTTCTCCCAGAGCACGCCGTCGTCGGACGTCGTCCACTCGTCCCAGGCGTTCCCGTACGCATCGCTCAGTTCGCTCGCGCACAGGAGCCGGACCGCCCGATGCAAGACCGCCGACCGGGATGGAACGCCGCGCGTCGCCGCGTACACGTCGAGGAATGCGATGTCCTCATCTGGCAGGCTGACACTAAGTTTCATACTCGAATGCTACTCAGGGTACTACCACCGTTGCAACAGTGAGCGGTGCGGCTTCCTGGCGGAATGCGTGCGTAAGGAACCCAACGTCCAGCCGGTATTAGTAGTACACCGGATGAATGGAGTGACGTGATGCGCCGCACGTCCGTAAGAGCGATTCTGTTGGCGGTTCCTATTTCGTTGAGCCTGGCAGTTGTGCCGCCGTCGCGCGCGGGTCTGCTCCCGAACGCTTACCAGCAGGCCGCCATCGTGCTGGCCGGGGAAACGGTCGGCGTGAGGTCGAACAGCGGCGGACAGACGACCCACGGCGGCTGTTTCTTCGTCAGCATTGAACAACCGATCCTGACCAACGGGGTCGACGTAGGCATCATCGGCCTTGCGTCGACGGCGACAGATGCCAGAAACAATGTGGTCAGCGCGACGGTCAAGTGCTTCATCAGGGTCAACGGCGTGCCGATTCCAGGAACCGTCGTCGCTGACTCGGATTCTGACGTTCAGGTCGGGCTCCGTCAGATGGTCTTCGATGAGCAGCGGGGGACACTACCGGTTGCTTTATGTGAAGACGACACGATCGGAGGTACCGCTCTCCCTGAGCAATGTATTGCCGCTATTGATCTCGACGTCCCACCCCAGCAGGTCTTCGATGCTCTGCGCGAGGCGGGGTTCTCGACCGATCCTGGCCTGTGCCCAGTCCTGAAGTCGACCGGGGACGCGATCGGCGGCGGCATCCCCGGCGTGCTCGAAATCCGATCGGATGGCGACGTCTACGCCGCGGACCCGCTGGGCGAAGGCTATAACCCGATCTACGACTGCCCGCCGTACGGCGTCTTCTAAGAGGTCCTGCCACCCGGACGCGCTAGCCGAGTATGGCGCCGACGGAGTTGTGGGCGTAGCCAGCCGGCCGGCGGCGACCAAGCGACATTGTCGTCTCAGTCGTCGCCGCCGCGATCGCCGCATCCCAGCGGGATCCAGCGCTGTCGCGCGGGTCTATGACATCCGGCAGTCGGACGCCGCGTTGCTGTACTCCTCTTGGACTAAGTAGTTCTCGCCGGCGCCGGTAGTGAAGTCGCCTTGACCGAGGCCGATGTTCAGGCCCCAGATGTACGCGCACTTGTCGGCGATCTCGTAGCCGGCGCCGTCGTACCAGCCGTAGTCTCCGGCACCCACGCCAGGGTCGGTGATCGTCTCGAACAACTCGTGCGAGACGACGTTGACTGCGGTGTTCGTCACCGCGTCGGTCGCGCCCTGGATGGAGGTCACGAGACAGCCCGGACCGGGATACGGGATCGCCTCGTGCGGCGTCTCCGCACCCGCAACGTCTGAGAGCGTGCCGTGGTAGCCGCAGAACTCCGTGTTCGAGCAGCCGGACGAGTCGCAGACCTTCTCACCCGGTCCGGTGACGACGAAGAAGTTGTTCCCGATGCCGCCGCGCCAGCCGGTCGCCGACTGCACCTTCCGCACCTCGGCCTGGATCTGCGCATCGGTGACCGTGCTGTTCGGCGTGTAGCCGATGGGGTCGAAGTAGCTGCCGCCGTAGGTGATGTTCACCGCGCCGACGTACTGCGTGAGGACGCTGGCTAGGGCGGGGCTCGCGCAGCAACTGACGTCGTGCAGGAACTCGTCGATGTGCGCGGCATACGGGTTGACGTCGTACGCCGGTGCCGGCAGCGCCTGGCTCGGCAGGCCCCAGTAGATGACGTAATTGGTGACGGTGCCCGACTCGACGTGGCCGCCGTAGTTGACGAGGTTGCCGCTGCCGAGCGACGCCGCGGCGGACACACCGCTGTTCAGTAGTCGCAGGTGCGGCTGCGGTGACGTACCCGAGGCGCCCGCGCCCGGGGCCGGCACCGTCACCAACAGCGCGGTCAGACTTGTCGCGGCAGCTAGCTTGAGCATGCGAATGGTGCTCATGGGTTCCTCTCGGCTGAGTACTTGCGAGTCGCGGCTAGCAGAGGGTGTACGCCGGGAACGAATTGACGCCGATCCCGTCGACAGTCAGTGCGAGATTCGCATTGCAGACGCGCACAGTGGCGAGTGGCGACGCGGAGTCGTTGGACAGCGTGGCCACGGTCGCGACATACGTGCCGCCGGCGGTTGCGCACGGATCGACCGTGGTGCTTCCCAAGTGGAGGACGACGCAGGGCACGGTCACGATTCCGCCGTTCGCCAAGACGAACTGATACGTGTCGATCGACCCAGCGGCCAGCCCCGGGCTCCCTGACGAGGTGCTGACCGAGTAGGTGCCCTGCGGCGTGGTCGCCGTGAGCGCCGCGCAGACGAGTTGCCCCGGGGAGCAGGGCTTACCCAAGCTATTGACCAGATCGATGACGGCCTGCGGCGAGGTGCGGGCCCCGATCGAGGTGTGGCCGATCGTCGAGGCACGACACACCCAGCCAGTGGTGTCGCCGTCGCCCCAGTCATCCTTTTCGCACAGCGCCCACGGCCGCGTGTTGTCCTGGTCGTCGTAGCTGATCTGCTGCTGGCCCTGCTCGATGCCGGCTGCGTTCGCCGCGACGTCAAGCTGAGTGCCGGGGGCGTCGACATCGTCGACCTGAATCTTGCAGTGCACGGAAGCGCGGGCGTCCGGATTGCTGCGGCTGGTCAGCGAAACCGCGGTCGCCTCGATGACCCCGGTGTTCTGAGCCTGCGTCAGGGTCTGGTCCGCATAGGTGTGCACCGAGCAGCCGCCCTGGATCGTGTCGCCGGGATCCGCCGTTGCCGTCACCGGCAGCCCGACAACTAATGAGAGCAGGACCGCGCCCAGCGCGGCCTTCTTCGGGATTGGCATCGCTGCTCCTCACGCGAGGCTCACCACCGTCGGCGGCAAGGCGAACTCACGTGCAGTACTTGTTGAGGAGCCGTTTGCTTACGTCAGACATTCACACCGGTCGTCAGGCGACCGTACCGAGCGTTCTAGGACGTCGTCGGAGCTACCGGGTAGGGCGCGGTCGTGTCTTTCGGCGCCTCGTCCTGCTCGGTGGCGGGCTTGGGAGCCGCGGCCGGGACGGGGTGGGCGTGACCGTCGACGAGGTCTTCTTGGCCATCTTGGTCGCGGCCAGACCGGTAGCGGCGCCGGCCAGCAGGCATGCCAGAGCGATCCGCCAACGGCGTATCCGCTGCTGACCGCGCAGCGCGAGCACCGCGGCCGCGGCCCGCTCCTTGCTTGAGCATGCGAGCGGTGCTCATGGGTTCCGCTCGGCTGAGTGCTTGTGAGTCGCAACTAGCAGATGGTGTACGCCGGGAACGAATTGACGCCGATCCCATCCACGGTCAGTGCGAGATTGGCGTTACAGATGCGCACAGTGGCGAGCGGCGACGCGGAGCCGGTGGACAGCGTGGCCACGGTTGCGACATATCTCCCGCCCGCTGCTGCGCACGGATCCAACGTGGTGGCGCCGGACGCGAGCACGACGCACGGCGCCGTCACGATTCCGCCGTTCGGCAAGACGAACTGGTACGTGTCGATCGACCCGGCGGCCGGACCTGGGCTGCCGGACGACGTGTCGACTGAGTAGGTGCCCTGCAGCGATGTCGGCGTCAGTGACGCGCAGACGAGTTGTCCGGGGGAGCAAGGCTCATTCAAGCCATTGATCAGGTCGATGACCGGCTGCGGCGAGGTGTGAACGTTAATCGAGGACGGACAAACCCAACCGGTGCTGTCGCCGTCGCCCCAGTCGTCCCTCTCGCACAGCGCCGACGGCAGGGTGCCGCCCTGGTCGTCGAAGCTGATCTGCCGCTGGCCCTGCTCGACGCCGACCGCGTTCGCCGCGACGTCGATCTGAGTGCCCGAGGCGTCAACGCCGTCCACCTGAATCTTGCAGTGCACGGACGCGCCGGCGTCCGGATTGTTGCGGTTGGTCAGCGAAACCGCGGTGGCATCGATGACACCCGTGTTCTGACCCTGCGTCTCGTTCCCGTCGGAGTCGGTGTCGAACGAGCAACCGCCCTGGATCGTGTCGCCGGGATCCGCTGTCGCCTTGAACGGCAGCCCGATGACCAACGAGAGCAGGACCGCGCCGAGCGCGGCCTTCTTCGGGATTGGCATGGCTGCTCCTCACGTGAGGCTCACCGCCATCGGCGGCGAGGCGAACTCACGTGCACTACTTGTTGAGCACCCGTTTGCTTACGTCAGACATTCACACCGGTCGTCAGGCGAGCCCTAGGACGTCGGCGCCACCGGGTACGGCGCCCTTGTGTCCGCCGAGGCCTCGTCCTGCTCGGTCGCCTTCGGCGCCGCCGTCGGGAACGGGGTCGGCGTGACGGTCGACGACGTCTTCTTGGTCAGCTTGCTCGCGGCCACGCCGGCGGCGCCGCCGGCCAGCAGGCACAGCAACGCGACCGGCCAGCGCCGTACCCGCTTGCGCTGCTGACCGCGCAGCGCGAGCACCGCGGCCGCGGCGCGTTCCTTCGCCTCGGCCCGGGCCGGGCCGGAGTTCTCGACCGCCGCCGCGACGGCTGGTACGACGTCATCGCGCAGCTTCGTCCGCGCCGTATCTACGGCGGGCCCGACCCGCTCCAACACCGGCGTCATCCGCGCGCTCGCCTCGTCGACCAGCGGCGTGACGGCGTCACGGGCCGCCGCAAGCCGGGGAGCCATCGCCACCCGGGCAGCTTCTACCCGGGGCGCGACCGCTACCCGGGTCGTCTCCCAGGTCTCCGTGAGCCGGTCGATGCCCTTGGTCAGAGTGGGGTTGGTGGTCGCGACATTCTTGCTGCCGAACACAGGATCCTCCGGGCGCGCAACGAGGGCAGGCTGGTCCTTCTCGGGAGACCTTCCCCAGGCTAGCCGCGGACAACCCCGTGCAAGGATGTCGTCGCTCGGTGCACGCCGGGCGCCATCCGGAACCAGCCTTCTAGGAGACCCCGTGGCCGAGGACCTGTTCGCCACCCTGTCGACCAGCGCCGGCGACATCCGTGTGCAGCTGTTTCCCAACCACGCCCCCAAGACCGTGGCCAACTTCGTCGAGCTCGCCGAGGGCGGCCGCGAGTGGACCGACCCGCGCACCGGCAACCGCAGCAGCGACAAGCTCTACGACGGCACGATCTTCCACCGGGTGATCAGCGGCTTCATGATCCAGGGCGGCGACCCGCTTGGCACCGGTACTGGCGGCCCCGGCTACCGCTTCAACGACGAGATCCACCCCGAGCTCGGCTTCACCAAGCCCTACCAGCTCGCGATGGCCAACGCTGGCCCGGGCACCAACGGCTCGCAGTTCTTCATCACCGTCGCGCCGACCACCTGGCTGACCGGCAAGCACACGATCTTCGGTGAGGTCGCCGACGCCGACAGCCGCGCGGTCGTCGACAAGATCGCCGCCACCGCCACCGACGGCCGGGACCGCCCGGTCGAGGACGTCACGGTCAACTCGGTGACGATCGAACGCGTCGCGGCCTGACCCACCCCTCGATGTCCGAACCCGAAGCGCCGGCGACCGGTCTGGCCGCCTGCTACCGGCATCCCGACCGCGAGACCGGCGTTCGGTGCTCCCGCTGCGACCGGCCAATCTGCCCGGACTGCATGATCGCCGCGTCGGTCGGCTTCCACTGCCCCGAGTGCGTCCGCGAGGGCAAGCGGAGCGTCCGCCCGACCAAGACCATGTACGGCGGCCGCGTGCGCGGCAACCGGCCCGAGGTCACCATCGCCCTGGTCGCGATCAACGTGGTCATCTTCTTCGCGACCATCAACTCCGGCGCCAGCGTCTCCGGTGGCAACGGCACCTCGGACGTCTACCAGCGGTTCGCGCTGGTCCCGGCCGCCGTCGCCGACGGGGAGTGGTACCGCCTCGTCACGTCGATGTTCCTGCACTACGGCATCTGGCACGTCGCGGTGAACATGTACGCGCTCTGGGTCATGGGCCAGGCGCTCGAGTCGATGCTCGGCCGGCTGCGGTTCATCGCGCTCTACTTCGCCGCCGGGATCGGCGGCAGCCTGCTGTCGTTCGCGTTCGGCGACGTGCTCGGCCAGTCCGCCGGTGCGTCCGGCGCGATCTTCGGCCTGTTCGGCGCGTTCTTCATCATCCTCCGCCGCCGCAACCTCGAGACCGGTGGCGTCGTCGCGATGATCGCGCTGAACCTGGTCTTCACCTTTACCTTCCCGAACATCGACTGGCGCGGCCACGTCGGCGGGCTCGTCGTCGGCGCGGCGTTCGCCTACGCACTCGTCGCCGCGCCGACCGGCCCGCGCCGCGATCGGATCCAGGCGGCCGGGGCCGGCGTGGTCGCGCTGGCGCTCGCGGCCTGCGGCTTCGTCGCCGCCTCGCACGTCCACTCGGAGTGCCCCGGCTTCGCGACCTTCCCGCTGCCGAACGGCGCGGTCGCGTATGACTGCGGCACCCGACAGCCATAGCCGGGAACACGCCCCAGCAGAACGGCGTTCTGTTTCGTCGTACGATGCCCTAGATCGAGCGAATCTCCCGGGAGGACCCATGCGCGACGCCGTGATCGTTGACGCCGTACGGACCCCAGTCGGCAAGCGCAACGGGGCCTACAAGGACGTCCACCCGGTCGACCTGTCCGCGCACGTGCTCAACGCGGTAATCGAGCGCACCGGCATCGACCCGGCCATCGTCGACGACGTCGTCTGGGGTGTCGTCGGCCAGGTCGGCGAGCAGGCGGTCAACGTCGCCCGCAACGCGGTCCTCGGCGCCGGCTGGCCCGAGTCGGTCCCCGGCGTCACGCTCGACCGGCAGTGCGGCTCGTCGCAGCAGGCCGTGCACTTCGCTGCCGCTGGCGTGATCGCCGGCCAGTACGACGTCGCGGTCGCGGGCGGCGTCGAGGTCATGACCCGGGTCCCGATGGGTTCGTCCCTCGGCGCGAACGTCGGCTTCCCGTTCGGGCCGAAGATGCTCGCCCGCTACGAGGGCCAGCCGATCAACCAGGGCATCGGCGCCGAGATGGTCGCGGAGAAGTGGGGCTTGTCCCGCCAGCAGCTCGACGAGTTCTCCCTCGCCTCACACGAGAAAGCCGCGGCCGCGATCGACTCCGGTGCGTTCGCGAGCCAGTACGCCGTCGTCCCCGGCACCGGGTTGGAGTTCGACGAAGGCGTACGGCGGGAGACCACGCTGGAGAAGTTGGGTTCGCTGAAGCCGGCGTTCAAGGAGGACGGCGTCATCCACGCCGGCAACTCCTCGCAGATCTCCGACGGCTCGGGCGCGCTGCTGGTCACCACCAGCGAGAAGGCGCGCGAACTGGGCCTGAAGCCGCTGGTCCGGCTGCACAGCTTCGCCCTCGCCGGCGACGACCCGATCATGATGCTCACCGCGCCGATCCCGGCCACCGCGAAGGCGCTTGCCCGGGCCGGCCTGTCGATCAGCGACATCGGCGCGGTCGAGGTCAACGAGGCGTTCGCGCCGGTGCCGCTCGCATGGCTGGCCGAGACGGGAGCCGACCCGAAGACGCTCAACCCGCTCGGCGGCGCGATCGCAATCGGTCACCCGCTCGGCGGCTCCGGCGCGGTGCTGATGACCCGGCTGGTGCACCACATGGTGAACAACGGCATCCGCTACGGGCTGCAGACCATGTGTGAAGGCGGCGGCTTGGCCAACGCCACGATTCTCGAGCTGTTGTAGACCACTGCCTAAGGGTTACTCGTCGACGGGATCGGCCAGCGCGGCATACGACACGTCGAGCCCTTCCGCGTCGAGGAACGCTCTCACCCGCTCCGCGCGATCGCTCGGCACGCTGACGTAGCCGGCCAGCAGGTCCAAGGAGATCGCGACCCCCCATTCGGCCCTGGGCGCGCCGACGACGAGCTCCGGTGACATCCCGACCTCTTCGATGAGCGCCGGCACCTCGGCGAGTGGGCCCACCATCGTCAACTCAGCCCCGGGTGGGACCGAGCGTCCACTCCAGTAAGCGACGACATCGCCGCCGAGATCGGCATGGGTCAGCGCCGAGCACAGCAGCGCGGCGGTGACGGGAAGGAGCACGCCCTCGGTCGTTTCGACATGACGACCCGCCGCTGCTCGGCGGAGGCTCGCACGCAGGCGACCGGATTCGGTCTCCACGCCCGTCAGGCTGCGCCAGCTGATCAGTGTCGCCGGTCCGTCGGCCGGCTGGACGGCCAACGGCAGCAGCAGCCGGATCACCGTGTTGCCGGGAATGCGCCGGACGACATCGCCGACGACCCGAGGACTCGTGGAAATGGACCAGCGACCCGTCGCCTCGGCGACAGGTCGCTGATCCACCTGGAACGGCATGCCGTGGCCTAGTCGGCTACCACCGGTAGCAGCCGCTGGGCACCTGCGTGTTGCAGTAGTAGATCGGGCTGGACAGATAGCGAACGATGCTGTTCGTGTTCGTCATGAATCCTGCCTCCTGGAACCACCAACCGACACCCTGCGCGCCGGTGGGTGGCTCGCTCTCACTCTTCGGTGCACCCGGCACGTAACGAGTGAACGGAGTTACGTACTGAGGCGGAGCTTCCGTGCCGACGTTGACAGCGGCGACGGAGCATCCAGGCGAGTTCGGGTCCGGCGCGCTGGGAGCCGTCACGCAAAGGTAGAGCCGCTGCACCCAGGTCATCGAGGTGACGCCTGGATCGCAGACGTACCGGGTTTTCGCGTCGATGCCCACCGCGCGAGGCGAGTAGTGCGGCATGTCCACGCTGTAGAAGTAGCAATCGGGCACTTGGTCGTTGGCCGCGGCCGGTGGCGCCATTGCGAGACCGGAGGCGACCGCACCGCCGGCGCAGATGAGTGCCGCGAGCTTCAGCCGCAAGGAACGGCTTGCCTGGTTGAGCTTCACTGTGTTCTCCCCTCCTGAGGACTAGTGGAAATTCGCGACGACGGTCGGTGCGCCCGTCTGGGCGTCCACCCAGACCAGCGATCCAGTGCTGACGTGGACCTTGGCCGTCGTCCTCGGCGTAACGGTCGTCACCCAGACCAGCCGTTCGGTGCCCGGTCCCGTAGCAGTGATCTCGAGGCTCAGCGATCCGACAAGCGCCGCGGGCCCGGCCAGTGCCCGAACGGCGGTAGCGGCCTGAGCCATCGAGATGTGGGGGACCGCGCTGACCGCGTCGGGCAGCCGGCTCGACCAGTAGTAGGCGAGGCGGCCGTCTCGCGCGTTGACGCCGACCCGAACCATCCGCGGCGCCCACGCATCGCCTGTGCGTGCCTGGTAGAGAACCTGCCACTCCGTGAACAGTTCGTGGTTGACGAGCTGGACCTCACGGACGACCAGCTGCGAGAACCCGTCGAAATGAGCCGCGGCGAACGCGGATGCGGTTCGCAATGCCGCCGCCTTGTCCGTCGGGTTGGTGCCCGCGGGCAGTGTGGCGAGGTTGTTGTCGAAGATGACCTCGTTGACTTCGTGCGTACGGGGGTCCCACTGCACCATGCCGACTCCGCGAACATTCGCGGTCATCCGCATCCCGGAGGGACTGTTGCCGCTGTGGCCATGTTCGAGACGCAGTGCAGCCGGCGAGAGGCCGAGGAACCGCGCGATCGACAGGATGTCCGCGTGCGGGGTTGGCGAGCTGCCGGAAGGCGACGACCCCGAGCTCGTCACCGAAACCCCCCACAGGCCGGCGCCCAGCAGCGCCACCGACGCGACGGCCGAAGCCACGCGCGGCAGCCGGCGCGACCGCGCCGGTGGCCGCTCGACGGTCGGCGTAACGATTCGTGTATGCAGCATCGTCGACATCAGAACGCCTCACTCAGGTTTGCGGCGCCCACGTAGAAGCTTGCGGGCCGCAGGGTGGTCGGAGCACCACTCCGGTGCTTGTAGACGTAGCTCGTGTAGTTGCGCGTCGCGGGTCCGGCGTTGTTCGCGGCGTCGACCAACGCGTTGTAGTACGTCGCCTGGCCGTCGTCGAGATCGCTGAAGAAGCGCCTGCTGAACTCATCCCGACCGGCGATGGCCTTCCGCCACCCGATCGCGGTTCCGGCGAAGTTGTCGAACGCTTCCGTGGCGAGGCTGGTGAACCCGTTGACGCCGTCGTGCGCGCTCTCGCAGGAGTCGAAGACGGCGAGATTGATTCTCGTGAACGCGGTCTCGTACGGATACTGCGTGAGCACGACGCTTCTGCAGGTGCCGAGCCCGGTGTCGAGGGTGATCTCCTGGCCGTCGGCCGGGCAGATCTTTGCCGTCCCCTGGAGTTCTGCACCCTGGAGATCGCCCAACAGTGTCGTCAGCCGGTCGGTCGGGCTGCCTGTCGGTGGCGCCGAAGGCGCGAAGACCGACGCCATCGCCGTACAGTTCGTGGCCGCCGGGTCCGAGCAGGTTACGAGCGCGTGCCCGGCGTGGTAGAAGATCGCGGTCGTCTCGACCCTCCCCGCCGCTTCCTCGGCGTCGCGGTTGCTGAACGCGATCGGTGCGTAGCCGGCATCGCTGAGCGCGGTCATGCATTCCGAGGCGCTCGGTCGGGTGTCGACTCCGTCGTAGTAGGTGCCGTCCGCGCAGATCGCCTCTGTGGTGTTCAGCGCGAAGGCGGGCGGCCCGTCGACCGCCGTCAGCGACGCGGCCAGGCAGGCGGCCGCGGCAAGAAGCGGGTACCGATGTCGCATTGCTATCCCCCCATCCCTTACGTGGCTCCGGCGGGCTGAGGCGCCGCCGCGGCTCGGGCGATCGCCAGGCCGTGCCTCACGATCGCCCCGGAGATGGGTGCAGGTACATGACGTTTTGCGGCGGATTAGCCAAATCGCCTGGGGGTATGCGGGCAGGCAAGCGCCCGCTGTCCACATTGTGGACAGGCGCTGGGGATAGTTACAGCGGTGTGACTACGCGACTGTGGCCCTGGCTAAGTGCTCAGTGCCACTGGGTGCTGACGCCGAACCCGCCGATGATGAACGCGAAGCCGACGATCAGGTTCCAGTTGCCGAGCGCCTTGATCGGGATCTCGCCGTTCGTCACGTAGAACAAGATCAGCCAGACGATGCCGACGATGAACAGCCCGAGCATCAGCGGTGCCACCCACGGCGGGCTGACCTTCTTCTTCGCCGAGCGGGTCGGCGGTGGGGTGTACGCCGCCTTCTGCCGCACCTTCGACTTCGGCACCGGGCCCCTCCTGCACACGTCGGGCGGCGTCGTCCGCCGATTAGCCCACTAGCGTAGTCGCCATGAGCTCGCGCGTGGCCTCGGCGACGGTTTGGCGGGCGCTGGTGCCGGTCGTCGTCGCCGCCGCCGCGCTGCTGCTCGTCACCTCGGCCGTCACCGCGCGCGGCACCGACCTGCGCTCCAGCGACGCCGTACCGGTCGCGCAGCGGATCCGGGCCGAGGAGGCAACCCTCGCCGGGCTGACCAAACAGGCCGACCGGCTGCGCTCGGAGATCTCGACCGCGACCGAGCAGGTCAGCCGCAACAGCCAGGCAGTGAGCGCCGCCCAAGCCGCCGCCGACCGGCTCGCCATGGCCGCCGGTCTGGTGCCGTTGCGCGGCCCGTCGGTCACCGTCGCGCTAGACGACGCGAGCAAGGCGGACCAGCAGCGCGACCTCGCCGCCGGCGCCGCGCCGGACGACCTCGTCATTCACCAGCAGGACGTCCAGGGCGTCGTCAACGCGCTGTGGGCCGGCGGCGCCGACGGGCTGGCGATCATGGGTGAGCGGGTCGTCGGCACCAGTGCGGTGCTCTGTGTCGGCAACACGCTGCTGCTGCACGGCAAGACGTTCGGACCGCCGTTCACCATCACCGCGGTCGGTAACCCGGCTTCGCTCCGGCGCGCCCTCGACGCCGATCCGGCCATCTCGATCTTCCGGCAGTACGTCACGACGTACGGTCTTCGGTACACCGTGACGACGGCCGCGGTGACCACGCTGCCCGCCTACACCGGGCCGCTCGAGTTGAGCCACGCAAAGGCGGTGCCATGACCGATCTCGCGGTCGAGCCGCCGCGCTCAGCCGGCCACGGCGGTGACGGATGGCGGACGGCCGCCCGTGGCATCGGCCAGTTGCTGATCACCGCGGGCGTGCTGATCCTGTTGTTCGTCGCCTACGAGTTGTGGGGGACCGGCTTCTACACGCAGGCGCAACAGCATCAGCTGGAGACGACGATCCAGCAGCAGTGGAAGGCCGGCGGCGCTCCGGACGTGTCGACGCTGTCGGTCGACAAGGTGCCGCTCGGCACCGGCATCGCGGTGCTGTTCATCCCGCGCCTCGGCCGGCACTACCACTTCGTCGTCGTCGAGGGCACCGGCTACTCCGACCTGCAGCGCGGCCCAGGGCACTACCCGGGTACGGCGCTGCCCGGCCAGGTCGGCAACTTCGCCGTCGCCGGGCACCGGACGACGTACCTACATCCGTTCAAGGACATCGCGAGCCTGCGCCGCGGCGACTACATCGTGCTCGAGACGAAAGAGCACTGGTTCACGTATCGCATCGAGGACATCCCCGGCACGAACGTGCCGTGGAAGGAGATCGTGGCGCCGACCGCGGTGCAGGTCGCGTACCCGGTGCCGGACCAGCCGGATCCGGCGAAGGCGCCGGCGCTGAAGTTGCTCACGTTCACGTCGTGCCACCCGGAGTACTCCGCCCGGCAGCGCTACGTCATTCACGCGATGCTGGTGAACGACACGTTGAAGCCGGCGCTGCCGACCGCGTTGACGTCGAAGCCGCGGAGCTGACCGCGTGTACGTGTGGATCTGGCGCCGGCTGCCCGGCGGCATCCCGGGCAAGCTGCTCGGTTGCCTGATCCTGCTCGCCGGCGTTCTCGCGTTGCTGTTCTATCTGGTCTTTCCGTGGGCCGAGAAACGGTTGCCGTTCAACGACGTCACCGTCGATCCGACGACGACGACATCGACCCCCGCGCCGTCCGGATCACCGACGCCATGAGCCGGGTCCTCGTCGTCGACAACTACGACAGCTTCGTGTTCAACCTGGTGCAATACCTCGCGCAACTTGGTGCCGATGTCGTCGTCCGCCGTAACGACGAGGTCTCTGTCGAAGACGTCGACGAGCTCGGTGTCGACGGCGTGCTGCTCTCGCCCGGTCCAGGGCGACCCGAAGACGCCGGCGTCTGCGTCGAACTCATCCGCGAGCGTGGCGGCTCGCTGCCGATCCTTGGCGTCTGCCTCGGCCACCAGGCGATCGCGGTCGCGTACGGCGGGACCGTCGTACGGGCGCCGGAGTTGTTGCACGGCAAGGTCAGCGAGGTGACCCACGAAGGTGCCGGCGTGCTGCACGGGCTGCCGGATCCGTTCATCGCGACGAGGTACCACTCGCTTG
>JAVEEG010000038.1 GCA_030840585.1 Frankiaceae bacterium | reverse complement strand
ACCGTCGCGGCGTTGACGCCGGACGACATCCGCGGCTTCCACGGTGCCCGGCTCCGGCCGGACGCGGTGACCTTGGTGATCGTCGGTGACCTCGACACGGTCGACGTCGATGCGGCCGCGCGGGCGGTGTTCGACGGTTGGTCCGGGCCGGCCGGCAGCCCGGTCACGCCGGCGCCGCCACAGCCGCGGGCCGAGGGTTGCCGGGTCGTCATGGTCGACCGGCCCGGCTCGGTCCAGTCGATGCTCTACGCGGGTCATGACGCGCCGAACCGCCGCACTCCCGACTACGTGCCGATGACGACGATGGCGCTGGTCCTCGGCGGCATGTTCAACTCCCGCCTCAACTACCGGCTGCGCGAAGACAAGGGCTACAGCTACGGCGCGTTCGGGTCGTTCGACACCCGCCGCGACGCCGGTGTGTTCGTCGCGCGATCCGCGGTGCAGACCGAGGTGACCGCACCGGCGCTGGCCGACGCGGTCGCCGAGATCCGGACGATGCACGAGAGCGGCGCCACCGAGACCGAGCTCGAGCAGGCCCGGTCGTACCGGGCGGGGGTGTTCCCGATCAACTTCGCCGGGCCGGGTGCGGTCGCGTCGGGACTGGCCGACCTGGTGGTCTTCGGCTTGGCCGACGACCACTACGACCGGTTGCGCCAGGACGTGCTGGACGTCAAGCTCGACGCGGTCAACGAAGCAGCGGCACAACGGCTGCGGCCCGACGACCTCATCGCGGTCGTCGTCGGCGACGCGTCGGCCGTCGCGGACGAACTGCGCGCGACCGGTCTCGGCCCGGTCGAGGTCGTCAGCGACGAGGACTGAGTGCGGGTCCGCTCCTGCCTGGCGGCGCTCGCCGTCGCGTTGACGGGCCCCTTCACCGGAGCGTTGCCCGCGGCTGCGGCATCCGCCGCGCCGCAGCCGGAGCGAGTGCTGTTCATCGGCGTACCGGATCTGCGCTGGTCCGACGTGCTGCACATGCCGCGGTTGCTCGCGATTGCCCGTACGTCGTCGGTCGCGAACCTGTCGGTGCGCAGCTCCGGCGAGGCGACCCGGTGCGGCGACGGCTTGCTGGAACTGTCGGCCGGCACCCGGGTGCCGAATGGGGTGGTCGCGTGCCCGCCGTCGTTCGACCAGATGGCGCGGCTGGCCTACCCGTACCGGTCGGCGCCGTTCGCGCCGAAGCTCGGCACGCTTCACTTCGCCGCGCACTCGGTCGCGCCGTTGGATCAGGCGGCGACCATCATGCTGACCTCGGCATCGGTGCTGCCGGCGATCCCGCCCGGTCCGGTCCTCGCCGCCGCGATCCCGACCGACCTGTACGGCGCGACCGCCGCGGACCGGCCCGCGCGGCGGGCCGACCTCGACGCGGAGATCGAGCAACTGCGTGGGCAAGTGGGCCCGGACGCGGTGGTCGTCGTCGCCGGCATCAGTGACAACGCGACCGGTCCGGCGCACCTGCACGCGCTTGTCGTGTCGGGGCCGGGCTGGGGGCCGGGCGAACTGCGGTCCGCGTCGACCGGGCGGGCCGGCTACGTGCAGCTGGTCGACCTGACCGCGACGCTGGTCACGCTCGCCGGTGCCGAGGTTCCCGACGGCGTGATCGGCCGGCCGCTCGAGCGGGTCACCGGGTCGCATCGATCGGCCGCGGCGCTCACCGACGACGGCCGGCACGCCCGCGCCGCCGCCGACGTCAGCGGCGCCACCCGCAACACACTCGCGCTGATCGCCGCCGCGTTGCTGGCGCTGCTGCTGGCCGGCCGCCGCGAGGTCTGGTTGCTCGCCCGGCTGTTCGCCGCGGCGCCGGTGCTCACGTTCCTCGTCCAGGTTGTCCCCTGGTGGCGCTGGGGGACGGCGGCGTACGCGGCTCTGATCGCGGCCACCTCGGCGGCGATCGGCGTGGCTGTGATCTGGCTCGACCGCCGGAACCGTACGGCGGCGCTGCTCGCGATTCCTGCCTTCACTGCGGTGGTGCTCGTCGCCGACCAACTCGCCGGCGCACCGCTGGATCTGTCCGCGCCGATGGGGGACAACCCGCTGGTCGCCGGCCGGTTCCACGGCATGGGCAACATGGCGTTCGCGCTGATGGCGGCGGCCGCGGTGTTCTGCGCCGGGGTGCTGGCGGCGCGCGCGTCGAACAACCGCGCGCGGCTCGGGATCGTCGCCGGCATCGGTGCGGTCGCGTTGCTCGTCGATGCGATGCCGTCACTCGGCGACGACCTCGGCGGGCTGCTGGCGCTGCTGCCGGCGGTCGTCCTGCTAGGTGCGCTGGTCACCGGGGTGCGATTGACCTGGCGGCGCGTCGCGCTGGTCGCCGGCGTGACCCTTGCCCTAGGGATCGCCGTCGGTGCGATCGACGCGGCCCGGCCGCCGGATCGCCGGACCCACATCGGCCGGTTCGTCGCCGACCTCTGGCAGGGCCACATCGATCCGGTCCTCGATCGCAAGTGGCGGGCGATGCTGTGGTCGTTCCGCAACGTTGCCCTCGACGTACTCGTGGCCCTCGTCGCGGCGGCGGCGGTGACGATGCGGGACAAGGTGCGGCCCGACCTGCGCGCCGCGCTCGCCGCGGTCGCGGTCGTCGGTGCGCTTGGCACCTTGCTCAACGACTCAGGTGTCGTCGTCGCGGCCGGCGCCGCGCTGGCCGTCGTACCAACGTTGATCGGCGATACTCGACGCAGCGGGGCGGATTAGTCGTCGGGCGACGGGAGACACGGATGGCGGTCACCGCCGCCGACCCCGGGGTCGGCGCGGCGGGCGCGGCAGCGGTGCGGTCGTTGCCGATCCGAGCGCTCGACGCCGTCCGGCGGCGACCCGAGATCCTCACCGCGCTGCTGTGCGCGGTGATCCTCGCGGTCGGCATCCGCGGCCCGGATCTGCCGGCGCAGAACTACCGGGTCTGGTTGCTCCGCCATCACGGACTCGTCGTCTTCGACAGCCATTGGTACGCCGGCCACACGCTGCCGGGGTACTCACTGCTGTTCCCGCCCCTGGCCGCGGTGATCGGCGCGCGGCTGCTCGGTGCGCTCTCCTGCGTCGCCGCGACCGCCGCGCTGACCCGGTTGTTACGACGTGACCGGCCGGGCGGGCATGACCTGGCGTTGCTCTGGTTCGCGGTCGTCGTGACCGTCGATCTCTTCGTCGGCCGGCTGCCGTTCGCGCTCGGGCTGGCGTTCGGCATCGGCGCATTGGTCGCGGCGCGGGAGGACCGGCGGATCTGGTGCGCGGTGCTCGCGGTGGCCTGCGCCGCGGCGAGTCCGCTGGCCGGCGCGTTCCTGCTGCTCGCGGCCGTCGCGTGGTGGCCGGACGCCGGCTGGCGCCGGGTGTGGCCGTTGGGCTTGGCCGCGATCGGCATCGCGGCCGCGGCGGTATTCGGCGAAGGCGGCACGTTCCCGTTCGAGACCTTCGACCTCGTTGCGGTGGTCGCGATCGGTGGCTTCGCGGCGCTGTTGCTACCCGGCGACGCCGCGCTGGTCCGCCGCGGCTGCGTGCTGTACGCGCTGGCCGGGCTGGTGCTGTTCGCCGTACCCAACCCGATCGGCGGCAACGTCGAACGGCTCGGCGCGATCATGGCCGGGCCGGTCGCGGCGTACGAGCTCCTGCATCGGGATCGGTTACGTCGCTGGCTGTTCGCGTTGGGGGCATTGCCGATGCTGGCGTGGCAGTTGGCGCCGGTGCCGGACGCGATCGCGACGTCGTACAGCCCGTCCGCGCATTCGTCGTACTACACCGGTTTGGTCCATTACCTCGATGCGCACGGGGCGCGCACCGAGCGCATCGAGGTGCCGCTGACGCGCGCGCGGTGGGAGACCGATTACCTCGCGACGAAGTTCCCGCTGGCCCGCGGCTGGGAGCGGCAGGTCGACCTCGAACACAACGCCGTGCTCTACCGGCACGATCTGTCGGCCGCCGGCTACTACGGCTGGCTGCGCGCCAACGCGGTGCAGTGGGTGGCGCTGCCGGACGTCGGGCTGGACGGGTCGGAGGCGGGGGAGCGGCGGCTGCTCACCGGCCCGACGTTGCCTTTCCTGACGCCGGTCTGGCAGGACGCGCACTGGCGGCTGTGGGCGGTGCGCGGGCCGACCTCGCTGGTCAGTGGCCCGGCGACCCTCGTCTCGCTCGACGTGTCCCGCTTCACCCTGCGGGCGACCGGTGCGGGTACGGCGACCGTGCTGCTGCGGTGGACGAAGTTCTGGCGGGTCACGGCCGGCAACGCGTGCGTCGCGCCGACGACTGACGGTTGGACGTCCGTGACGCTCTTCGGCCCCGGCGACGTAACGGTGAGCGCGGTGGTCAACCCGGGCTCACTAGTGGGGAGCGGTGCCAACGGCACCTGCTCCACCGCCTCCGGTTGAGTGAGACGTTGTTGGGCAAAATCGGGCCGGAAATGCCCGACAACGTCTCACTCATCGGCTAGGTGCGCGCCGATGGCTTCCACTGGCGGCGCCACGGTGACCGCTTCGCTTTGCGTACGGCGGCCAATCGCTCGGCGCGGAGTTCGTCTTCTTCGCGGTCGTCGATCGGACTGAGCTCGCCGACGACTTTGCTGAGCAAGTGGTCCGCGAGTGCGGGGTTGCGGGCGAGTGCCGGCCCGTGCAGGTACGTCGCGACGACGCTGCCCTGCATCGCACCGTCGACATCGCGGTCGCCGTTGCCGATACCGGTGTCGACGTGCCCGAGCGGCGCCGCTGAAGCGCCGAGGACGGTTCGGCCGCCGTGGTTCTCGTAGCCCGTCAGCAGGCCCATCGGCGACGACACGAGCAACTCGCCGACCGCGCGCGGCCCGTCGAGCCGGTCGGTCCGGCAGTCGATCAACCCGAGCCCGGCGTGCACGTCACCACGTCCGTCGAGGAACGTCTCGCCGAGGATCTGGAAGCCGGCGCAGACCGCGAACACCGGCTTGCCGCCGGCCGCCGCGCGGGCCAACGTGCCATCCGCGAGCCGGCTCACCGCGAGCGTTTGCGCGGTGTCCTCGCCGCCGCCGAGGACATAGATGTCGGCCTGATCCGGCAACGCCGCATCGACGTCGACGTCGATCACTTCGGCGTCGTGCCCGCGCCAGCGCAGCCGTTGCGCGAGGACGCTGGCGTTGCCGCCGTCGCCGTACGTGCCGAGCAGCGCGGGGAAGACCAACGCGATGCGTACGGCGGACTCAGGCATCGCGCAACACCTTGCGATAGGTCTGAAAAGCGGTGTAGTTGGCGAGGATCTCGACCGGTCCGCTGCCGTGCGCGGCGGCCAGCGCGGCGGCCGCGTCGTCGACCCGGACGTGGTCGACACCGGCGTAGCGCAGCCGTACCGCGACGTCGCGCGAGCGTTCGCCGGCGGCGATCGCGTGCCGGCCGCGCAAGCCTTCGAACGGCACGTCCCACAGCCACGACGGGTCGCGACCGTCGGCGGCCCGGGCGTTGACCGCGACGACGACGGGTACGTCGGGCCGGCTCATCCGCAGCGTCTCCGACCAGCCGGCCGGGTTCTTGGCGAGCAGCAGCCGAACCGGCCGGCCGCGATACGTGGTTTCGAGGTAGCGGCCCTCGACCGACGGGATTGCGGCGATCGCGGCCAACGCGATCTCGACGTCGACGTCCCAGACGGCGTTCGCGGCGGCGACCGCGAGGGCTGCGTTGCCGACGTTGACCTGGCCGGGCAGCGACAGCTCGACCAGATGGCGGTTGCCACGCGGGTCGACGATCGCGCCCTCCTCGACCTGCCAGTCGAGCGGCGGCCGGGCGAGCCCGCACTGCTCGCTGCGCCAACCCCCGGCGCGGTCCCGGCGCAGGATGTCACCGCAGGCCGGGCACGACGTCGAGTCGTAGGTCCAGCCCTGGCCGGCGCCGACCCAGACGACCGACGTAGCGGCGCTCGCGGCCCAGGCGACCAGCGGATCGTCGGCGTTCGCGATCACGGTCGTCTCGGATCCATCGAGCGCGTCCCGCCAGATTCCCGCGAGCCGGCGCACCTCGGCGTACCGGTCGAGCTGGTCCCGGCTGAGGTTGAGCAACACGACCGCGCGCGGCCGTACGGCGGACGCGACCCGCGGCAGGAACGGTTCGTCGACCTCGAGTACGCCGACCTTGCTGGTCCGGTCGGTGGTCAGTGCGGCGGTGATGCCGGTGAGCAGGTTCGCCCCACCTGCGTTGGAGACCACAGCGCCACGGGTGCTCAACGCGGCGACCAGGAACGTCCGCGTCGTGGTCTTTCCGTTAGTGCCGCTGACGAGGGCGAGCTCGCGGCCGGTGGCGGCCTGCGCCAGCGCGTTCGGATCGACGAGCAACGTGACCCGGCCGCCGATCGTCGTACCGCCGCCGCGTCCGGTCAGCCGCGACAGGCCGGCGGCCGTCGCGCCCGCGGCCCGGGCGAGCGCGAAGCGGGCGGTCACCCCTTGACGTGTACCCGGGCGATGAAGACGAAGACCGCGAACGCCGCGAGGGTCAGCAAGGCGGCGACCGGAAAGACCTGGCGGACGATCTTCGGCGGGGCGGTGCGGAAGTACAGCCCGATCACGGTGCCGACGCCGAGCAGCATCACACTCAGCACGCCGAGCGCGATCGCGTACTTCTCCTCGAGATCCACGGCGTCACTTTAGCCGCGGCGGGTCGTGCCGGTGCACCCGACCCGCAGTCGAATGCGGCTCCGATATGGCCCGGGCCGCGTTCACCAGCGCGACGTGGCTGAACGCCTGCGGCAGGTTCCCGACCTGTCGCTTGGCTTGTACGTCGTACTCCTCGGACAGCAGCCCCACGTCGTTGCGGATGTCGAGGACGCGCTGGAAAACCCGGCGGCCCTCGTCGGCGCGGCCGATGAGATGCAGCGCGTCGGCGTACCACAGCGAGCAGGCGGTGAACGTCGCCTCGGTGCCGTGCATGCCGGCGGACTCGGCCTCGGGGGAGTAGCGGTAGACCAGCCCGTCCTCGATGAGCTCGCGACCGATCGCCTCGACGGTTCCGACGATGCGCGGATCGTCGCCGGGCAGGAAACCGGTGTGCGGGATCAGCAGCGACGACGCGTCGAGATGCGGTGAGCCGTAGGCCTGCACGAACGTGTTGCGCTCGGCGTCGAAGCCTTGTTCGCAGACCTGCGCGTGCACCTCGTCACGCAGCTGGCGCCAGCGATCGACCGGCCCGTCGAGCCCGCACCGCTCGACCGCTTGTACGGCGCGGTCGAAACCGACCCAGGCCATCACGTTGGAGTACACGAACTGGCGTTGTTCGTCGCGCATCTCCCACAGCCCGCTGTCGGGCTCGCGCCAGCGACTCTCCAGCACGTCGAGCAGGCCGCGCTGCACGTCCCATGCGTCGTCGGTCGGCGATAGCCCGGCCTGCCGGTCGACGTGGAACGTGTCGAGGACCTCGCCGAACACGTCGAGTTGGAACTGCTCGGCCGCCTGGTTGCCGACCCGCACGGGTCGTGAGTGTTCGTAGCCGGGCAGCCAGTCGAGGGTGCTCTCGGGGATGCGGCGTTCGCCGGCGATGCCGTACATGATCCGCAGCCGGTGCGGGTCGCCCGCGAGTGCACGCAGCAACCACTCGCGCCAGCGCCGCGCCTCGTCGTCGTAACCGGAGTACAGCAACGCGTTGAGGGTCATGGTCGCGTCGCGCAGCCAGCAGTAGCGGTAGTCCCAGTTGCGGTCGCCGCCGAGTGCCTCGGGCAGCGACGTCGTGACCGCGGCGACCATGCCCGCGGTCGGTTGGTAGGTCAGCGCGTGCAACGTGACCAGTGACCGGGCTACCGCATCACGCCACTCGCCGTCGTACGTGCAGCGGCCGACCCACTTGGTCCAGTACTTCTCCGTGTTGGCGAGCGCGCGCTTGGCATTGACGGGGTCGGGGCGCTCTTCGTGTGACGGCTGCCAGGTGAGGACGAACGGGATGCGGTCGCCTTCGGAGACGGCGAACGTCGCGGTCCGGCCCTCGCCGCCGCTGTCGACATGCTCGATCGGGGAGTCGAGGTAGACCGCGTCCGGCCCGGCGACCGCGCGAAAGCCGCGGTCGATCGGATGTACGGCGGGAACCACCGAGCCGTAGTCGAACCGCAGCCGCAGCTCGCTGGTCATCTCGACCCGACCGGAGACCCCTTCGACGATGCGGACGATGTCGGGCGCCGCCCCGCGCACCGGCATGAAGTCGATGACCTTCGCGGTGCCGCCCGGGGTTTCCCAAGTGGTCTCGAGGATCAGGGTGTCGCCGCGATAGGTGCGGGTGGTGCACTCGCTTTGGCCGGCGGCGGCGATACGCCAGTGCCCGTGCTGTTCGTCGCCGAGCAGTGCCGCGAAGACGGCCGATCCGTCGAACCGGGGCAGGCATAGCCAGTCGATCGACCCGGTTCGGCTGACCAGAGCAGCCGTCTGCAGGTCACCGATGAGCGCGTAACTCTCCAGTGGCAGCGACACATTCGTAGGCTTGCAGACGTGCGCGCGTCTGTGTTGGCGGGGTCGGCGGTCGTGCTTTGTGTTGCGTCTGTCGGGCTGACCGGATGCAAGGGGACGCAGCGCGAGGTGATCGTGTTCTTCGCCACCGACGCGCCGCAGAGCCAGCACGAGGATGCGTTACGCGCCTGCACCGGGGTGGCGAACCACACGTCACCGGAACCGATCGAGCCGGGCACTCACCGGGTCGCGGCGACGTCAGACGTGCGGTTCCGGATCGACAAGGCGAACGACCACGACATCGCCGAACTGGAGAAGTGCCTGTCGAAGCAACCCGGGGTTATCGGCGTTCAGGACACGATGGACACGACGTAGTCGCGGACGCCTCGGTTAGTCGAACTCGAACCCGCAACCCCAGGTGTAACTGGTCGCTGTGGGTAGGCTGCTAAACACCCAGCCGCACTGTGAATGGAACCGAGTTCCGTCCAGGCACCCGCTGGTGAAGCTGCCCTGGGCCGTGGTTCCGCTCGCCGTCCAGGTAAACGTCATACTGATGCCGGATGTGCCGCACGGGGTGTTGCACGTTCCGTAAAGATTGCCCGACCCCTGCGTCGTACTGCCGTAAGCGCTACCGCCCATGCTGCAGCTGATTTGTCCGGTGGCGCGAGCGGAATAAATCACGCCGTTGCCGGCGAAGGTAAGCGTCTGGCTGCTTGGGCTCATCGTGATGCAGGGTGAGATGGTGCCGGTACCCGCCAAGCTGAACCAACCTGGGGACACGGCGCTTGCGGGAGCAACGAAGGACGTGACCGCGCCTGCGATCGCGGTCACCATGCCCAGGCGGATCTTCGCGGAACGCTTCATGGGGGCCTCTCGGGCAGCATCGACATAACTACAGGTCGGAAAGTAGTACGGTGGCCGACGGTAAAGCGTTACCTGCCGCACTCGGGATCCGGCAGACTCGTCAGCCGTGGGCGTAGGGCGGAACCGGGCTCTGGGCGCGGTCTTGGTCGCCGAGGTGGTGTCCATGACCGGCACTGAGATGACCGCGGTCGCGTTGCCGTGGTTCGTCCTCGTCACCACCGGCTCGCCGGCCCGCATGGCCGGGGTCATGTCGGCCGAGTTCGTGGGCACCGCATTGCTCGGCATCCCGAGCGGCCGGCTCGCGCACGCGCTCGGCCCGCGCCGCACCATGCTGATCGCCGACGCCGGGCGCGCACCGCTGCTCGGACTCGTCCCCTTGCTCTACGCGGTTGGCGGCCTGAGTTACGCCGTCCTGCTCGCGGTCGGCTTCTTGGTCGGCGCGTGCTTTCCGGCGTACTCGTCCTCGCAGCGGCTCGTCGTCGCATCCGTAGTCGGCGACGACGAGGTAGCGCTC
>JAVEEG010000285.1 GCA_030840585.1 Frankiaceae bacterium | reverse complement strand
ACGACGGCCGGCTGCTGGTCAACGAGGTCAACACGATGCCCGGCTTCACGCCGGTGTCGATGTTTCCGCAGATGTGGGCGGCGACCGGGGTCGACTACCGGACCCTCGTGTCGCGGCTGATCGACGACGCAATCCGTCGCGGCACCGGCCTGCGCTGACCGCCCGCCGTACTTCCCTCGTTGAGTGCGACGTTGTTGGGCGAAAAAGCACCGAAAATGCCCAACAACGTCGCAGTCAACCGTGGGTGCGGCTAGACCGTGACGGACTCCATCACGCCGTCCCAGCTGAAGTAGGCGGCAGCCTTTGGCCCACCGAGACAAGCGTTCGCGGTGTCCACGTTGTAGGGGCTAGGTGTGACGTGGCCCGACATCGTGTAATTGCCGTCACCGACGCCGTAGTTCGAAACGAAGTAGGCGCTCCCGGTGAACACGGTGCCCACTCGGTGCAGGTAGATGTAGATCGTGCCGGTGTTGCTGCCACCACCACTCGCGTTCGTGGAGTCGATCGTGACGTACCAGTCATCGGTGGTGCAGTTGGTCGACGTGTAGGTGATCGAGACCGGCACCGAGTACGTCGCCTCCGGCTCGTCCCACGACGGTCCGCCGGAGATGCCGTAGAAGGTCGAGTAAGCCCAGCTGTAGTCCTGGCCGTTCGTGCAAGTCGAGCTGCAAGGCCAGTTGTCGCCCCAGAAGCCCATTGTGAATGCTGCGCCGTACGCCTGGGCCGCGTTGGCCGGTGGCGCGACGACGGCTACCCCCGCGAGCAACGCGACGGTGACCAGAATGGTCTTGAGAATGCGCATTGAAAACCCCCTCCTGGGATGTCTGGGGCGCGGAACGTATCACGCCAAATCGGACCCCGATAGGGAGGTTGCGCGGCTACCGAGCGGCCGGAATTACGGCCCAAAATTACGGCACTGTGGCCGCGATCGCGGCGCCGATCTCGACGAGAAAACCGCCCTGCGCCTCGTACGACGTCGGCACGGTGAGTTCGATGTTCGCGCTCTTGCGTACGGCGGTCCACACCACGTGGTCGTGGAACACCTGCTGGAACCAATCGACGCCGTTCACTGCGGCGGTCGAGGCGCTGTCGGGGTCATAGCCCGCGGGGGTCGGGACGCCGCAGCGCAGCACCACCGGGCGCTCGCCCCACGCGTGCACGAGCGGCGAGCGGGGGCTGACCAGCCGGCTGTTGAGGTTTTCCAACTGGTTCGGCAGGTGCTCGACGAGGCGCGAGCAGGCCACCGCGACGACGTTCGGCGCCCGGGGAGGCGCGATCCGCAGCGCCGGCGTACCGCAGCCCGCGGCGAGACCGGCGCCGAGCAGCAGCAGCGCCGCCGTTACAGGTGCACGACGGGACACGTCAACGTGCGGGTGATGCCCGGCACGCCTTGCACCTTCGCGACCACCAGCTTGCCCAGCTCGTCGACGTTGCGGGCCTCGGCCCGGACGATGACGTCGTAGGGCCCGGTGACGTCCTCTGCCATCGTCACGCCTTTGATGTCGGCGATCGCAGCGGCCACCGAAGCCGCCTTGCCCACCTCGGTCTGGATGAGGATGTATGCCTGGACCGTCACCGGACTCCCTCCAACGCGCTTCGTCGGTGCGGGACGCTATCGGACGTCCGGATCGCGCGAATCGAGGAGGTACCGCCATCAGCGTCTCCGACGCCGGTGAGTTCGGCCTGATCGCGCGCATCGTCGCCCGGCTCGGCGGCGATCGCGCCGACGGCGTGCTCATTGGCCCGGGCGACGACGCCGCCGTAGTGGCGGCGCCCGACGCCCGGGTCGTCGTCACCACCGACCTCGTCGTCGAGGGCCGGCACTTCCGGCGCGACTGGTCGTCGGCGTACGACGTCGGCCGCCGGGCGGCGGCGCGAAGCCTCGCCGATGTCTGCGCGATGGGCGCCCGACCGACCGCGATCGTCGTCGGACTGGCCGCGCCGCCGGACCTGCCGCTCGAATGGGCCGACGGGCTGGCCGACGGGTTGCGCGACGAGTGCGCGTCGGTCGGCGCCTCCGTCGTCGGCGGTGACGTGTCCGCGGCCGACCACGTCACGCTGGCGGTGACCGCGCTCGGCGACCTCGGTGGCCGCGACCCGATCCGGCGCGCGGGTGCCCGGCCCGGCGATGTCGTGGTGGTAGCCGGCCGGCTGGGTCATGCCGCCGCGGGGCTCGCACTGCTCGCTGCGGGCCACGCCGACGACGCGCTCGCTGCCGCGCACCGGCGGCCGTCGGTCGCGTACGCCGCCGCGTGGCGGCTGGCCGAGGCCGGCGCGACCGCGATGGTCGACGTATCCGACGGTCTCGTCGCCGACCTCGGTCACGTCGCCGCGGCGTCCGGCGTGGGGATCGAACTCGCGACCGACGACCTCCCGCTGCCGGCCGAGCTGGTCGAGGCCGGGCTGGCCCTCGGCGTCGACCCGCTCGGCTGGGTGGCCGGCGGCGGCGACGACCACGCGTTCGCCGCGACGATGCCCGGCGACGCGGCGCTGCGGGCGGTGACGTTGCTGGCCGACCTGCCCGAGCCGGTGCCTTTCGCGCAGGTGGGCCGGGTCATCGACGGCGCCGGCGTGACGTTCGTCGACGCGCCGCCGCCCGGTGCCGGTGGGCACGACCACTTCCGCGCATAACCTCGTCGGTGTGGTCGAGTTGCGAGTCGAGCCGTACGACGGGCCCGTCGCGCAGCAACTGGTCGCCGCGGTGCAGCAGGAGTACGTGACCCGCTACGGCGGGCCCGACGAGTCACCGGTCGACCCCGGCGAGTTCGCGCCGCCGGCGGGTTGTTTCGTGGTCGCGTACGACGGCGCCGAGCCGGTGGCCTGCGGGGCGCTGCGAGGGGCCGAAGACGGGGCCATGGAGATCAAGCGGATGTATGTCCGGCCCGAGTGGCGAGGTCGCGGGCTGGCTCGCGTCGTACTCGCCGATCTCGAGCAGCGGGCGCGGGATCTCGGCGCGAAGCGGATCGTGCTCGAGACCGGGGACAAGCAGCCCGAGGCGATCCGGCTGTACGAGACCTCGGGGTACGAGCGGATCGACGGGTTCGGCCACTACCGCTGCTCGCCGACGTCGGTGAGCTTCGGCAAGACCCTGTGACGCTGCTGCTGGCGGCGGTCGCGGTGGCCTTCGGGGCGCTCGCGCAGTCGGTCAGCGGGATCGGGTTCGCGCTCGTCGGCGGGCCGTTGCTGTTCGCGCTGTTCGGGGCGCGGGAGGGCGTGCGGGTCGCGGTCGTGCTGTCGATGCTGGTGAACGTCGGGGTGCTGGCGCGCGAGCACCGCGCGGTCATGTGGCGGCGGGTGATGCCGGTGCTGGTGACCGCGCTGGCGGTGACGCCGTTGCTGGCCTGGTTGCTCGACGGGGTGCACCCGCGGCTGCTGCGCGCGGCCGCCGGGGCGGTCGTCGTACTCGGTGCGGTGTTGGTGGCAGCGGGCCGCACCCGCGACAGCGGGGTAGTTGGGGGAGTGGTAGCCGGGCTGGCCTCGGCGACGATGAACGTGCTGGCTTCGGCGGGCGGGCCGGCGGTGGCCGTCTACGCCACCGGCGCGCGCTGGGATCCGGCCCGGCTGCGGGCGACGTTGCAGGCCTACTTCCTCAGCCTGAACGTCGTGACCCTCCTGACCCTCGGGGCGCCGTCGTGGTCGCTGCACGAGGCGGTCGTGCTGGTGGTGGCGCTGCTGGCCGGCGCGGTGGCGGGCGCCTGGCTGTCCGGCCGGGTACCGGTGGAATGGGCGCGCCGGGTGACCTTGGCGCTGGCCGCCGCGGGCGGCCTCGCGGTGCTGATATCAGCCGCGGTGTAAGGCAGGGGCTTAGCGGGTGACCTTGCCGGCCTTGATGCAGCTGGTGCAAACGTTCATCCGCTTGCGGGTGCCGCGGCCGACGAGGGCGCGGACCGACTGCACGTTCGGGTTGAACCGGCGGCGGGTGCGGCGGTGCGAGTGAGACACGCTCATGCCGAAGCCCGGACCCTTGCCGCAGATGTCGCACACGGAAGCCACGGGATTCTCCAGGGGTGTCGGTCGGCCGGCGAACTCGCTCGGCAGTCGAGGATAGCGGGCGTACGGCGATTCCCAAAAGGCCGCCGTACGCTGCCCGACCAGGAGGAACACGTGCCCGAGGCGCTCGACGCGGCGGCCCTGCGCCGATGGTGCGCGTGGGGTCACGACGCGCTGCACGCGGCCCGGGCCGACATCGACGCGCTCAACGTGTTCCCGATCGCCGACCGCGATACCGGCACCAACCTGCTGCTGACCTGGGAGGCCGTCGCCGGCGCCGGCGAGGAGTCGACCGCGGAGACCGTCGCCGCGCTCACCCGCGAGCTGGCCGATGCCGCTGTCCGCGCCGCCACCGGCAACTCCGGCGTGATCCTCGCCCGCTACCTGCAAGCCCTCGCCGAGGACTGGTGCCGGCTCGACACCGCGGCGGCGACCGACGTACGGCGCGGGCTCGCCGCCGCCGCGACCGGTGCCACCGCCGCGGTCGCCCGGCCGGTCGAGGGCACCGTGCTCACCGTCGCCCGCGCCGCTGCGCAGGGTGCCCGGGCCGCCGAGGGCACCGATGTCGCCGCCGTGCTCGCGGCCGCCCTGACCGCCGCCGAGCAGGCACTGGCCCGGACACCCGAGCAGCTGACCGTGCTCCGGGAGGCCGGGGTGGTCGACGCGGCCGGCCGGGGTCTCGTCGTACTGCTCGCCGCGCTGGCCGGCGCCGCCGCGGGGGAGCGCCCGCCGGCGCCGTCCCGGCCCGCCGCCGGCCCGCCGCGGCCGGTCGCGCCGCGCGAGGCGGGCAGCGACGGGTTCGCCTACGAGGTGCAGTACCTGCTCGACGCCCCGGACGACGCCATCCCGGGGCTGCGCGACGTGCTGACCCGGCTCGGCGACTCGGTCGCGGTCGCCGGCGGGGGCGGGGTGCACAACGTGCACGTGCACGTCAACGACATCGGCGCCGCGATCGAGGCCGGCATCGCGGTCGGCCGGCCGCACCGCATCGGTGTGACTCGGTTCGCCGACCCGGCGCCGCAACCGGCTCCGGCGAGCGCGTCGTCGCTGGTTGCCATCGCCCCGGCGGAGGGTCTGGCCGCGCTGTTCCGCGCCGCCGGGGCGCTCGTCGTATCCGGTGGTGCCGGCCGCGACTGCTCGACCACCGACTTGGTTACGGCGATGCGCCGGACCGGCTCCGACCACGTCGTACTGCTGCCGAACGACCGCGATTTGGTGCCCCGTGCGGAAGCGGCGGCCGACCTGTTGCGCGCGTCCGGCTCGACGGTCGCGGTGCTGCCGAGCCGCGCGGTCGTGCAGGGTCTCGCCGCGGTCGCGGTTCACGATCCAGCGCGGCGGTTCGGTGACGACGTCGTCGCGATGAGTGCCGCCGCGGCCGCGACCCGGTACGGCGCGGTCACCCGAGCGAGCAGTGACGCGCAGACGATGGCCGGCCGCTGCCGGGCCGGCGACATCCTCGGCCTGCTCGACGACGACGTGGTGCTGATCGGCGACGACGTGACCGAGGTGTCGCGCGGGTTGCTCGACCGGTTGCTGATCGGCGGCGGCGAGCTCGTGACGCTGGTGACGGGTGTCGACGCCGCGGCCGATCTCAGTGCGAACCTCGCCGACTACCTCGCGGTCACCCGGCCGGTCGTCGAGGTCGTGACGTACGACGGCGGGCAGCCACTGTTCCCGTTGCTGGTCGGTGTCGAGTGAGCCCGACGCTGTCATCGCCGCTGCGCGACGTCGTCGGCGGCAAGACCGCAAAAGCCTTTGAAACCGGGCTGGATCTGCGCACCGCCGGCGACTTGTTGCGGCACTACCCGCGGCGGTACGCCGAACGCGGGGTGCTCACGCCGCTGTCGGATCTACGCGAGGACGAGTACGTCACCGTGCAGGCCGAGATCGCGAAGGTCGACACGCGATCGATGCGCAACCGGCGCGGCACGCTGGTCGAGGTTGTCGTCACCGACGGCAATGCGCAGTTGCGGCTCACGTTCTTCAACCAGTCGTGGCGCGCGTCGCAGTTACGGCCGGGGCAGCGCGGCTTGTTCGCTGGCAAGGTCGGCAGCTTCAACGGCCGGCGGCAGCTCACGAACCCGCAGACACAGTTGCTCGAAGACGACTCCGACGTCGAAGAGTCGATGCTGACCGGCTTGTTGCCGGTGTATCCCGCGACCGCGGCGATGCCGTCGTGGAAGGTCGCGAAGGCGATCCGGATCGCGCTCGATGTCGTTGATATTGCTGACGATCCGCTGCCCGACGGGTTACGGGATCGGCGTGGGCTGTTGCCGTTGCGCGAGGCGCTGCGACTCGTGCACCAGCCCGACACGTTCGACGAGGTGAAGCGCGCGCAGTTGAGGTTGAAGTGGGACGAGGCGTTCGTGTTGCAGGTCGTGCTCGCGCAGAGCCGGGCCGCGATCGCCGCGCAACCCGCGACCCCGCGCGAACCCAAGCCGGGTGGGTTGCTCGACGAGTTCGACCGGACGCTGCCGTTCGTGCTGACCGACGGACAGCAGCAAGTGAGTGCGCAGATCCTCGACGACCTCGCCCGTACGCATCCGATGCACCGGTTGCTGCAAGGCGAAGTCGGTTCCGGTAAGACCGTCGTCGCGTTGCGGGCGATGCTCGCCGTTGTCGACAGTGGCGGCCAGGCGGCGTTGCTCGCACCGACCGAAGTCCTTGCGCAGCAACACTTTCGTACGTTGCGACACTTGCTCGGACCACTCGCGCAAGCTGGTGAACTCGGCGGCGCGGACGTCGCGACCAGGGTCGCGTTGCTGACTGGATCGCAGGGCGCGAAGGCACGGCGGGAGAACCTGCTCGACGCAGCGAGTGGCGCCGCCGGGATCGTCGTCGGAACGCACGCGTTGTTGCAGGAGCACGTGCAGTTCGCCGACCTCGGTCTCGTCGTCGTCGACGAGCAGCATCGCTTCGGAGTCGAGCAACGGGATGCGTTGCGGGCCAAGGGGTCCGCGCCACCGCACGTACTCGTCATGACCGCGACACCGATCCCGCGCACGGTCGCGATGACGGTGTACGGCGACCTCGAGACGTCGGAGTTGAAGGAGTTGCCGCTCGGCCGCGCACCGATTGAGACGACCGTCGTCGCGCTCGTCGACCACCCGCACTGGATCGAGCGGGTCTGGGCGCGGATCGGCGAGGAGGTCGCGGCCGGCCGGCAGGCCTACGTGGTGTGCCCGCGGATCGATGCGGACGCGGCCGAAGAGGACACCGACGACGAGACCGCGAATGCCGCGGCCGCGGTCAGCGAGGTCGCACCGATGCTCGCCGCCGGTCCGCTGTCCGCCGTACGGGTCGAGCAACTGCACGGCCGGATGCCGGCCGACGCCAAGGACGACGTGATGCGTCGATTCACCGCCGGCGACGTCGACGTGCTCGTTGCGACGACCGTGATCGAGGTCGGGGTCGACGTACCGAACGCGACGGTCATGGTCGTGCTCGACGCGGATCGGTTCGGTGTCTCTCAGTTGCACCAACTGCGTGGCCGGATCGGCCGCGGCAGCCATGCCGGCCTCTGCCTGCTGGTGACTACTGCGGCCGCGGATACGCCGGCCCGGGAGCGGGTGGACGGGGTCGCGGCGACCCTCGACGGGTTCGCCCTCGCCCGGCTCGATCTCGAACAACGGCGCGAGGGCGACGTGCTCGGTGCGTCGCAGTCGGGCGCGCGGTCGAGCCTCCGGCTGCTCCGGCTGCTCCGCGACGAGGACGTGATCGCCGACGCGCGGGTCGAGGCGACCGACCTGGTCGCGGCCGATCCGTCGCTGGACGAGCACCCCGCACTGGCCGACGCGGTACGCGAACTGGTCGACACCGATCGAGCCGAGTACCTGGAAAAGGCTTGAGTTGACAAGGATTATCGGCGGCGCGGCCGGCGGGCGGCAGTTGGCGACCCCGGCCGGCCGGACCACCCGCCCGACGTCCGACCGGGTCCGCGAAGGGCTGTTCTCGTCGCTCGGCGGCGACTTGTCCGGCCGGTCGTTCCTCGACCTGTACGCCGGATCCGGCGCGGTCGGGCTGGAGGCCGCGAGCCGCGGCGCCGCGCCCGTCGTACTCGTTGAACGGGACGCGAAAGCGGTCCGGGCCGTGCGGGACAACGTCGCCGCGA
>JAVEEG010000284.1 GCA_030840585.1 Frankiaceae bacterium | reverse complement strand
AAGACGCTCAGCTCGTCCATGAACTCGTTCGTGCCGACCACGTAACTGCCGGTCTTGCCGGAGCTCACATCGACCGCCTGGACAAGGCCGCCGCCGGTGACCATGTCGATTTCGTGCGTGCTGTGTGTCCAGACCCACACCGCACCGCCGCCGTACGCCAGCGCATCTCCGCCAGCCACTTTCCACGTTGAGATCACGCGATGTGTCGTCGGGTCGACCTTCGCGACCGACATCGAGTTGCCGTTCGACGCCTCGCCACGACTTAGCTCCCACAGGAATCCGCCGCCCGAGGTGACCGCCAACGAATCCCTATCCCACGCCGTTACGCTTCCGTCGTCGGCGGACGATTGCGGTGAGGCACTTGGCGACGGTCCCGCCGGAACAAGCCGGCCGGCGGAGGAGTCCCGTAACGACAGCGGTACGACGACCGCGGCCACGACGACCGCGACCACGGCAACGACACCGCCACCCCACAACGCGCGCGCTCGCCGTACCCGGCCCGCGACCGCAGCAACAGGATCGCTGGTCGACGGGACGACCGGCGGCGCGGTCCGCAACGACTCGCGAACCAACTCTTCGATGTCGGTCACGACAGCACCCCGTTCGGCTGGACGGTTTCGCGCAACTTCGCCAGCGCCTTGTGCGTCTGGCTCTTCACCGTGCCGACGGAACAACCCAGCACGGCAGCGGTTTCCTGTTCGGTTCGATCGTCCAGATAACGCAGCACGAGTACGGCGCGCTGCCGCGGCGGCAAGGTAGCCAAGGCGCGTCGGACCGCGTCGTGTTCGTCCAGCGCGGCCGACCCGTCCGCGACCGCGACCTCCGGTAAGACCGACACCACCGTCTCGTGCCGGCCGAGCCGGCGCCAACGGTTGATCTGACCGTGCACGATCGCGCGCTTCACATAGCCGTCCGGGTTGTCCTTGTCCCGCACGAACGGCCAACGCAACGCGACCCGCACCAGCGCCGACTGCACCAACTCTTCGGCTTCGACCGCATCGCCGCAGAGCAACGTCGCATAGCGGACGAGCGACGGCCACTGCCCGCGCACGTAATCGCTCAGCCGCGCATCCACGACCTCAAGACACCACCCCCGGCCGAAAGGTTGCCCTCAAATCACCCCAAAGTTTCGACCGAAAGCTCGCCGTCGGCGTACCGCTTGCGCAACACCTTCTTGTCGAACTTGCCGACGCTCGTCTTCGGCACCTCGTCGACGAACGCCCACCGCTCCGGCAGCCACCACTTCGCCACCCGGTCGGACAGCCACGTGCACAACTCCGAAGCCGTCACCGACGAACCGTCGCGCACCACCACCGCGGCGAGCGGCCGCTCGTCCCAACGCTCATCCGGTACGCCGACCACCGCGGCCTCCCGAACTGACGGGTGCGCCATCAACGTCCCCTCGAGCTCGACCGACGAGATCCACTCGCCACCACTCTTGATGACATCTTTGGCCCGGTCGGTCAGCGTGATGTACCCGCGCGGATCGATCGTGCCGACATCGCCGGTCCGCAACCAGCCGTTGTCGAACTTCTGCGGGTCGTCGTCTTTGTAGTACGCCGCCGCCACCCACGGCCCGCGCACCTGCAACTCACCGACCGCCTTGCCGTCCCGCTGCTGCACGTCGCCGTTGTCGTCGACGATGCGCCCTTGCACCCCGAACGCGAACCGGCCCGCGGTCGCGCGGTAGTCCCACGCCGCGTCCGCCGACAAGCCGCGCGGCGGCCGCGCGACCGATCCGAGCGGCGACGTCTCCGTCATGCCCCAGGCCTGAATGATCGTGATTCCTAGCTCGTCCTCGAACGCCTGCATCAGCGCCCGCGGCACCGCCGAACCACCGCAGATGATCCGCTTGATCGATGAGATGTCGTGCCCCGGATTCGCCCGCAGGTACGTGAGAATGTCGTTCCAGATCGTCGGCACCGCGCCGCTCATCGTCGGCCGTTCCGCCTCGATCGCACGTACCAACGGCTCCGCTTGCAGGAACCGGTCCGGCATCACCAAGTCCGCGCCGGCCATGAATGCGGCGTACGGGATGCCCCACGCGTTCGCATGGAACTGCGGCACGATCACCAGCGCGACGTCCTCCGCCGACAGCGCCAGCATGTTCGTCGTCGTCGCTGCCAGCGAATGCAGCCACATCGACCGGTGCGAGTACGCGACGCCCTTCGGGTTGCCGGTCGTCCCGCTCGTGTAACACATCGCGGCCGCCGACCGCTCGTCGACATCAGGCCAGTCGTACGACGCTTCGCCGCCGGCCAGCACGTCGGCGTACCGCACGATCTGCTTGCCCGCCGGTTCGAGCGGCGCGGCGTCTCCGTCGCCGACCACGATCACTGTTTCGACCGTCGACATCTCCGGCAAGACACGCGCGAGCAACGGGATGAGTGACGAGTCGACGATGACGACACGATCCTCGGCGTGATTCGCGATGTACGCGACCTGATCCGGGAACAGCCGGATGTTCAACGTGTGCAGGACCGCACCCATCGACGGCACCGCGAGGTACGCCTCCATGTGTTCCTGGTTGTTCCACATGAAGGTGCCCACGCGCTGATCGCCGTCGATGCCGAGCCGGCGCAAACCATGGGCCAGCCGGGCCGCATTGGCCGCGACATCGACGAACGACGCGCGCCGGTTACCGCTCTCGCCCAGCGTGATGATCTGACCGTCCGGGTAGACGTCGCAGCCGTGCCGGAGGATCGACGCGACCGACAGCGGGACGTCCTGCATCGTGCTTCTCATGACCGGCATTGTGGCGTAACCGACAGTGTTAGCCCACAGCTAGCGGGCATGACTAAGACATCCCCGTCGAAACCAGGAGGGCACAACCATGCGGATCCCGCGGATTGACCCGAAGGACGCGACCGGCCTGTACGACAAGGTCGTCGGCCTCGGCAAAGAGGTCGTCGGCGAGGTCTTCGACCAGGAGCGCCTGATCAACGCTGGTGAGGCGCAGCAGGCCAAGGGCACCGAGAAGCTCAAGGCCATTCGCGAGCAGGCCAAGGCCGACGCGCACAAGGCGAAGGCACGCACGTACGAACAGCGCGAGCAAGCCGCGCAGAAAGCGAAGGTGTGATCGACATGGGCGTTATGGAACAGGCGAAGGGCAAGCTGAAGGAAACCGCCGGCGACATCACTGACAACGAGACGTTGCAGGCCGAGGGCAAGGCGCAGGCCGCCAAGGGTGCCGAGGAGACGAAGGCCACCGAGGCGCAGGCCAAGGCAAAGATGCACGAGAAGAAGGCCGAGATGCACGAGCAGGAACAGGAAGCCGTCGAGTCGCTCTAGTCGGCTTGGTTGGGCGGGGTTCTCGCTGCGGGGGCTGACCGGTCCTAGCTTCGCTAGGCCGCTACGCCCCCTTCCGCGAGAACCCCGCCGTTCGCTATCTGATCGACAGCGTTACTGCGTTTGAGTACCCGGGCGCGCGGCCATGGTTAGCCGCCAC
>JAVEEG010000020.1 GCA_030840585.1 Frankiaceae bacterium | reverse complement strand
GCCGCATCGCCGAGCTGGAAACCGCCGAGGCCGAGCGCGCTCGCGAGCTCGAACGCGTCGCCGGGCTCACCGCACACGACGCCAAGGCCGAGCTGGTCAAGACCATCGAGACCCAGGCCAAGCGCGAAGCCGCGATCATCGTCCGCGACATCGAGCACGAGGCCAAGGAGGAAGGCGAAACAAGAGCCCGCAAGATCGTCACCCTCGCCATCCAGCGGGTCGCCTCGGAGCAGACCGCCGAGTCCGTCGTCAGCGTCCTGCACTTGCCGAGCGACGACATGAAGGGCCGGATCATCGGCCGCGAGGGCCGCAACATCCGCGCGTTCGAGTCCACGACCGGCGTCAACCTCATCATCGACGACACCCCCGAAGCGGTACTGCTCAGTTGCTTCGACCCAGTCCGGCGCGAGGTCGGCCGGCTCACCTTGGAAAAGCTGGTCCTCGACGGCCGCATCCACCCGCACCGGATCGAGGAGATCTACGAGCGCAGCAAGCAAGAGGTGCAACTGCTCTGCGTCCGCGCCGGTGAGGACGCGTTGGTCGAGGTCGGCCTCACCGACATGCACCCCGAGCTGATCACCCTGCTCGGCCAACTCCGTTACCGGACGTCCTACGGGCAGAACGTCCTCAAGCACCTGATCGAGTCCGCGCACATCGCCGGAATGATGGCGAGCGAGCTACGGCTCGACCCGGTACTGATGAAGCGCTGCACCGTCTTGCACGACGTCGGCAAGGCACTCACGCACGAGGTCGAAGGCAGTCACGCGATCATCGGCGCCGAGATCGCCCGAAAGTACGGCGAACACGAAGACGTCGTGCACGCGATCGAGGCGCACCACAACGAGGTCGAGGTCCGCACCGTCGAAGCGGTACTCACCCAAGCCGCCGACGGCATCAGCGGCGGCCGGCCGGGCGCGCGCCGCGAAAGCCTGGAGCACTACGTCAAGCGGCTCGAACGCATCGAGCAGATCGCCAGTGAGAAGCCCGGCGTCGAGAAGGTCTTCGCGATGCAGGCCGGCCGCGAGATCCGAGTGATGGTCAAGCCCGAGGACATCGACGACATCGGCGCGCAAGTCATCGCCCGTGACGTCGCCAAGCAGATCGAAGAGGAGCTGACCTACCCCGGCCAGATCCGGATCACCGTCGTGCGCGAGTCACGCGCGACCGAGTACGCGAAGTAGGGAAACACACATGAAGCCCACCGGCGACGACATCGCCCGTCACTACCGGTCCGCGCATGAGCGGATCACCGAGTTCGCCCGCGGTCTGTCGGACGACGACGCCGGCACACCCGTTCCGGGTACGCCGCAGTGGTCGGTGCACGACGTCCTCGCGCACCTCGCCGCGATCCCGACCGACGCGCTGGCCGGGCGGCTCACCGGTGTGCCCACCGACGAGCAGACCGCGACGCAGGTCGCCGAACGCAAGGACCGGCACGTCAAGGAACTGCTCGACGGGTGGGCGCCCAATGTGCAAGCGATGTGCGAAGGCGCGGAGGCCGGCCTGGTCCCGCCGAACCTCGCCGTCGACGCGTTGACCCACGAGCAGGACATCCGCGGCGCACTCCACGCGTCACCCGCGATCGGCGCCGACGAGCTGCGGTTCTGCACCAACCTCTACGCGTTCGGCTGCGGCTACGGGCTCAAGCAGGCGGGCGTCCCGCCGCTGTCGATCGAGGCCACCGACACCGACTTCGCCTTCACCGCCGGCATCGGCGAGCCGGTCGCGACGGTGAGAGCGAGCGAGTTCGAGTTGTTCCGCGCCCTCTCCGGCCGCCGCAGCCGCCGGCAGGTCGCGGCGTACGAGTGGGACGGCGACGCGGCGCCGTACCTCGACCGGTTCAACATCTTCGGTGACCTGCCGGCGACGGACATCGTCGAGCCGACCGGGTAGGCGCACCGCAACGGTTGCATACGCGATTCCTCGTCCGGCGTAGGATTTCCGGCGAACCGGGACAATTCACGGGGAATCGAGGACCACCATGGCAAGCCGCACCCGCATCCTGACCATCGGGCTGGTGCCCCTGGCCGCGACACTTGCCGGGCTGTCCACCCTCACCGCGCCGGTCCTCCAGAGCGGCGCCCAGGCGATCGTCGGCGTGCCGCACGTCTTTCCGGCCGCGGCGAACCCTGGAGAGCACGACGACGAGCCGAACCTGCTCAACCTCAGCGGCGCCGACAACGCCAACAACAACGTCGCCGACTTCCTCAAATACACCGCCGAGGCGCAGGCGCTTCCGGTCACCGCGGGCACCACGCACTGGAAGGCGCGCGGCCCGTTCGGCATCGACCAGCCGGCGGGTTACTCGCAGTCGGGGGAGCGGTTCGCCCGGGTCACCGGCATGGGCGCGGTCGTCACCACGCAGCCGAACAACCCCGACGTCGTCTACATCGGCAACATGGGTGGCCTGTGGCGCAGCGCCGATTCCGGCACCCACTGGACCAACATCACCGACGGCAAGCTGGCGCGTCAGGGCATCGGCGCGGTCGCGGTCGACCCGAGCGATCCCAACACCATCTACGCCGGCACCGGCATCAGCTACCTGACGCTGTCCGGTGACGTGAACGGCACCGGCGTCTACGTCACCCACGACCTCGGCAAGCACTGGACCCGACCGACGCAGTCGACGCAGGGCTACGGCAGCAACGCGCTCGTCGCCACTGCGAACGCGGTCTTCTACGGCTCGAACCGCGGTCTGTTCCGGCTCGACAAGGCCCACCCGGCCAATGGGTTCGTCGCCGTAGCGCTGCCCACCGGCAGCACCGGCTTCCTGGCCAACTGGGTCAGCGACATCGCGGTCAAGCCCGACGACGCCAACGAGATCACCGTGGCCGTCGGCTTCCCGCTCGGCAAGTACAAGCTGCCCAGCGGCGCGACCGCATCGCCCGGCAACGGCCTCTACCGATCCACCAACGGCGGTACGTCGTTCACCAAGCTGACGGCGACCGGATTCGGCAGCAGCCCGACCGCGTCGTCCGACCCGGTCGGCCGGATCCGGCTCGCCTACGAAACCGTCGCCGGGCACACCTCGGTGCTGTGGGCCGCGATCAGCGACGCCGGTCTCGCCGCCGGCAAGGAACCGGCCAGCCTCGACCTCGTCGCGTCCACTCCGGCCGGCAATCTCAACAAGACCAACACGACCTTCAACGGTCTCTACCGGTCCAACGACGACGGCGCGACCTGGAAGATGAAGGCCAACCCGCAGTCGATGTTGACGAGCGAGAACAGCCTGCTCACCGGGCTCGCCGCGCTCGGCTACGGCATCGGTGTGCAGGGCTACTACAACCTCTGGGTCGCCACTGATCCGAAGGTCGCCGATCAGGTCTACCTCGGCCTCGAAGAGGTCTTCCAATCGCTGCCGGCGTCCTCCGGCGACGACCCGCTGCCCGCGCACATGAGCACCGTGCAGCGCTACGCCGACCTTTGCGGCTTCATCCTCTACTACCAGAACGTCCCGCCGACGTACGGCGTGTCCTGCCCCGACGTGACGCCGATCGTCGGCGGCATGTCGACGCACCCGGATCAGCACGCCGGCATCGCGGTGCCGACCAGCGCCGGCACCCGGCTGTACACCGGCAACGACGGCGGTTTCTTCCGGCAGGACAGTCACACGCTGACCCAGTCGATCGACCCGACGCAGGTCGGTGTCGACAACCGCAACTGGACCGCGCTCAACGACATCTCGACCACCGAGCCGTACCACGTCGCACTCAAGCCGGACGGCGAAATCATCGCGGCGTTGCAGGACAACGGATCCATCTTCGTGCCGCAGGGATCGACGCACGGCATCGAGGTCTGTGGTGGTGACGGCGTCTACGTGCTGGCGACCCCGAACCCGGATGTCTGGTACTGCACCACGCCGAACGACATCATCTATTACACGGCCGACCACGGGAAGACGATCACCGCCATCCCGCCGGGCGCGGTCGGCGACACCAACATCAGCGGTGCGAACTTCACCTCACCGGTCGCCATCGACCCGACCGACGCCAACCACCTCGTCGCCGCCGCGCAGACGGTGTGGGAGACGACGAAGGGCACGAACACGCAGGTGCTCTACGACCCCGTCGCGACCAGCACCATCCTCCAGACCGACTGGAGCCAGTCGTACGACGCCGGCACCAGCCCGAACAAGAGCCCGTCCACCGGCAAGAACTATCCGTGGTCTGCGACCGCACTCGCGGTCCGCGGCGCCGCGATCTACGACGCCGTCTGCGGCGCGTGCCGTGGCGCGTTCACCAACCCGTCGCTGCTGCTGTCGAAGATCGCGACCAACGTGAAGCCCGGTTGCACGGCGGCGAAGGCGTCGACCGCGTGCTGGCACCTCGCGAAGAGCATCGGCTTGCCGAAGGGCTGGATCACCTCGGTCGTCATCGATCCGAAGGACGACCGCACCGTGTACGTCGCGGTCGGCCAGCAGAACCCGTTCGAGTTCTCCACCGCGACGACCGGCTCGGCGAAAGTCTTGGTCAGCCACGACGGCGGCGACCACTTCACCGACATCACCGGCAACCTGCCGCGGACCGAGGCGCGTGGTCTTGCGATCCGCGGCAACCAGTTGTTCGTCGCCACCGAGGTCGGTGTGTTCGCGGACGCGATCGGTGACGGCAAGTGGTCCCGGCTCGGCGGCGGGTTGCCGCTCGGCGTCGGCGCGCACGACCTCTACATCGACCCGACCGGCAAGCACTTGCTCGTCGCGCTCTACGGCCGTGGCGCCTGGCAGCTCGACTTCGGCTCGACCGCGGTGACCAGCACCTCGGGTGGCCAGAAGAAGCCTTCGAGCGGTGGCGGGCGGTTGGTCGACACCGGTCTCGGCAGCTGGGTGCCGGCCACGGCCCTCGCCCTGGTCGGCAGCGGTCTCGTCGTACTGGCTCGCAAGCGACGTCGGCGGGTCAGTCCCAGGTAGTCGCGTGCGCGTCGAACGCTTCCTGCACCTGGACGCGTACGACGCAGAACACGGTGCCGATCGGGTCGCGCATGATGACCCAGCTGTTGTGCCGGCCGATCTCGGTCGCGCCGAGGGCGGCTAGGCGCGCGACCTCGGCCTCGACGTCGTCGCTCTCGATGTCGATGTGGATGCGCGGCCCGTCGTCGCCGGTGCCCTGCACCATGAACTCGATGCCGGGCGTCGCCTGGCCGAGGAACGCGTACTCCGGGTACTTGTCGATCCGGTTGGCCGGCTTGCCCAGCGCAGCCGACCAGAACGTGATCGCCGATTCGTGATCCGAGGCCGGTACGTCGACGAGTACGGCGGTGAGCCGGCTCTTGTGTGTCATGCGCCCTACCCTGCCATGCACCGTAGCCTGGTCGGTGTGAGCCCGCGCACGTACGACGTCCGCACCTACGGGTGCCAGATGAACGTGCACGACTCCGAGCGGATCGCCGGGCTGCTCGAAGCCGCCGGCTACGTGAAAGCTCCGGACGACAGCACTCCGGACGTCGTGGTGTTCAACACCTGCGCGGTCCGGGAGAACGCCGACAACCGGCTCTACGGAAACCTCGGTCACCTGCTGCCGACGAAGAAGGCGAACCCCGGCATGCAGATCGCGGTCGGCGGCTGCCTCGCGCAAAAGGATCGCGGCACCATCGTCGAGCGCGCGCCGTGGGTCGACGTCGTGTTCGGGACGCACAACGTCGGTGCGCTGCCGACGCTGCTCGAACGCGCGCGAGTCGAGCAGGAGTCGCAAGTCGAGTTGCTCGAAGCGCTCGAAGTCTTTCCGTCGACATTGCCGACGCGACGTGAATCGGCGTACCGCGCGTGGGTCAGCATCAGCGTCGGTTGCAACAACACCTGCACGTTCTGCATCGTCCCGTCGTTGCGCGGCAAGGAACGCGATCGCCGGCCCGGCGACATCTTGCGCGAAGTACAAGCACTCGTCGATGACGGTGTCATCGAGATCACGTTGCTCGGTCAGAACGTCAACTCCTACGGCGCCGAGTTCGGCCAGCGCGATGCGTTCGCGCAACTGTTGCGCGCGTGCGGTGACATCGACGGGCTCGAACGGGTGCGGTTCACCAGCCCGCATCCGCGCGACTTCACCGACGACGTCATCGACGCGATGGCCGAGACACCGAACGTGATGCCGAGCCTGCACATGCCGTTGCAGTCCGGCAGCGATCGAGTGTTGAAGGCGATGCGCCGCTCGTATCGCGCCGATCGCTACCTCGGCATCCTCGACCGCGTCCGCGCGGCCATGCCCGACGCCGCGATCACGACCGACATCATCGTCGGCTTCCCCGGCGAGACCGACGACGACTTCGCGCAGACCCTCGATGTCGTACGCGCTGCGAGGTTCGCCGGCGCGTTCACGTTCCAGTACTCCAAGCGTCCGGGTACGCCGGCCGCGGACATGCCGGATCAAGTGCCGCCCACGGTTGTCGCCGAGCGGTACCAACGGTTGGTCGAGCTCGTCGACGACATCGCGTGGACCGAGAACAAAGCGTTGCACGGCGCGACTCTCGAGGTGTTGGTCGCCGAAGGCGAAGGACGCAAGGACGACGCGACCCACCGGCTGTCCGGTCGCGCGCGGGACAATCGGCTGGTGCACCTCGCGGCCTGCGATGCGCTGCCGGGCGATGTCGTGACCGCGCGAGTCACCTACGCCGCGCCGCATCATCTCGTCGCCGACGACGTGCTGGCGGTACGGCGTCGCACCCCGCGGGCGCCCGCGCAGACAGCTGGCGTATTCGTCGGACTGCCGTCGCTCCGGACGTGCTGACCGCCGCGGCGGTCTGCCCGCACCCGCCACTGCTCATCCCGGAACTAGCCGCCGGCGCCGCACCCGAACTCGACGATGTCCGAGCCGCGTGTGTCACTGCCGTCGATGCGCTCGCGCCCTACGACGTGCTTTATGTCGTCGGTGCCGATGCGACTCCGCACGCGACGTCGTTCGCGCCGTGGGGTGTCGACGTGCCGGTCGATGTGCCGGAGCCGTTGCCCCTCTCCGTACTTGTCGGTGCCTGGCTCACCCGCGGCCGGCCGCGGTCGTTCGTCGCGGTTGATCCGTCGCTCGACGCCGGCGAGTGCGCGGCGCTCGGCGCGGAACTCGCCGCGTCCGCTGACCGGGTCGCGTTGCTGGTGATGGGCGACGGCTCGGCCCGCCACGACGTCAAAGCTCCCGGTTACGTCGATGACCGCGCCGCCCGCTTTGACCAAGACGTACGTACGGTTTTCGCGTCGGCGAATTGGGACGCCCTCGCCGCACTGGACCAGTCGCTTGCCGACGAGTTGCTCGTGGCCGGGCGCGCGCCGTGGCAGGTCCTCGCCGGCGCGGCGACCACCAACGCAACGGTCGCGGTCGAGCCAATGTTCAACGCGCCATACGGCGTCGGCTATCACGTCGCTGCCTGGAAATGGCGGTGACCGGGCGCGTCGTCGCCGTCGTCGGTCCGACCGCGACCGGCAAGTCGGCGCTCGCGATCGCCCTCGCGCGAGCCCTCGGCGGCGAGGTCGTCAATGCCGACTCGATGCAGCTCTACTGCGGGATGGACATCGGTACGGCGAAGGTCGGCCCGGCCGAGCGCGCGGCCACTCCGCATCACCTGCTCGACATCTGGCCGGTGACCTATCCCGCGTCGGTAGCGGAGTACCAGCAACGTGCCCGCGCCGTGATCGACGACCTGCACGGCCGCGGCGTCGTACCGATCCTCGTCGGCGGCAGCGGGTTGTACGTGCGGGCGGCGCTCGATCGGATCGAGTTCCCCGGCACCGATGCCGGTCTGCGCACCGCGCTCGAAGCCGAACTTGCCGCCGTCGGTTCGGTCGCGTTGCACGGCCGGCTCGCCCAACGCGATCCGGCCGCGGCCGCGGCCATCCTGCCGACGAACGGCCGCAGAATCGTGCGCGCGCTCGAAGTCGTCGAGCTCACCGGCCGGCCGTTCACCGCCGCGCTGCCGTCGTACGAGGCGGTGTACGACGTCGTCCAGATCGGCCTCGACCTCGACGACGCGACCCTCGATCAGCGGGTCGGGCAGCGGGTTGAGCGGATGTTCGCCGCCGGCCTCATCGACGAGGTCCGCGCGCTGATCACGGCCGGATTGCAAGACGGACGTACGTCTTCCCGAGCGCTCGGCTACCAGCAAGTCCTCGCGATGCTCGCCGGCTCGCTCACCCAAGCGGACGCGGTCGCGGCGACCGCGCTGGCTACCCGTAGGTTTGTCCGCCGGCAGCGGTCGTGGTTCCGCCGCGACCCGCGGATCCATTGGCTCGACGCCGGCGCCGCCGACCTGGTTTCGCACGCGACCGCAGTCGCGTCCGCGGAAAACTAGACCGTTCGGGCCATACCGGTTGGGTGATCTTGGCCCCACACTGCCGGGACATAGCGGATTCTCGCGCCCACGAGGAGCCTCATGCCGAGCTTGGACCTCGATCTCGTTCCCGCGCTCTCCCGCGCGCTCGACACCGACGCGCTGGTGCTGCATTTCCAGCCGGAGGTCGACCTCGCCAGTGGCGCGGTCGTCGGCATGGAGGCGTTGCTGCGCTGGCAGCATCCGCAGCGCGGCCTGCTGTGGCCGGCCGACTTCCTCGCCGTCGCCGACGGCGCGGGCCTGCTACCGCGGCTCGGCTGGTGGGTGCTCGAACGCTGCGTCGCTGAGCTGGAGAGTTGGCGACCGCTGCCGCCTACCGTCGACGGCTCGCGCCGGCAGATGTGGGTCAACGTCTCCGGCTCGCAGCTGCTCGAGTCGGACTTCGTCGACCGGCTGCTCGGCTTGGTACACGACAGCGCGCTGCCGCCCGGCGTACTCGGCCTCGAAGTCACCGAAGAGGGGATCGGCGGCGGCAGCCGGCACACGGCGATGCTGCTGGCCGAACTCAAGGACGCCGGCATCGCGCTCGCCCTCGACGATTTCGGCACCTGGTACTCCTCGCTCGCGACCCTCGGCGAGCTGCCGATCGAGGCGGTCAAGCTCGACCAGTCGTTCGTCCGTGGCGTGGGCAACGACCTCGAGAACGACACGATCGTGTCGTCGGTGATCGAGCTTGCGCACGCGCACGGCATCCGCGTGGTCGCCGAAGGCGTCGAGTCGTGGTCCGAGGGCGCTCGGCTCTGCGAGCTCGGCTGCGACCGCGCGCTCGGCTACCTGTTCAGCGGGCCGCAACGCGCCGAGCAGGCCCGGCTCATGCTGGCCCACGGCACCGGATGGCAGGGGTCCGGCCGAATCCCTAATCCGCGCAGCGACCGGACGCTGCACCCGCTCTAGCCCTACCTCCCTCGCCAGGCCTCGCACCACGTCACCGTCAACGGTGGGTGGGGCGGGGCTGATGGCGCTTACGCTGGCAAGGTGCGGTTTCTGAAGGGGCACGGGACCGAGAACGACTTCGTGCTGTTGCCGGACGCCGCCCCGGACCTCGACGCCCAAACCGTACGTACGTTGTGCGATCGGCGGCGCGGGGTAGGTGCCGACGGCGTGCTGGCGATCGTTCGGGTCGCCGCCCCGACCGAGGACCATCCGCGCTGGTTCATGGACTACCGCAACGCCGACGGCGGGCTGGCCGAGATGTGCGGCAACGGCATCCGGGTGTTCGCCCGCTACCTCGTCGACAGCGGGCTGGAGGAGCCCGGCGACCTGCTGATCGACACCCGGGCCGGGGTCAAGCAAGTGACGGTGCCGAGCATCGGCGACATCACCGTCGCCATGGGGCCGGCGACGAAGCTCGCCGACGCGAAGGTGCAGCTCGACGGCCGGTGGTGGCCGGCGGCCGGCTGGTCGATGGGCAACCCACACCTCGTCGTCGCCGAAAACGACCTCGACCCTGATCGCGTCGACCTGACCATCACGCCGGCCGTCGACCCGCCGACCGCGTTCCCGGATGGCGTCAATGTCGAGATCGTTGCGCGCACCGGGCCGGCGAGCATCCGGATGCGGGTGCACGAACGCGGCGTCGGCGAGACCCGCTCCTGCGGCACCGGCGCGTGCGCGGCCGCCGTCGCCGTGATGGCCGCTCAAAACGAACGTACGTCTTACGACGTCGCGGTTCCCGGCGGCCGGCTGGCCGTCACCTGGCGGGACGACGGGGAGGTACTGCTCACCGGTCCGGCGGTGATCACGTTCAGTGGCGAATATCCGGGGGACACCACGCGTTGACCCTGCGACGATGAGCGAACCCATGACATCCCGCCCGCACCCCGCCGCCGCCCCTGCCCCCGCAGACACAGCCGCAGACACAGCCGCGGACCTCGCTGAATCTGCCATCGACCTGTACGGGGCCGATTCGTACGCCGCCGACCCCTACGACGCCGGCCACGCCGACGAGCGGGTCGAGCTCGAACTCGACGCCCGCCGCGGCCTGCGCCGGGTCGCCGGCATCACCACCGAGCTCGAGGACATCTCCGAGGTCGAGTACCGCCAGCTCCGGCTCGAGCGGGTGGTCCTGATCGGCGTCTGGACCAGCGGCACGCTCGACGAAGCCGAGACCAGCCTGCAGGAGCTCAAGGCGCTCGCCGAGACCGCCGGCTCGCAGGTGCTCGAAGGCCTGATCCAGCGCCGGGACAAGCCCGACGCGGCGACCTTCATCGGCTCCGGCAAAGCCAGAGACCTGCGCGACATCGTCGTCGCGACCGGCGCCGACACGGTCATCTGCGACGGCGAACTCACGCCCGGTCAGCTGCGCCAGCTCGAAGACGTCGTCAAGGTCAAGGTGATCGACCGGACCGCGCTGATCCTCGACATCTTCGCCCAGCACGCCCGTAGCCGCGAGGGCAAGGCGCAGGTCGAGCTGGCCCAGATGGAGTACATGCTCCCGAGACTCAGAGGCTGGGGCGAGTCGCTGTCCCGGCAGGCGGGTGGCCGGGTCGCCGGTGGGGGCGGCATCGGCACCCGTGGCCCCGGCGAGACGAAGATCGAGACCGACCGGCGCCGGATCCGGATGCGGACGGCGAAGCTGCGCCGAGACATCGCGGCGATGCGCACCGCCCGCGAGGTCAAGCGGCAGGAGCGCCGCCGCCGGTCGGTGCCGAGCGTCGTCATCGCCGGCTACACCAACGCCGGCAAGTCGAGCCTGCTCAACCGGCTCACCGGCGCCGGCGTTCTCGTCGAGAACGCGCTGTTCGCGACGCTGGACCCGACGGTACGGCGGGCCGAGACGCCGGACGGCCGGCTGTTCACCCTCGCCGACACGGTCGGGTTCGTCCGGCACCTCCCGCACCAGCTGGTCGAGGCGTTCCGCTCGACGTTGGAGGAAGTAGGCGAGGCCGACCTGGTCCTGCACGTGGTCGACGGCGCGCACCCTGACCCGGTGGGCCAGCTCGCCGCCGTACGGGAGGTGCTCGGCGAGATCGGCGCCAACGACGTCCGCGAGCTCGTCGTCGTGAACAAGTCCGACGTCGCGGACCCGGCCGAGGTCGAGCGGATCCGCCGTAGCCACCCGGACGCGGTCTGCGTGTCGGCCCGGACCGGCGCCGGCATCGAGGCGCTGCGGCTGCGGATCGCCGAGCTGCTGCCGGAGTTCGACGTCCCGGTCTCGCTACTGATCCCGTACGACCGGGGCGACCTCGTGGCGAAGGTGCACCAGCACGGCCAGGTGGACGCGGTCGAGCACGACTCCGCCGGCACTCGGCTGGAGGCGCGGCTGCCTGCCTGGTTAGCCGGGGATCTGGCCCGATTTACCGATATGCCCACCCCTTCCTGAGCCGCCGGGTTAGTCCTACTGTGCCATTCCCTAAAGCGCCCGACGCTGGTCGAATTAGGACACTGCTCCTACCGCCGTAAGGGGTCCCCAGGTGGCTGCCGGCTTGCCGGATATTCCGGCTTCGCGGATGCGCATGCGTCCGCTGTCGTTGCTCGTCCTGCTCGCGGTCGCCGTACTGGCGACGGCCAGCTTCGTGTTCACCCGTCACGTCGTGTCGGATCAGGAACACAAGCTGCTCAAGCAGCGGACGGACGAGGCATCGCTCTACCTGTCGAGCCTGCTCGGCTCGATCCGCTCGGAGTTCTCGTCGCTCGCCGGTACCGCGGCCGCGACGAACTCCAACGCGGACGCCTTCCGACGCAGCACGAAGCTGCTGACGTCGGTGCCGGGTGGCTTCGCGACGATGGCGCTCGTCCGGACCAACGGGCAGGTCATCGCGCAGTCGGGCAAGCCGATCCCGGCGACGCTGGACGGTGCGCGAGCGGCTGCGGTGCAGAACGCGGTCGCGAAGGCCGGCCTCACCGGCGGCCTGGTCAGCACGCCGCTGTTCGGCGGCGACCCGAACGACCGCAACCTCGGCTTCGCCTACACCTCACCGGCGCTGCCGGGCTACGCCATCTACGCCGAGAGCGTGGTGCATCCGAAGGTCTCCAGCCCGACCACGTCCGGCCAGCCGTTCAGCGAGTTGATCGCTGCGGTGTACGTCGGAACGAAGGTCGACGCGGACCAGCTGTTGACCGCCTCGGGCGGTGCCGGGACGTTGCCGTTGCGCGGAGACATCGCGGTCGCGACGTCGCCGGTCGGCGAGGGCCAGCCGTGGCTGCTCGTCGCGAAAGCGCGCCGCCCGCTGGTGGGATCCGCCGCGACCGCGACACCGTGGATCCTGCTCGGCGCGGTCCTCGCGGTCGGCCTGTTCGGCGTGTTCATCGTCGAGACGCTGGCCCGCCGACGCGAGTACGCACTCGCCGTCGCGGACGAGCGCACCGAAGAGCTCAAGGGCTCGATGCGCGAGCTGGCCGATGCGCAGGAACAACTCGTGCGATCGGAGCGACTGGCCGCGATCGGCGAGCTCGCCTCCACGATCGGCCACGAGTTGCGCAACCCGCTCGGCGTGATCAGCAATGCGGTCTATCTGCTCCGCGGTGACCTTGGCCCGGACCCGACCGAAGCGGCCAGCCGGCACCTAGCGACGGCCGAACGGGAGGTCTCGGCGGCGACCGTCATCGTGGCGGACCTGCTCGAGTTCGCCCGCCAACGCGACCCGGTGACGACCGACGTCGACGCGGTCGGGCTGGTCGACGAAGCCTTGACGGTGCTGCCGCCGCCGAAGGGGATCACGACGGTCCGCAACCTGCCCGAACCGCCGGTGCTGCTTGCCGCCGACCGCGACATGCTTCGCCAGGTGCTGCTGAACCTCGTCGGCAACGCCTACCAGGCGATGATCGACGGCGGCACTGTGACGGTTGGCCTGACGACCGACGGCCCGCGGCTGCACATGTCGGTGACCGACACCGGCATCGGCATGGAGCCAGAGGTCAGCCGACGGGTGTTCGAGCCGTTCTATACGACGAAGGCGCGCGGCGTCGGCCTCGGTCTCGCGGTCAGCCGCCGGATCGTCGAAGCGCACGGCGGCGACATCGCGGTGGTCTCCGCGCCCGGTCAGGGCACCACGTTCACGGTGACGCTGCCGCGAGTCGCCGTACCCCGGCAGACCGCCGATCGTGACGCGGCCACCGAGGTGAAGGCATGAGCCTCCAACTGCTGCTCGTCGACGACGAGCCCGGGATGCTGGAAACGCTCAGCGACATCCTCACCGCCGCCGGCTACGACGTGACCGCGGTCAACAACGGCGACACGGCGCTCGAGTACATGCTGCGCGGCGGCTACGACCTCGTGCTGATGGACGTCCGGATGCCCGGCCGCGACGGGGTCGCGGTCTTGACCGAGTCCGGCGCGCCGCCGCCGCCGGTTGTGCTGATGACGGCGTACGCCCTCGAAGAACGGCTGGCCCAGGCGCGAGCCGGCGGCGTGCACGCCGTACTGCAGAAGCCGTTCGCCGCGCCGCACCTGCTGGACGTCCTCGCGGGTGCCGTGGCGGCATGACCGAACCGGCACTCTGGCGAGTCCTGGTCGTCGACGACGACGCTGGGATGCGGGAGACGCTGTCCGAGATCCTCGGCTCGCACGAAATCAACGCGGTGACCGCAGGTACGGCGGCCGGCGCCCACGCCATCATGTCCGCGGAGCCGATCGCGCTCGCGATCCTCGACCAACGGTTGCCCGACGCGACCGGCATCGAGCTGGCCGAGGCGCTCAAGGCGAACGACCCCGACCTGCCGGTGCTGCTGATGACCGGCTACGCCGCGGCGGAGACCGCGCTGGTCGCGGTCGGCAAGGTCGAGGATTTCCTGGTCAAGCCGGTCCGCCCCGAGCACCTGCTCACCGCCGTACGCAACGGTCTCGACCGGCGCTGGCTGCGGATGCGCAACGCCGAGTTGGTCGGGCAACTGCAACAGGCCAACGCGGTCCTTGGCGACAACGTCCGCCGCCGGCAGAACGAACTCACCGCGCTGATCGCGATGACGACGGCGACGTCCAGCTCGTCGAAGCTGCCGCTGGTGCTTGACGCGGCGGTCGACGTCCTCAGCCGGATGAACGGTACGACGACGGCCGCGCTCTATCTTCTCGACGACACGCGCGAACTCACCCTGAACGCGGTCCGGTCGGGTGCGTGGAAGCCGCCGCAGACATTGCCCGATTTCCCCGAACGGGTACGGCGGGCCGAGTTCGACGGGCACGAATGCGTGCTCGCCGCATTGGCTTCCGACGGTGTCACCACCGGCGCGCTGTTGCTGGAACGCACCGAGCAGGAGGCCGACGCGTTCCTCGTCGCGCTCGCCGCGCAGATCGCGGTCGGCGTCGACAACGCCCGGCGATCCGAACGCGAGCGGGCGACGGTCGAGCGGATGGCTGAACTCAACCGGATGAAGTCGAGCTTCCTCGCCAACGTCTCGCACGAACTCCGTACGCCGCTGACCGCGGTGATCGGCTTCGCCCGTACGTTGCAGGGCCGGGGGAGCAGCCTCGCCGAAGAGGAGCAGGCCCGGTTGCTGGATCGGATTGAGACCCAGGCACGTCGGCTGCACCGGCTGGTCGAGGACCTGCTCGACGAGGCACATCTCGACCGCGGCGCGCTGCGGGTGTCCAACAGCCCGGTGCGCATCGTCGACGTGGTCGATCACGTAGTCGCGTCGGTGCCGGACAGCGTGCACCGGTTGGCGACCGCGGTGGAGACCGGGTTGCCGGTCGTCATCGCCGACCCGGTCCGGCTGGAGCAAGTGGTCGGCAACCTCGTCGACAACGCGCGCAAGTATTCGCCGGTGGGATCGGAGATCCAGATCGGCGCGGCGCTGACCGAGCGCGGGGTCGAGGTCTGGGTGGCCGACCAGGGTCGGGGCATCGACAACGAGTTCCTGCCGCACCTGTTCGAGCCGTTCACCCAGGCCGAGCTCGGCGACACCCGTCGGGACCACGGCGTTGGGCTGGGGTTGTCGATCTGTCGTGGCCTGGTCGAGGCGATGGGCGGCGTGATCGACGTCAGCTCCACCGTCGGGGAGGGCAGCCGGTTCACCGTCGTACTGCCCCGGATTGTCCCTAGTCCGGCGGTGCCGGCGGAGAATCCGACCGCCGTCGTCGGCTGAGCCGCCCCCATATTGCGCCGGTCGGGTTAGTCCGCCTTTCGCTGCCGAACCGTCACATGCGACTACACATGGTGGGCTTTGCCCTGCCGACACACAGTGTGTGCGCAGGGTCCGCAGCCTCCGGGCTGCCGTCGGCGCTACGGCGGTCGGCGCCGCCGTAGCGTTCGTCATGCTTGCCTCCGGCCTCGGCGATCGCGAACCCTTTGCGGTCGTCGCGGCGGCGTTCGTCGGCGGGGCCGGTGGCGCGGCCGCGACTGCGGCGTTCATCCGGGCCTGGCGGTCCCAGGGCATGCGCCGGCCGTGGCTGTTCGTCGGCGTCGCCTGCCTGCTCGAAGCGGCCCAGCGCGCGGCGGACCTGCGCGGCATCTCGTTCGGCTCGGCCGTCGGCGGCGACAGCTTGCCGGTCTTGCACCTGCTCGCCGCGATCGTCGCGACCGTCGGTGTCGCCGGGCTGCGGGCGCCGGCGCCGGACCGCGCGGCGAGCCGCCGTACCCTCCTCGACGCCGCCACGATGGTCTGCGCGGTCGCGCTGGTCACCGGCAACGCGGTGCTCGCGCCCGCCCAGGGCCAGCGCGTGACCACCGCGGCGCTGGTGTGGGCGTTCGTCGTCGCGGCGGCCGACGTCGCGCTCGCGGTGGCCGGCCTGTTGATCCTTTCCCGCGCCCGCTATCCCGGTGGGGCGAGCCTGCGCGCGTTGCTGCCGATCTGTGCCGGCGTCGTCTCGCTGGCCGCCGGTGACGCCGGGCTGTCCGGGCTGCGGCTGGCCGGCGCCGCGACCGTCAGCGGTCCCGGCCAGTTGTTCCTCGGCGGCGGCCTGGTCCTGATCCTCGCCGCGGCCATGACCCAGGACGCCGACGACACCGCGGTGATGCCGCGCCGTGAACGGGTCGCGGTGTGCGCCGCGGTCGGCCCGGTGGTGCTGGCCGCGCTGGCGGTGAGCGTCTACCAGGTGACCGAGCACCGGCTGCCGGCGCTGCTCGCCGGCGGCGTGATGTTGCTGTCCGGGCTGTTGCTCGCCCGGCTGATCGTCGCGTCGCTCGACAACCTGGTGCTCTCGCGAACGCTCGAGTCACAGGTCGCCGCCCGGACCCTCGAGCTGGTCACCCGGGAGCAGTGGTTCCGGTCGCTGGTGCAGCACTCCTCGGACGTCGTCACCGTGCTCGACCCGAACGGTGTGGTGCGCTACCAGTCGCCGGCCTTGGAGCGATTGTTCGGCCACGACCCGGCGGCCACGGTCGGCCAGTCGCTGTCGGCGCTGCTGCAACCGGCCGATGCGGCCCGGCTGCAGGCGGCGATCGCGCGGGCGGCGGACCTGCCCGGCACGTCGCTCGTGCTGGAGTTCCCTATGGCGCACCGCGACGGATCGTGGCGGGACACCGAGACCGTCATCACCAGCCTGATCGACGTACCCGACGTCCGCGGTCTCGTCCTCAACACCCGTGACGTGACCGACCGCAAGCAACTCGCCGAACGGCTGGCGCACCAGGCGTACCACGACGAGCTCACCGGGCTGGCCAACCGGGCGCTGTTCCAGGAGCGGCTCGCGGCGGTGTTGGGTGATCCCTGCGCCGCGCAGGTGGCGGTGTTGTTCTGCGACCTCGATGGGTTCAAGGCGGTCAACGACTCGCAGGGTCACGACGTCGGCGACGCGTTGCTCGGGCTGGTCGCGCAGCGGCTGTTGCACTGCGTCCGTAGCGAAGACTTGGTGGCCCGGTTCGGCGGCGACGAGTTCGCCGTACTGGTCACCGACCGGGACGGGTTGCGGGCCGCGCGCGATGTCGCAGAGCGGATCGAAGAGTCGCTACGACGACCGTTCACCCTGGACGACCGCGAGCTGCGGGTCGGAGTCTCGATCGGCATCGCGCTGGCCGACCCGGACGCGGACTCGGTGGATCTGTTGCTGCGCAACGCGGATCTCGCGATGTACCGCGCCAAGGCCGAGCAGAACGTCGGGGTCGTGGTGTTCGAGCGGGCGATGCACGACGCGCTGCTCGCGCGGTTGCAAGTGGAGGACGACCTGCGGGCAGCCCTCGGCGGCGGTGAGCTCGTACTGCACTACCAACCGACGGTGGAGCTCGCGACGGGGCGGCCGGTCGGGGTCGAAGCATTGATGCGGTGGTACCGGCCCGGTTGCGGGATCGTGCCGCCGCAGGAGTTCATCGGTGTCGCGGAGGAGAACGGCTTTATCGAGGCGATGGGCCAGTGGGCGCTGTTCGAGGCATGCCGGCAGGGCGCGGCCTGGCAGCAGTTCGCCGCACCCGGCAAGGCGTTCTCGGTCGGGGTGAACATCTCCGCGCGACAGGTGTCGCCGTCATTGGTGGACGTGGTCGCGGCGGCGTTGGCGGAGTCGTCGTTGCCGCCGGCCGCGTTGCTGCTGGAGATGACCGAAAGCGTGCTGCTCGGCCGGACCGAGGAGGCCGTGGAGGTGTTGCGATCGCTCAAGCGGCTCGGAGTGCGGATCGCGATCGACGACTTCGGTACCGGCTTCTCGTCGCTGTCGTACCTGGCCCGCTTCCCGGTCGACGTGCTGAAGATCGACAAGGGCTTCATCGACGACTCACCGAACGGATCGGAACTGGCCCGCACGATCGTCCAGCTCGGCCAGTCGCTGCGGCTCGCGACGGTCGCCGAGGGGATCGAGACCGGGGAGCAGCGCCAGGCGCTGGTCGACATGGGCTGCGGGTTCGGTCAGGGCTTCCTGTTCGGCCGGCCGATGCCGGCGAACGGCGTGACGGTGCTGTTGTCGCAGGGTGTGCCGGACGTCGCCCTCCCGCCGCAGCGCCGTAGCTCTGTGCGGGAGGTCTTGGTCTCCTAGACCCGTCTCAACACCGCTGTGACTCGGCCGAGGATGGTTGCGTGGTCGCCGTCGATCGGCGCGAACAACGGGTTGGCCGGCATCAGCGACACGTGTCCGTCGCGGCGGCGGAAGGTCTTGACCGTCGCCTCACCGTCGATCAGCGCCGCGACGATGTCGCCGTTGTCGGCGGTCGGCTGCTGGCGCACGACCACCCAGTCGCCGTCGGCGATTGCGGCTTCGATCATCGACTCGCCCTTGACCTGCAGCAGGAACAGCTGACCGTCGCCGACGAGCTGGCGGGGAAGCGGGAAGACGTCCTCGACGACCTGCTCGGCCAGGATCGGTCCGCCGGCGGCGATTCGCCCGACCACCGGGACGTACGCCGGAACCGGCCGGGCGTCGCCTTCGCCGGTCGGGTCCGCCGGCCCGGTCTCGTAAGCCGGGGCCGGCACCCGGACCTCGACCGCGCGTGGCCGGTTGGCGTCGCGGCGGAGGAAGCCCTTGCGCTCCAGTGTGGACAGCTGGTGGGCGACGCTGCTGGTGCTGGTCAGCCCGACCGCCTCGCCGATCTCGCGCATCGACGGCGGGTAGCCGCGGCGCTCGACCGAGTCACGGATGACATCGAGCACCTTGCGCTGCCGCGGGGTCAGGCCGGTCTCGTCCGGCGGGCCGTCCGGGATCTCACGAACCTCGGCTCCGTCACTGGGACTCGGGCCGACGCCATGTGTGCTCATGGGTGGGACCGTAGCCGCTGTCGAGCCCGAGTTCAAACATCTGTTCGAACGTGTCGTGATTTTGTCCGGGCCCCGTGGTACAACTCAAACATGCGTTCGATCGAACGCGCGTTCGACCTAGATGGGAGCGGGGCAATGGCACAGGTGGCGGCGACGAGGCGCAACGACGCGGTTCGGCTGACCCGGCGCGGGCGTGTGGTGGTCGTATTTGCCACGCTCATGCTCCTGGTGATCGCCGGCTTCACCCTCGGCCGCGCATCCAGCCAGGCGGCCGGCCCGTCGGCGCACCGCCCACTGCCGACCGTGACGGTCGCGCCGGGGGAGACGCTGTGGCAGATCGCCGCGCGGGTTGACCCGGGCGCCGACCGGCGAGCGCTGGTCGACCAGATCGAGGCGCTCAACCACCTGCACGACGGCCGGGTCGTCGCCGGCCAGCAGCTCCGCCTGCCCCGCCACTAGCGCCCGGCGCGGCGACTGGACCGGCCCGCCGACTCGTCCCGCGCACTTGCCCCGCCCCGCGCCTAGCCGCCCCCGCCACGCGTCCGCCGCCGGCCCGGCCCGGCTCGCCACCACGTCGCACTCGCCCTCGACCGCGCACAATCGGCGTCCCTCCCCGGTGATCATGGCGTTTTCGGCATTTTGACGGGCGATTTCAAGCCGAATGTCCGGTTCGAGCGCCGAAAACGCCATGATCACCGAACGCCGCGTGGCGAGGCGGCGTTGGTTCCGGGCGTTCGGCCAGTCCCGGAGCGCGCGGAGCGCGGCCGGTTCGTGCTGGTTCGTTCCACCTCTGGCGCGCCGCGATGTACGGCGACACGCCGGGCGCCACGCTCGCCTCCCGAACGACTCGCGGAAAGTTTGTCGAAGTGCTTGCGCCCGGGTCCGGGAGCGCCTACGTTCTGCCCAACATCTTGTGTTACACGGTTGTAATTCGTCCACAGCTTGTGACACAGGGCGTCCACAGAATCCACAGGCGCTGCCCGCACCGAGCCGCGCCGTACCCGGGAGGAGGCCGCGGATGCACTGCCCGTTCTGCCGGCACCCCGACTCCCGGGTGGTCGACTCCCGCGAGGCCGACGACGGCGCCGCCATCCGCCGCCGCCGGGCCTGCCCGTCGTGCGGAAAGCGGTTCACCACCGTCGAGACGGCCAGCCTGACCGTGCTCAAGCGCTCCGGCGCCACCGAGCCGTTCAGCCGCGGCAAGATCGTCTCCGGCGTTCGCAAGGCCTGCTCCGGCCGCCCGGTCGACGAGGACGCCCTGGCCCGGCTGGCCCAGCAGGTCGAGGAGACCGTCCGGGCGACCGGCTGCGCCGAGATCGCCGCGCACGAGATCGGCCTGGCCATCCTCACCCCGCTGCGCGACCTCGATTCCGTCGCCTACCTGCGCTTCGCCTCCGTGTACCGCGGGTTCGAGGACCTCGGCGCGTTCGAGGCCGAGATCGCCGAACTGCGCGCCCACCAAGCACTTCTGCCGACCGACGTCGGCGCGGCCGCCGTACCCCGTTACGGCGGGGCTCATGACCCGGCGCCGCCCCCGGTGCACGCCACGTCCGCGCGCTGACCCGCCGGCAATCCAGACCCCGGGGGCGGCGCCGCTCAACCGCCCAAGAACTCCCCAGAAATGTCGTAGGCCCGGCCTACAAATGTGCTCTACCGAGGACGAACCTCGGCCCCAATGGCGTTGTAAAAGCGAAGGTAGGAGAGGACCGCAGATGACGGAGACGGTGAACGGCGCCGGCGGAGCTAGCCCCAGTGGCGTCGCGACCCAGCGCGGAGGCCAGCGGCGAGGCCGGGGCCTTCGGCTCGACCGGGTTTACACGACGCCCGGCGTTCACCCGTACGACGCGGTCAACTGGGAGCGCCGCGACGTCGTCATGACCAACTGGCGCGACGGCTCGGTCAACTTCGAGCAGCGCGGCGTCGAGTTCCCGGACTTCTGGTCGGTCAACGCGGCCAACATCGTCACCACCAAGTACTTCCGCGGCGCGGTCGGCACCTCGCAGCGCGAGTCCAGCCTGCGCCAGCTCATCGACCGGGTCGTGCTCACCTATCGCAAGGCCGGCGAGGAGCACGGTTACTTCGCGACGCCCGCCGACGCCGAGGTGTTCGAGCACGAGCTGACCCACATGCTGTTGCACCAGGTGTTCAGCTTCAACTCGCCGGTCTGGTTCAACGTCGGCACGCCCGCGCCGCAGCAGGTCAGCGCCTGCTTCATCCTCGCGGTCGACGACACGATGGACTCAATCCTCAACTGGTACCGCGAGGAAGGCCTGATCTTCAAGGGCGGCTCCGGCGCCGGGCTCAACCTGTCCCGCATCCGGTCGTCGAAGGAGCTGCTGTCCTCCGGCGGCGAGGCGTCCGGCCCGGTCAGCTTCATGCGCGGTGCCGACGCCAGCGCCGGCACGATCAAGTCGGGCGGCGCCACCCGGCGCGCGGCGAAGATGGTCATCCTCGACGTCGACCACCCCGACATCGAGGAGTTCATCGACACCAAGGCGCGCGAGGAGAACAAGATCCGCGCGCTGCGCGACGCCGGCTTCGACATGGACCTCGGCGGCAAGGACATCGTGTCCGTGCAATACCAGAACGCCAACAACTCGGTGCGGGTCAACGACGAGTTCATGCGCGCGGTCGAGGAGGGCAAGGAGTTCGGCCTCAAGGCACGGCACACCGGCGAAGTGCTCGAGACCGTCGACGCGAAGGCGCTGTTCCGCAAGATGGCGCAGGCCGCGTGGGAGTGCGCCGACCC
>JAVEEG010000013.1 GCA_030840585.1 Frankiaceae bacterium | reverse complement strand
TGAATCCGACCGTTCCGGCCGCGACTGTCAGCGCGACGAGCGTGCGGCAAACCTTGCGTGCGTGCCTCATCCGTCCTCCCCGGTATACGTTCCGGGGAGCATATTAGAGTTGCAGCGCCTTGGGCTGAGTGAACTCCTCCAGGCCGAACGGGCCGAGCTCCCGACCGACACCGCTTTGCTTGAACCCGCCGAACGGCGCCGCGACGTTGAACGATCCGCCGTTGATGTCGACCTGGCCGGTCTTCATCTTGCGCGCGAACGCCTTCGCCTTCTCCGCGTCCGCGGACCACACACCACCGGCCAGCCCGTAGATCGAGTCGTTCGCGATCCGCAGCGCCTCGTCCTCGTCCTCGTACTTGAGGATCGACAGCACCGGCCCGAAGATCTCCTCTTGCGCGATCGTCATGTCGGTGGTGACATCGGCAAACACCGTCGGAGTGACGAAGTACCCCTTCTCCAGCGGTTGAGTGTCGCCGCCGGCGACGACGCGGGCGCCTTCGGCCTTGCCCTTCTCGATGTACTCCGCAACGCGGTCGCGCTGCGCCTTCGAGACCAGCGGGCCCAGCCGTGTGCCCTCGTCGAACGGGTCACCCACCGTGTAACCGGACGCCGTCTTCGCGGCCAGCTCAACGGCTTCGTCGTACTGCGAGGAGTGCACGAGCATCCGGGTCCACGCGGTGCAGGTCTGGCCGGAGTTGAGGTAGCAGTTGCCGACCCCGACCTTGACCGCCTTCGTCAGGTCGGCGTCCGGAAGGATCACGTTGGCCGACTTGCCGCCGAGTTCGAGCGACACCTTCTTCACCGTCTGCGCGCCGAGCTCGGCGACCCGCTTGCCGGCCCGGGTTGAACCGGTGAACGACACCATGTCGATGTCGGGGTGCGCGGCGATCGCCTCGCCGACGGTCTGGCCGTAACCGGTCACGAGGTTGACGACACCCGGCGGCAGGCCGACCTCGTGGATCGCGTCGAAGAACAGGTACGAGCACAGCGGCGCGATCTCGCTCGGCTTCAGCACGACCGTGCAGCCGGCGGCCAGCGCGTACGCGACCTTCGCGGTCACCTGGTGCAGCGGGTAGTTCCACGGCGTGATGCAGCCGACCACTCCGAGCGGCTCCATCACGACGGTCGAGTTGCCGATCTGGCGCTCCCACTCGAACGACGTCGCGAGTTGCGCCGCGGTCGCGATGTCGGCGATCGGCAGGCCGGCCTGGACCAACTCGGCGATCTTGATCGGCGCGCCCATCTCGCGGGCGATCGTCTGCGCGATCTCGCCGTGCTTCGCGGTCACGGCCTCCTGCAGCCGGGAGAGGTACTTGCCCCGCTCCTCCGCCGACGTCGCGGCCCACGCGTCCTGCGCGGCGCGGGCGGCCTGTACGGCGCGGTCGACGTCGGACGCGGTACCCGACGGAATCCGGCCGATGACCTCTTCGGTGGCCGGGTTCTCGACGTCGATGGTCTCGTTACCGTCGGAAGGGACCCAGGCCCCGTCGATGTAAATGCTGTCGCGCACGATGAGGTCGGCCACGGAACCCTCCAAGTAATGACGTCTTCGTCACCCGGAGCGTACGTCGACCTCCTCGGCCGCTTCCAGTGCAGCCCGCTGCGGCGGCACCTCGGGGGCGGTGATCGGCGGCGAAGGCACCCAGCGGGCCTCTTCGTAGTCCCAGTAGCTGCGCTCGCTCATGCCCGTGAGTGTGGCGCGGATCGCCGCGCCGCGCAGGGCGTTAGTCGAAGATGGGGCCGCGGTCCCGAGTGCGCTTGAGCTCGTAGAAGCCGTCCGTACCGGCTACGAGTACGACGCCGTCCCACAGCCGGCCGGCGGCCTCGCCGCGCGGAATGGGCGTGACCACCGGGCCGAAGAACGCGACGCCGTCGACGTGAATCACCGGCGTACCGACGTCCATGCCGACCGGGTCCATCCCGGCGTGGTGGGAAGCGAGCAGCGCCACGTCGCGGGTCGGGTCGTCGGCGGCGTCCGCCAGCGACGCCGGCAGGCCGACCTCCGCGAGCGCCTCCAGCAGCACCTGCCGGTCCTTCGGCGCCTTCTCCAGGTGGTAGCGGTTGCCGAGCGCGGTATAGAGCGGCAGCAGCACGTCCTCGCCGTGCTCCTGCGCCGCCGCGATGCAGACCCGGACCGGCCCCCACGCCTGCCGCATCGCCTCGGCGTAGTCCTCCGGCATGTCCCGGCCCTCGTTCAGTACGGCGAGGCTCATTACGTGCCAGTGCACCTCGATGTCGCGGACCTGCTCGACTTCGAGCATCCAGCGGCTGGCGATCCAGGCCCAGGGGCAGATGGGGTCGAACCAGAAGTCAGCGCGCGCCATGGTCGCCCTCATACCCCGACTTCCGCGCGGCAAGACCGTGACAGACTCAACGTGTGTCTGTGGAGAATTTGACCCGTGACGAAGCGCGTGAACGCGCCCGGCTGCTCGACGTCACGTCGTACGACGTCCATCTCGACCTCACGTCCGCGATAACGGACGCGCGCACCTTCCGCTCGACCTCGGTCGTCCGGTTCGGCTGCGCCGAGCCGGGCAGCGAAACGCACATCGACATCACCGCCGACCGGATCGAGAGCGCGGAGCTCAACGGCCGGCCGGTCGATCTCGGCGGCTTCGACGGGATGCGGTTGCGCCTGACCGATCTCGCCGCCGACAACGAGTTGCGCGTCGTCGCCGAGTGCGTCTACATGCGCACCGGCGAAGGCCTGCACCGGTTCACCGATCCGGTGGACAAGGAGACCTACCTCTACACGCAGTTCGAGACCTTCGACGCGCACCGGATGTTCGCGTGCTTCGACCAGCCGGATCTGAAGGCGACGTTCGCGTTCACGGTCGAGGCGCCGACGCACTGGCAGGTCATCTCCAACATGCCGGTGTCGCGGACGTCGGGCCGCGAGCGCGACACGTGGACATTCGCGCCGACGCCGCGGCAGTCGTCGTACATCACCGCTCTCGTCGCCGGGCCTTACTACAGCGTCTCCGACGAGCACGACGGCATCCCGCTCGGGATCTACTGCCGCGCGTCGATGGCGGAGTACCTCGACGCCGACGAGATCTTCGCGGTGACCAAGAGCGGTTTCGACTTCTTCCACCGGGTGTTCGACTACCGCTACCCGTGGCCGAAGTACGACCAGTTGTTCGTGCCTGAGTTCAACGCCGGTGCGATGGAGAACGCCGGCTGTGTCACGTTTCTCGAGGACTACGTCTTCCGGTCGAAGGTGACCGACGTGTCGTACGAACGGCGCGCGGTAACGATCCTGCACGAGATGGCGCACATGTGGTTCGGCGATCTCGTCACGATGCGCTGGTGGGACGACCTCTGGTTGAACGAGTCGTTCGCGGAGTACGTCTCGACGCTCGCGACCGCGGATGCCACCAGGTGGTCGACCGTCTGGACGACGTTCTGCGAGGTCGAGAAGTCGTGGGCGTACCGACAGGATCAACTGCCGACGACGCACCCGATCGCGGCCGACATCGTCGACATCGAAGCGGTGAAGGTCAACTTCGACGGCATCACGTACGCCAAGGGCGCGTCGGTGCTCAAGCAACTGGTGCACTACGTCGGCAGCGACACGTTCTTCACCGCCGTACGTGGTTACTTCCGCCGGCACGAATACGCGAACACGACGCTGCAGGATCTGCTCGACGCGCTCGCCGAATCGAGCGGTCGCGACTTGTCGTCGTGGTCGAAGGAGTGGTTGCAGACCGCTGGGGTGAACACGTTGCGGCCCCGGTTCACGCTCGACGCCGAGGATCGCTTCACCTCGTTCGAGATCGTGCAGGAGGCACCGGAGGATCACCCGACGTTGCGCGCGCACCGATTGAAGGTCGGGCTGTACGACCTCGGCTCCGACGGACTCCTACGGCGCGAGTCGACCGAGTTGGACGTCACCGGTGAACGCACCGAGGTGCCCGGGCTGATCGGCAAGCACCGCTCGGATCTCGTGCTGGTCAACGACGAGGACTACACCTACTCGAAGATCCGGCTCGACGAGCGATCGTTGCGAACGTTGGTCGAGCACATCGGCGAGTTCCGCGACTCACTCCCCCGCGCGCTGTGCTGGTCGGCGGCATGGGACATGACCCGCGACGCGGAGATGGCGGCCGGTGACTTCGTCGACCTCGTCATCGCCGGCATCCGCGACGACACCGAGATCCAGACGGTGCAGACGTTGCTGCGGCTGGGGCGTTCGGCGATCGATCCGTTCGGCGACCCGGCGCGGATCGCCGAGCGCACCCAACGGCTCGCCGCGAAGGCGTACGAGTTGATGCACTCCGCGGCCGGCGGTGGTGACGTGCAACTCGCGGCCGCGCGCACGTTCGCGACCAACGCCTTGTCGGACGAGCACCTCGACGTACTTGCCGGACTGCTCAGCGGCAGTGCGGTTGTCGACGGCCTCGTCGTCGACGCGGAATTGCGTTGGTCGTTCCTCAGCCGGCTGGTCGTGCTCGGCCGGGCGACCGAAGCCGACATCGACAACGAGAACGACCGCGACAACACCGCGGCCGGGCGCCGGCATGCGCTCCGGCTGCGGGCCGCGCGACCGACACCCGCGGCCAAGGAAGAGGCCTGGCAGCTCGCGGTGTTCGACGTCGACCTGCCTAACGCCGAGCAGGCCGCGGTGATCGCGGGGTTCCAGCAGCCCGAGCACCGCGAGCTGCTGGCGCCGTACCGCGACCGGTACTTTGACGTCGTCGCGGACGCGTGGGAGCAGCGGACGAGTGAGATGGCGCAGCAGATCGCCGTCGGGCTGTACCCGCTGCATCTGATCGACCAGCAGACGGTCGATCAGACCGACACGTACCTGCGTACGGCGCAACCGGTGCCGGCGCTACGGCGGCTGATGAGCGAGAACCGGGATGCGGTCGCGCGAGCGTTGCGCGCGCAGGCCCGCGACCGCGGCTAGGCCGGCAGGTCAGGAAGCGCGGTCGGCCCGCGTCGGCAGGCCGAGCAGCGCGTCGAAGAACCGATCCATGCCGCGGGTCGGCTGCGCCAGCAACTCAGTCAGGCTCGGCACCGGCGGGGTCGGCTGCTCCGCCCGGGCGAGGTCGATCACGTGCGCGTCGCGCATCGCACCGAACGCCTGCTCACTGCTGATGTCGCCGCGCAGCAGCAGCATCGTGACGCAGGGCGCGGGTGCGACACAGGCCGGGCACTCACCGTCGGCGTCTGGTTCGTGCAGCGCTTCGAGGTCGGCGAGCCGCGCGCCCAGCTCGGCGACGCGGCGCAACGCGTCGGCGCGCTCCTGACCGAGCTCGCTGATCATCGAGGCGAAGATGGGTGTCTCCGAAGGACGCACGCCCCACAACGTAGACCGTCGTCACCGCAACGCGGTGCAGCGACACGTATCTCGGCTAGTGCGCGGGCGTGAGTTCCCGGCCGGCCGACTCGGACAGCATCCGGACGCCCGTGACGATGCCGCCGACGAGATTGCCGCCGGAGAACGCGGTCGTCATGGACAGTGCGGCCAATGCGCAGGACCGGTCGGTGACCCGCCGCGCGCACGACTTGCCGGTCACGATCTCGAGCTGGCGTTCGCCGGGTGCGACGTAGACGAGGACCGCGTTGGCGGCGCGCTTGCCGAGGGCGGCGTGCAACCGCTCGGCGTGGTCGCGAACTTCGCCTTCGACCGAGCCGACGTAGACGGAATGATGGATGCCGGTCTCGCTGGTCGCGATCGCGCACGCCTTGCTGATCTCGCGTTCCTGTTCCGCCGTGAACGCCTCACCACTCGGCACTGGCCCCACCCTTCGCCGATGCGCCCGGGCGGGCCGCCGCGACTGCGCGGTCGGCATCGTCCGGACCGTTGAACCACAACGGATCGTGCTGCCACGGCCGGCCCGGACGGTAGCGCGGGCGGCGCAGCATGGACGGCAACGTCGAGAAGAACGCAATCACCAGGAACACGCCGACCGGGATCACGACGTAGTAGAGCAGCACCAATCCGGTGCCGAGTGACTTGCCCGGCGCTTCGCCGTCGTCGAGTGCGTACGCCGGAACCCCCACCGCGAGCAGTGGCAGCAGCAGGCCGAGTAGCCGTAGACGGATCCTCACGGGCACAGAAACTATCGGACCGCCGCGTCGAGGACGGCGGCGAGGCGCTCGACTCGCGGGTCGGTGAGCAAGTCGTCGAGCAACAACACCTGCCCGGTCTCGTCGGCGACCGGCAATCGCCAGTTGGGGTACTCGTCCGTCGTACCGGGCAGGTTGGGCTGCCGGAGGTCGCCGACCGCGTCAGCCGGCGCGGCAAGAACGACCCGGCAACGGGTCGCGCCGAGGAACGCGTGCAACCCGAGAACCAGTTCGTCCTCTTGAGCGCCGTCGGCGACCAGCCCGAGTTCGGTCAGCAATGCGACGAGTTCAGCGCGTTCCGCTTTCCACGACTCCCGCTCGGCGTCCGGATCGTCGAGCAGCTTGAGTTCGGCCCGCACTCGTACGTGCTCGCCGCGCAGCCAGCCGCGCACCGTCGGCAGGTCGTGCGTCGTCACACTCGCCGCGGCGTCTTCGCGCCAGCGATCCGGCGGCACCAACCGGCCCGGCTTGCCGTCCGCCGGCTGGTCGCGTTCGAACCACAGCACCGACGTACCGAGGACGCCGCGCTCGCGCAGCGTCCGCCGTACGCCTGGCGGCACGGTGCCAAGGTCCTCACCGATCACGACCGCGCCGGCGCGGGCCGCTTCCAACGTGATGATGCCCAGCAACGCGTCCGCGTCGTAGGAGACGTAGGTGCCGTCACGAGCGGTGCCCGCGGCCGGCACCCACCACGTCCGGAACAACCCGAGCACGTGGTCGATGCGGACGCCACCGGCGTGGCGAAGCAGCGATCGGAGCATGTCGCGCACCGGTGCGTAACCGAGTTCGGCGAGCCGGCGCGGATGCCACGGCGGCATCCCCCAGTCCTGTCCCTGCTGGTTGAAACTGTCCGGCGGCGCGCCGATGCGGGCGCCGTGCGCGAGCGCGTCCTGCAGCGCCCAGCCGTCGGCGCCGGCCGGATCGATGCCGACGGCGAGGTCGTGCACGACGCCGACCAGCATGCCCTTCGCGGTCAGCGCGCGCTGCACGTCGGTCAGCTGTTGATCGAGCAAAAACTGTTGCCACGCATGGAATCCGACCCGATCGGCAAGCTGCTCTCGGGCCGCGACCACCGCCGCCGAGCCGGGTCGGCGGTACTGCTCCGGCCAGTCCCGCCAGTCGCGGCCGAGGCCCTCCGCGAGCGTGCACCACGTCGCGAAGTCGCGCAGCTCCGGGTCGATCCGGTCAATGTCGGGCCGGTCGGCGTACGGCCACAGCAACGTGAGCGCGGCCTGCTTCGCCGCCCAGGCCGCGTCGCGATCGATCCGATCGCCGATGCTGAGCGGACGCAGCCCGTCGACCGCCGCGCGCACCTCGGCGGGTGCAGCCGCGTACGCCTCGGTCTGCTCGATCCGCAGGTACAGCGGGCTGGCCCAGCGCCGGCTGGCCGGGTAGTACGGCGACGGCTGCGCCGGCAGCCCGGGCGCGGCGGCGTGCAATGGGTTGACGAGGACGAGGCCGGCGCCGCGGTCGGCCGACCACTCGCCGAGTGCCTGCAGGTCGGCCAGGTCGCCGAGGCCCCACGATGCGCGGGACGCGGCGGCGTACAGCTGCACCGCCCAGCCCCATTGCCGGCCGGGTAGCGGCGGCAGCCGGTCAGGCGCGACGACCACGGGCAGTTCGCGGTCGGTGGTGTCGAGGCGGTGCCAGCCGAGCGGCAGGCCCGCGGGGACGGTCAGGCCGCCGTCGGCGCCCGGCAGCTCGCGGGTCTCGCCGGTTTCGAGCACCAGGCGGGCCCGGCCGCTGATGGGGACGGTCCGCTGCTCCGACGAGCGGAGTACGACGACCGCCGGCGTCGTGGGCCGGTCGCGTTCGGCGTCGAGCCCGGCCCGGATCGCCGCCGGCGAGGACCCGTCGACGCCGAGCGCGTCGAGGATCGCGACGACCGAGTCGGGGCGGACGGCGACCGGCCGCTGCAGCTGGTCGAGGTATTCGGTCGCGACACCGTGCGCGGCGGCCAGCTCCGCGAGCGCCGGATCGATTGCGCTTGCGTCGGCCGTCACCCGGACGGTCTTACCAGAGTGCGGGCTTGCGATGCGCCCAGGGCTCGGCCGCTTCGATCTGGGCGGCGAGCCGCAGCAGCGTCACCTCGTCGCCAGGCCGGCCGATCAGCTGGATGCCGATCGGCAGCCCGTCCTCGGTCCAGTGCAGCGGGACCGACACGGCAGGCTGGCCGGACATGTTGTACGGCGCGGTGAACGGCGCGTAGTTCTTCTGGTTCTCGAAGTCCTGCACCGGGTCGGCGTCGTTGCGCAGCTGGCCGACTTTGGCCGGCGGCTTCGCCAGGGTCGGCGTAAGCATCACGTCGTAGATCGCCGTCTTCTCCAGCTCAGCGCGGGCGACGCCGCGCAGGTTGCCGAGCGCGGCGTAGACGTCCAGACCGGAGAGGTTGCGGCCCCGCTCGCGCAGCCAACGGGTCAGCGGGCGCAGGCCCGACTCGTACTCGTTAGGCACAGGCAGCGCGGCGAACTCCACTGCCCACATGTTCTCGAACAGCGGTACCAGGCTCTCGTCGAGCGCGGTTGGGTGGTCCTCGACGTGATGGCCCAACTTTTCCAGCAAGGAGGACGCGTGTTCATAGGCCTCGACGCACTCTGGCGCTACCTGCGCGCCCGGCACCGCCGGCGTCAGGTAACGCCCGATGCGCAGGCCGGTGGGCTCGTCGTCGCAGGCGGCGAGGAAGCTGCCGGCCGGCGGCGGGCCGTGCCAGAGCCAGTCCTGCGGGCTCGGCCCGGCCATCGCGTCGAGCAGCGCCGCCGCGTCGCGGACGGTTCGGGCGATCGGGCCGTGCACGGACAGGCCGCTGATCTCGCTCGACATCGGGGCGGTCGAGACCCGCCCGCGCGATGTCTTGAGGCCGAACAGGCCGTTGACACTCGACGGGATGCGGATCGAGCCGCCGCCGTCGCTGCCCGGCGCGGCCGGCAGCAGCCCGGAGGCGACCGCCGTACCCGCCCCACCGCTGGAGCCACCGGCTGACCGGTCGAGGTCCCACGGCGTCCGGGCGGGGTTGTGCCCCTCGGGCTCGGTGTAGCAGGGCGCGCCGAACTCCGGCGTCGCCGTCTTGCCGAGGCTGATCGTGCCGGCCGCGCGCAGCTTGGTGACGAAGAACTCGTCGATGCCGAGCTCCATCGGCGCGAACGCGCCGGTGCCGAACGACGTCGGCATGTCAGCGGTCAGGTAGAGGTCCTTGATCGCCGTCGGTACGCCGTGCAGCGGCGGCAGGTCGCCGCCGCTGGTGACCGCGCTCTCGGCGTCCTTGGCCGCGGCTCGGGCCTGGTCCGGCGCGACGTGCACGAACGCACCCACGGTGTCGTTCAGCCGCTCGATCCGGTCGAGGTAGTGGTCGACGAGTTCGACCGGCGAGACCTCGCGACTTCGGATCGCGGCGGCTTGTTCGAGCATGGTGAGGTCGTGCAGCTGCGTCATGCGGGCACGATAACCGAACGTGGTTCGGCCTGGCTACGCGCTGGCGGGCTCTTCGAGGTCGAGGCCGAAATCCAGGCCGAGGTCGAGGCCGGGGAGGTAGGCCCGCCACTGCGGGTGCATCCGGCCGGTGCCGAGGACCCGCCATGACGGTCCGGTGGGCGCGCTCGGAGAGCGGCGCATCCGCCAGCCGAGCTCGGCGATGCCCCGGTCGGCCTTGGCGTGGTTGCAGCGGCGGCAGCAGGAGACGACGTTCTCCCAGGTGTGCTGGCCGCCGCGGCTGCGCGGGATCACGTGGTCGAGGCTGGTCGCGGGCGAGGCGCAGTAGACGCACCGGCCGCCATCGCGGGCGAAGACCGCGCGACGGGTCAGCGGGACGTGACCGTGGTAGGGCACCCGGACGAAGCGGGTGAGGCGGACGACGAGCGGGATCCGGAACGACGCCCGCTCGCTGTGCAGCACCGCGTCGCTCGACTCCACCGCGACCGCCTTGCCGGCCAGGATGAGGACGAGCGCGCGCCGGGACGAGACGACGCACAGTGGCTCGTACGTCGCGTTCAATACAAGCGCGTGCGCCACCTGCCCTCCTGATCCTTAGTGTCGCCGATCACGGCCGATCTGGCACGTCGCGACGCGGGCAGACCGCGAGGCACGTACTCGTCGGCACCGGGGTGGGCGAGCTCGACGGATGGCTGCCGGGCTTACCCGGGAAATGGTCCTGACCGTCGTCGTGGACGTCGTAGTGCGTTGTCCGGCCCTCGGCCAGCTCGACCTGCAGCACGACCTCGCGGCCCGCGTTCTTGCCCGGGTCGAATACGCCGACCGCGCAGCGGTCGCTGCGCAGCCCGTCGATCCGGAACGTCCCGTCCCGCGGATCGACCGCCGCGGAGACCTGCGCGTAGAAGGCGTCGACGTTGCCGCGGGCCATGTCGTCGCACTCCACCCCAACCCGCACGCCAGCCGTCTGCGCGGGTGCGTCGTGCTGGTAGAGCGTGCCGACCAGCGCCGCGCCCGGGGTCATCGTCACCCGCACCCCGAGCGAACCGGGCCGCTGGCACTGCTGCGCGATCTCCACCCAGGCGACATTCGGCGCCCTCGGGTCGACCAGCCCGCTCGCCCCGTCGTACGACGAAAACAGCAGCGGCGGCCGGGACGGTGCGATGTCGCGCGACTCGCACGGGACGGCGAAGCGCCCGGCCGCGTCGGTGATCGCGACGGGCCGGAAACCCGGCGCATCGGGCAGCGACTCGTCGTACGCGATGTGGACGCCGGCCAGCCGGTTGTTGGCGGCGTCGACGACGATGCCGTGCACGTTGCGCCCGGCGTCGCCGGTCACCACGCGGGCGGTCGGCCGCGGCCGGGGGTGCTGCTTGGCGGTCGGGAGCGTGGAGGGCGCGGTCACGGCGGGTGGGCCGACCGGCGGCAGTACGGCGGCGGTCGGATGGGTGCCGCCGCCGCCGTGGCCGAGGCTGGCGCGGACCAGCAGGTCGACCGCACCGACCGCGACGACGAGGGCGAGCGCGGCCAGCCGGCCGCGCACCGGCACCGGCCGTGTCGTCACTGAGTCATGGTCGCGGCGCCGGGCCACCCGGGCAAGGAAGGTACCGGTCGGAGTGGCGTCCGGGTGACACTCGGCCGATTCGCCGGACCTGCCCGGCTTCGCTACCTAGCGTGAGTCCGGTGAGGGGACGCGACCGGTTCAAGGGCTCGCGGCGCGGGCTCGTCGCCGTAGCCGCCGCCCTCATCGTCGCCGCCGACGCCAGCGCGATCGCGATCCTCGAGCCCGCGGAGTCGTTGGCCGCCCAGCAGCCCGCCGCCACCAAGACCGTCCCGGCCGCCTCGTCCGCGACCGAGCTCACCGCCCAGATGAGCGCGACCGACGCGCTCGAGCCGCGGCTGCTCACCCCGGTGCACTACGCCTGGGTCCGGCCCGCGGTCGTGAACGTCTGGGAGAAGACGACCTCACCGCGGCCGGTCGACCGGATCACCATGACCGCCACGCCGGACATGCGGACCTGGGTACACCGGCTCACGATCGCGCTGCGGCTCGACCTGAACGGCCGGCTGATGACCCAGGCGCTACACGGCGACCGGGTCGCGGTCATCCAATCCGGCCGCGGCTGGAGCCTGATCCGGCTCGAGTCGCAGACCGGCGGGGCGTTCCCGCGCGGCATCATCGGCTACATCCCGAGCGTGCAGCTGTCGAACAGCCCGATCGCGCGCCCGCGGGCCGGCGTGCACTCCGCCGCCACCGCGATCACCGTGGCGAAGCGCTACCTCGGCGTCTCGTATCTGTGGGCCGGCATGTCGTCGTACGGCATCGACTGCTCGGGGCTCTCCTACATGGCGTACCGCGCGGCCGGGGTCACGCTGCCGCGCGACGCCGCCGACCAGGCGCTGATCGGCATGCCGGTCGGCAGCCGGCATCTGCTCCCCGGTGACCTCGTGTTCTTCGGCCGCGGCGCGCGCACCAACATTCACCACGTCGGCATTTACCTCGGTCGCGGCCTCGTCCTGCACGCGCCGCACACCGGTTCCTGGGTCCGGGTGAGCCCGCTGTCCGCGTGGTCGGACTACTGGGGCGCCCGGCGCATCATCCGCTGACGGAGAATGCGACCGTGACCACGCCCGGACCGCAGCCGATCAACCTCGAAGGCGTCGACGACGCCCCGACGTTCTTCGACGCGGTCGGCGGGCACCAGGCATTCGAGGATCTGGTCAGTGGCTTCTACGCCCGGGTGGCACACGATCCCGTGTTGCTGCCGCTGTACGAAGGACACGAGTTCAGCGAGTCCGCCCGCCGGCTGCAGTTGTTCCTGGAGCAGTACTGGGGCGGGCCGCGGACGTACTCCGAGGTCCGCGGGCACCCGCGGCTACGCGCCCGGCACGCCGAGTTCCGGATCGACGCGGCCGCCCGCGACGCGTGGCTGGCGAACATGCGCGCGTCGATCGACGACCTGTCCCTGCCCCCGGACGCCGACGCGGTGTTGTGGGACTACCTGGTCCGCGCCGCCGACATGCTCATCAACGCCGAGCCCACCCCGGTTGAGTGAGACGTTGTTGGGCATTTTCGGCCGCTTTTCGCCCGACAACGTCTCACTCAACGGGGTCGGTGGAGCGCAGGTGCCCGACGGCGAAGGTGCGGCGGAACGGGAAGACGGTCCCGAACTCCTGCTTCGGATAGCCGGCGCGCAGCGCCTCGGCGTACGACGAAACGAACTCGGCTTGCTCGTCCGCGTCGAGGATCGTGAGCACCGGGCGTAGCGCGGTGCCGCGCACCCAGTTCAGTACGGCGTCCTCGCCCGGCAACACGTGCAGGTAGTCGGTCTGCCAGACGTCGGGGTCGAGGCCGGCCGCGACGAGTGCCTCGAGGTAGCGGGCCGGCCGCTCGACGCCGGCGCTGCGATCCGCACCCGCGGCCAGCCGGTCCCGCCACCGCGGCGACTCACGCAACTCCTGCAGCAGGGTGTGCGACGGCTCGCTGAAGTTGTCCGGCACCTGAAACGCGAGCGCGCCGCCGGGCCGCAGCCAGGACGCAAACGTCGCCAGCATGTCTACGTGGCCGGGCACCCAGTGCAGCGCGGCATTCGCTACGACGACGTCGACCGGGCCGTCCGGCTGCCAATCGCCGATGTCGCCGACGAAGAACCGCACCCGGTCGCTGGCGTACTCCCCCGCTGCGGCGACCATCTCGGCCGAGCTGTCGACGCCGATCACCTCGGCGTCGGGCCAGCGCGAGGCGAGCATCGCGGTGAGGTTGCCGGGTCCGCAGCCGAGGTCGACGACCGCGGCGGCGGAGTCGACGCGGACGCGGGTCAGCAGTTCGACGAACGGCCGGCCGCGCTCGTCGGGGTACCGGTTGTAGACGTCCGGGTCCCAGCGCACGCCGGCCAGTCTCCCCCGTGCCCCGCCCCCCGGATCACTTCGGAGGGCTGGTGGCCAGATCCACGCTCGATTTACGGCGTGTCGTGGTCACCAGCCCTCCGAAGTGGACTGACTGTGCGGGGTTAGGCGCGGCGGCGCCGGCTCACCATGGCGGCGGTCGCGAGCGGCAGCAGGAACACTGCCGACGTCGTGACACCCGTGGTGCCGGCCGCGACCTTGCCGAGCTTGCCGTCGTACTTGGCGATCAGGCCCTTGCCCGCCTGCAACCGCATCACCATGTCGCGGTCGCTCTTGGACTTCACGGTGCGGTCGGTGACGCAGGAGTCGATGCAGCCGTCGGAGTACGCGACGTAGACGCGGCCTTGGTCGTCCATCGTGATGTCGTTGAAGTCGAGCATGTTGCGCTGGCTGCACAGGTCGTTGTCCTGAACCGTCTTGTTGGACGTGCCCTCCATGAGGACGCAACCGCGCTGCACCGCGTCCTTCGGAGTGGTGTCGATGGTGGTCCAGTGCTTGCCGTTGTCGTAGGTCAGCGCGACGTACAGGTGCCAGACCGCCGGCAGGCCGTCCTTGCCGACGAAGCCGTTGTGCTGGTCGTTGCCGATCGCGTTGGTGCCGATGAAGGCGACCGCGACCCGGCCCTTGTCACCGGCGATGAGTTCCGGGAACTGCACGTTGTGCACGCCGACGATCGTCGAGAGGTCGACCGGCTTGCTCCAGTGGGAGCCCTGGTCGTCGGAGTACGCGACCCGCTCCGAGCTCGACGTGCCGTAGGAGTTGGGGTCCGGGTTGGTGCCGTCCTCCCAGGTCATCCAGAGCCGGCCGCCCTTGTCGACGTCGATCGCGTTGTCGCTCTCGTCCTGGTTGTGCGCGCCGGGGACCATGTGCACGGTCCAGGTGGTGCCGTTGTCCTTGCTGACACTCACCGCCGGCGAGCCACCGAAGAACTCGGAGTTGGTCAGGTTGTTCGCGGTCGGGGTGCCGCCGCAGCCCTTCAGCGGGACGTACGCCGTACCGTCCGGACCGACCCGGATGTGGCCGTGCAGACCCGAGCAGGCACCACCCTGGGCGGCGAGCTGCGGGTTCGGGTCGGTCGGGTCGTTGGCGGGGGTGTCGGAGATGTACTGGCCGGGGCCGAAGGTCAGGCCGCCGTCGAGGCTCACGGCGCAGCTCGCGTTGAAGCCGTTCTGCGCGCAGTAGTAGACCGCGTCCGGGTAGACCGGGCTGGCGCCGGCCGGGACCGGGGCGTGGAACGGGCCGCCGCCGACGCTCTGGTGGTCGAGCAGGGTGTTCTGGCCGCAGCCGCTGGTCGGCGTCCAGTTGGCGCCGGCGTCGTCGGTGTAGGCCATGGCACTACACGCGCCGAGCAGCTGCGAGTCGAACGTCCGGCCGGTGTACTTGTCGGTAAACGTGATCGCGTCGAGGCTGGTCACCGCGGTGGGGGCGCTGACGTCCTTCTGGCTCAGGCTGGTGCCGTGCGGGGTGTCCTTGAAGACCATCTGCGTCTCGTGGCCTTCGGCGCCGTAGATGATCGCGTGCCGCTTGGGGTCGAAGCCGATGGACGGCTCGCCACCGTTCGCGACCTTGTTGTTGCCGCTGAGGACCGTGTAGGCCTTGAACGAGGCCGGCGCCGCCGTGTTGTGCGAGGTCGCGAGCGCCGACAGAGGCGCGGCGACGGCGAGGCCCAGGCTCATGACCAGGGCGGCACGGCGGGCTACAGATCGCTGCATTCGAGATGTCCTTCCGAGGGCACACGCGTTCGCTGGGACGAAAGCCGTTAGGGGCGACTTCGACATGCCCCGTCCGGCTCCTGCTGTCCGTTTAACGAAGGAACCCGCTAGAGGGAACGGTGGACGTACGTGGCGTGCACCGCGACGAGCAGGATGACGATCAGGACGAGGTAGGCGATCGCGATCCAGGCCCGCTGCTGGGGCGCCAGCGCTTGGTACGCGCGGCTCTCGGCGGTCTGCCGGCCGCGCCAGCGCCGGTACATCTCGATGCCGCCCAAAATCAGGATGATCGGGATGATCGGGCTGGGCCGATAGATCTCGTAGACCAGCAGCAGTACGAGCCCGCCCGCCCAGAGCACGGGGTGCAGCGCCGCCGCGGCCCGGCCACCGTCGAGTGGGAGCACCGGCAGCAGGTTGAACAGGTTGAGCAGGAAGCCGGTGAACGCGAGGTCGCGCAGCATGGCCGACCCGTTCACGTGGCCCGCGAGCAGTACGGCGAACGCCCCGATCGTCCCGGCGTACGGCCCGGCCAGCGCGGTCTCGGCCTCGACGTACACGCTGCGCGGCGACTCCTTCATTCGGACGAACGCGCCCAGGAACGGCAGGAACACCGGGGCGCCGGCCTTGACGCCGCGGCGGCGCAGCGCGACGACGTGGCCCATCTCGTGGACGAAGATCAGCCCGACGAAGCCCGCGGCGAACGTCCAGCCCCACAGGCTCGCGTACGCCGCGATTGACACGGCCATCGAGCCGACGACCGTGAACGCCTTGAGCTTGAACAGGATCGCGCCGAACTTCGCGAAGAACGCACCGATCGCGGCGAGCGGCGCGAGCGCTCGTTTGATCCGGGGGCCCCAGCGGTCGTCGAGGCTGGGGTCGTGCTGAGGTTGCTGGTAGGGCGGCTGGTACGGCGCCGCGTACGGCGCTGCGCCGGGCGTCAGGCCGTACGGCGTAACTGCGGGCGGCGGCAGGGACGGGTCGGCGCCGGGCTCCGGACCGTCAGCGGCCGGTGGTGGCGGCGAGGGGTCGGACATCGACGCCGCTACGGCGCGGCCGGCGGTTCGCCGAGCGGGCTGGCGGGCTCGACGCCGGGAGCCGAGTCGCCGGCAGCCGCATCGCCGGCGCCGCCGGGCACCTCGATCGACGGTGGCTGGTTGGCCGCCGCGGCCGCCTGGGCCCGCCGTACTCCTCGCTGGGCGAAGCCGAAGCCGGCCCACGCGGCGATCGCGTAGAAAACGCCCTCGAACACGCCGAAGCTGTCGGTGTAGAAGCGCCACACCGCGTGCAGGTGGTGCTGGACCACATCGAAGCTGCTGAGATGCGCGTCGCGGCCGAGGATGTGCGTGTCGGCGAACAGGTCGCCGAGCAGGCAGCCCAGCAGCGCGATCACCGCGCCGGCGAAGGGCAGCCGCCGGTCGCCACCGCCGAAGCGCTCAATCGCGACGCCGACGAGGAACCCGATGCCGACCGGGACGAGACCGATCCGGTGGTTGGTGGTCACGATGATCAAAGCGCCGGCGAGCCCGCCCAGGATGGCCGCGACGAACGCGAGGGCGAGGCCCGGCCCGAAACCGCCGCGCGGCGGTGGGGCGACGGCGGGCACGGGCTCGGTCACGTGGGCTCCTCGGGCTGGGATAGGTCGAGCGGGTCAGACAATTGTGCGGCAGAAACCGGTCAATCCCGGCCCAAGCGCCGGTAGGTCACCCGGTGCGGGCGGGCGGCCTCTTCACCTAGGCGCTCGACCTTGTTGCGCTCGTAGTCGCTGTAGCCACCCTCGAACCAGAACCAGTTGCCCGGCTCGTCCTCGGTGCCTTCCCAGGCGAGGATGTGGGTCGCGACCTTGTCGAGGAACCACCGGTCGTGGCTGATGACGACCGCGCAGCCGGGGAACTCCTCCAGCGCGTCCTCGAGCGAGCGCAGCGTCTCGACGTCGAGATCGTTGGTCGGCTCGTCGAGCAGCAGCACGTTGCCGCCGGCCTTGAGGGTCAGCGCCAGGTTCAGCCGGTTGCGCTCGCCGCCGGACAGCACCCCGGCCGGCTTCTGCTGGTCCGGCCCCTTGAATCCGAACGACGCGACGTACGCGCGGCTGTTGATCTCGGTCTTGCCGACCTTGATGTAGTCGAGCCCGTCGGAGATGACCTCCCAGAGCGTCTTCTTCGGGTCGAGGCCGGACCGGCTCTGGTCGACGTACGAGATCTGCACGGTCTCGCCGATCTTGACGGTGCCGCCGTCGGGCTGCTCTTCGCCAACGACCGTCTTGAACAACGTGGTCTTGCCGACGCCGTTCGGGCCCATGATGCCGACGATGCCGCCCGGCGGCAGCGAGAACGACAGGCCGTTGATCAGCACCCGGTCGCCGAAGCCCTTGATCAGCCCGTTGGCTTCGATCACGGTGTTGCCGAGCCGCGGGCCGGGCGGGATCTGGATGACGTCGGAGTCGATCGGCTTGTGCCGGTCGGCCTCGGCGACGAGTTCCTCGAACCGCGCGAGCCGGGCCTTGCTCTTCGCCTGGCGAGCCTTCGGGCTCGATCGCACCCACTCGAGCTCGCGCTCGATCTCCTTCTTGCGCTTTGCGTCCTTGTTGCCCTCGACCTTCAACCGGCTCGCCTTGGTGTCGAGGTACGTCGTGTAGTTGCCCTCGTACGGATACGCGCGGCCGCGGTCGAGTTCGAGGATCCACTCGGCGACGTTGTCGAGGAAGTACCGGTCGTGAGTGACCGCGAGCACGGTGCCCGGGTACTGCGCGAGGTGCTGTTCGAGCCACTGCACGCTCTCGGCGTCGAGGTGGTTGGTCGGTTCGTCGAGCAGCAGCAGGTCTGGCGCTTCGAGCAGCAGCTTGCACAGCGCGACCCGGCGCCGCTCGCCACCGGAGAGCACCGACACGTCGGCGTCGCCGGGCGGTGTCCGCAGCGCGTCCATCGCCTGGTCGAGCCGGTTGTCGAGATCCCAGCCGCCGGCGTGGTCGATCTTCTCTTGCAGCACGCCCATCTCGGTGCCGAGCTCGTCGGTGTACTCGACCGCCATCTTCTCGGCGATCTCGTTGAACCGGTCGAGCATGTCGCGGACCGGCTTGACCGCCTCCTCGACGTTGCCGCGCACGTCCTTGGTCTCGTCGAGCGGCGGCTCCTGCAGCAAGATGCCGACGTTGTATCCCGGCGAGAGGAACGCATCGCCGTTGGAGGCGATGTCCATCCCGGCCATGATCTTGAGCACGGTCGACTTGCCCGCACCGTTAGGACCGACGACGCCGATCTTCGCGCCGGGCAGGAACGCGAGCGTGACGTCGTCGAGGATCACCTTGTCGCCAACGGCCTTACGGACGTTGCGCATCGTGTAGATGTACTGCGCCATGCCGACCAGACTACGGACGGTCGAGCGTCCCGGGGCCGGCCCGAATCGGACCAGCGATCCGCGGCCGGGTCGGGAACAGGCTCGTCGTGATGATCGCCACGATGGACACGACTTGAATCACCGTCGCGGCCAACCACACGTCTATGACAGCGGCCCCGACATCCCAGTGCCGGCCCCGCCCGGCGTACATGATGAAGATGCCGTCGGCCAACGCGATCTGGGCCAGCATCGCCCACCGGAACACCTTGGCGTAGGTCTTGCGAAGTTCCCGATAGGAGATCAGGTCTTCGACGTGTTGCGCACCGAACGGATCGGCGTGGTGGGCGCTGTCGCGTTGAACGACGGCCGTCACGTCATTGCGGACCGGCGGCTTCGCGGGTGGCACGTCAGCGCAGCCCGAGATTCGCGAGCCGGAACCTCATGGCATCTTCCGACACCCGGAAGCGGGCCGCGAGGCGGACGGGATCGCCGCCGACTTTCCGGTGCCAACGCTTGACTTCCGAGCCGGGCATGATCAGCGCCGCGCCGAATTGATTCGCGTAGACCTCATCCGAATCGGTGCCGGCCCGGGCCAGCTTGTCGCGGCGATCGGTGAAGCTGTAGCTGATGTCGCCACGGACTGTCCGCGCGTAGTAATGCCCGACTTCGTGCGCGCAGGTGAAACGTTGCCGGTTGGGGCTGTCTGACCGGTTGAGATAGATCGCCGGGTCCTCGTCCGCAACCTTCTCCAGCGCACCGGAGAAGTCTTCGTCCATCGCCGCCGTGTACACGTCAATGCCGAGTAGCCGGGCGATCCAGATCGGGTCCACCGGAATGAGCGGACGACCGTCGCCGTCGTCGTACCAGACATCGTCCAGCAACTGCGCAGCGTCTCGCTCCGCACGTTCGGCAGGCACCGTCAGCACGCTCCCCGGCTCGGCACCCGTCCATAGTGGACTAGAAGACATCGTTACTCCACCGTATCCATTGCACCGCGGCTCACGTGTGTCACCTCATGCGGCGGAGGGGGTGGCGATGTCGGGCTCGGTCGTCTCGGCGGCCTCTTCGACGACGGTCGCGGTCGCGGTCGCGGCCGGGGTATCCGTGACCGCCTGCGGATCGCGGGTCGGGCGGGCGAGCATCGTTACGTACCGGCACAGGTCGGGGCTCACCGACATCGCCTCGATCGCGTACGACTGGCGGCGCGGGCCGCCGTGCGCGTCGTCGTACTCCCGCATCGTCAACCGGCCCGAGACCAAGACGCTGTCGCCCTTCTTCAGCGAGGCCGCGACGTTGTCGCCGAGCTGCCGCCAGCAGTTGACGTCGAGGTAGACCGGGTCGGCACTGATCCACTCGCCGCGGTCACGGTCGAACTTTCGATGGTTCGACGCGATCCGCAGCCGGGTGACGACCACCCCGGTCGCGGTCACCCGCCGGATCGGGTCGGCCACCAGATTTCCGGTCATCGTGATCGAAGGCTCCATGCCGGTCAGCCTGCCGCCCGAAGGACACCGTGTGAGCCGAGCAACAGCAATCTGGGGACGGCGCCGCAGCTGTGGAAAGCGACCGTGTGCGAGCCTGCCGACCCATGAGCGACTTCACCGGCCGGGCCGCACTCGTCACCGGCGCCACCCGGGGCATCGGCTACGGCATCGCCGCCGAGCTGGTCAGCCGCGGCGCCAACGTCTGCATCACCGCGCGCAAGGAGGACGAGCTGGCGGCGGCGGTCGACGCGCTCGACCCCGACGGGACCGGCCGGGTCGTCGCAGCCCGCGGCAGCGCGGACGACGAGCAGCACCAGCAAGCCGCGGTCGACCTGGCGATGGACGCATTCGGCCGGCTCGACTTCCTGGTCAACAACGCCGCGGTGAACCCGCAGTACGGGCCACTGATGGACGCCGACCTCGGCGCCGTCCGCAAGGTCATGGAGGTCAACGTCGTCGCCGCCCTCGCCTGGACCCAACACGTGTGGCGGGCCTGGCTCCGCGACAACGGCGGTGCGGTGCTCAACATCGCGTCGGTCGGTGGCATTCGCGCGGGCGCGCCGATCGGGGCTTACAACGCCAGCAAGGCGGCGCTGATCCACCTGACCCGCCAGCTCGCGCAGGAGATGGGTCCGCAGGTGCGGGTCAACGCGATCGCGCCCGCTGTGGTCAAGACGACGTTCGCGCGGGCGCTGTACGAGGACCGCGAGGAAGAGGTCGCGGCCCGCTACCCGCTCAAGCGGTTGGGCACCCCGGAAGACACCGCGAAGCTGGCCGCGTTCCTGCTCTCCGACGACGCGTCGTGGATCACCGGCGAGACGGTCACCATCGACGGCGGCGTGACGATCGGCGGCGGCGGGGCCTGACCGCTAACGCGGGAAGTCGTCGGAGTCCGTCGGCAATGCGGCATCGGCGACGCAGCCGTGCGCCCGACCGACGTAGTGCAGCCCGGCCAGATCACCGGGACCGTACGACACGACGCCGCCGCCGTCGGGCTGCATGATCTCGCCACTGCGATGCACGTGATCGAGCCCGGCGAGGTGACCGAACTCGTGCAACAACGTCGGCCCGAGCGCGCCCGGGTCCTCGTGCCCGCCGTCGGTGATGTCGTCGGCATCCACGACGACCTGCGCGGTGACGATCTCCGCGTCGCCGGCCTCATCGCTGTAGATCGCCGGGTCGGTGTAGGCGAGCGAGTCCTTGTCCGCATGCAGGCCCTTGCCGTGAAACACCGAGTCCGGCACCAGCGCGATCAGCACCGGCGCCCATCGCCAACCGGACTTGGTGTGCCGGACGTCCTTACGCCGATCGTCCGGCTGCTCGGCCGTCGTACCGTCGTCGACGAACCGCATCCCGGTCGCCTTGGAGACCTGTGCGATCGCCCACGCGATGTCGGCCGCCGCGGTCGGCGGCCCGATCTCGACGTCGACCACGTAATGGATCGGAACGCACGGATCCCAGCGCGACACCTCACCGTTGCGCCCCGGCGGCCGCAGGAACGCGAACCCTTCCCGCTCGGCGATGTGCCGGACCCGTTGCTGCGAGACGGTGCCGGACCGGTCCGCCGTCGGCGTCGGTTTCGGCGTAGCTGACGGGGTCGGCGCCGGTGCGCTCGCGCCAACGCGATGCACCACGACGTGGTCGCCGCGCGCGACCGCGCCCAGCCCGGCACCGAGCGTCAGCGCGAGGCCGAACGCGATCGCGCCAGCCAGCCGATTCGAAGCCGCGAGCACACCTCATGGTAGGGAGACGGGTCACCGCGACGTGGAGGTTTCGTGAACGACAGCAGCGCATCCGTAGCCCTCGTGACCGGCTCGACGTCCGGCATCGGCGCGGCCGTCGCGCGCCGCTTCGCCGCCGAGAACATGCGGGTCGTGGTCAACTCGGTGTCCTCCGTCGAGGCCGGCCAAGCACTCGTCGCCGACCTCGACAGCCGGTACGGCGACGGCACCGCGCACTATGTCCAGGCGGACATCGCGGCCGACGGCGAGGGCGAGCGGCTGGTCGCCGAAACCGTCGCGCGGTTCGGCCGGCTCGACGTACTGGTGAACAACGCCGGCACCACCGTGCGCATCGCGCACTCGGACCTCGCCGCCGCGACGCCCGACGTCTTCCGCCGGTTGTACGACGTGAACGTCGTCGGCCCATGGCAGGTGACCGTCGCCGCGATGCCGCACCTGCGCGAGTCCGGCGACGGCTGCGTGGTGAACGTCACCTCGCTCGCCGGTATCCGGCCGACCGGATCGTCGATCCCGTACGCGGTGAGCAAGGCGGCGTTCAACCATCTGACGTTGTTGCTGGCCAACACCGTGGGGCCGGAGGTGCGGGTCAACGCGGTCGCGCCCGGGCTCGTCGACACACCCTGGACCGAGGACTGGCACGACATCCGCGCCGGCGTGCAAGCGATGGCTCCATTACGTCGATCCGGTCAACCGGACGACATTGCCGAAGTCGTGCTTGCCGCTGTCCGCGCGAAGTACGCGACCGGTCAGGTCTGGGCTGTCGACGGCGGGGTCGGGCTGCGCTGACCCGCACCGGCGGTCTCAGCAGGTGATGGATTCCACGATCGGATCACCGACCCGTTCCGGCCCGGCCGGCGTCGCCACGAAATGGTACGAGACCTGTTGCGTGCAGAACGGGATGTACTGCCCGAGCTTGTTCTTGTAATAGGCCGTGTCGTACTCCGTGACGACCGAGTGCAGCCGGTAACACTTCACCGATGGCGGGCCGAGGTCCGGGCCCGACCCGTCGCTCATGCGGACGTTGTTCGTCACCGTGTCCTCGGCCGACTGCGCCGTACCCGGACCGCCGAAGTACGCGACCGGGAAGTAGACCTCTGCCATGGCCTCGTAGTCGGTGTAGCCGGACTGATACGTCATCGGTCCGCCGTCTGTCTCGTCGGTCCGGTCGCTGCGCACGACGCTGGGACAGTTGGGCACCGTCGTCGTGTCGGTGAGCTGGGTCGAGACCATCAGTCCGGTGACACATCCGTCGGCCGACGCCACGCTGGCGTGCGCGGCGGCGTGCCAGACGAAGTCGATCTCGCCGGTCGGTTTCTGCTCGACACTTGCGCTGAGCGGCGAATCATTGAGTCCGCTCGCCGACAGCTGGCACGGCGACAGCTGAGACGCCACCGTCAACGTGTCGGCGTACGCACCAACCGGCAGGACCAGGACGGCAACGGCCGTCATCGCGATTGCGGCTACCCGGCGGGCGAACATGGCACCGTCTCCACGTAGTCGATCTGCGGGCCGTTGGCGGTCATGGTCACGCGGTACTCGTCCTTCTCGCACGCGAACCACACGTACTTGGCGAGGTTGTTCTCGTAGTAGCCGTTGCTCTCGACGGTGACGACGGACGTCGACCGCACGCAGTACGGCGCGACCTTGTCCGGGCTGCTGCTCGTCGGCACGTACTCGCGCACGTTGACGGTCGGGTCGATGGAGTCCGAGCCATCGTTGCCGACATATGTCACCGGCAGTTGGAAAGCGTTCGGGTTGACCACAACGAGCACGTCGGTGCCGTCCACCTGCCAGTGATCGTGACCGTACGACGTGAACTCGCGACTCGACACCACGGGCTCGCAGTGCGGTGCCGCGCTGGTGTCGGTGATCTGAGTCTTGACCAGCAGATCCTTCGCGCAGCCGGTGTCCGGCACCCAGGCCATCGCCGAGCCCTCGACCTCGCTGTCGTAGGTGTTCCAGACGTACTGGACCTTCGGGTCCAGCGGAGAGGTGTTGACCTGCGCGCGCAACTCGCCGGACCAGGTGTCGAAGTCACTCTTGTCACCGGTGGGCGTGCACGCGGTCTTCTTCGCCGCGTCGACCAGGTCGGACCCGACCAGAACGCTGTCGCCGCCGATCGTGACCGAGGGCGGTTGCGGGATGTCGGCGGCCGCCACGCCGGCCGGCAGCGAGCCTGCCGCCAGCACCGCCAGGGCTGCGATCGCAGGCAGTCGGTATGTTGCTAGGAACGTACGGTGTCTCACAGTGGTCCTTTCTCAAACAGGGGTGGGTGAGACCTGTGCGGCTGGGCGGTTCAGCCGGACAGGGGGCTGTGTTTCGGCGGCACGATCAACGTGGGCCGCGGCTTGCCGCGATCGACGATCAGCACGACCAGCCGGTTGAGGTTCTGCGCCGGCGCGATCGTGGTGACGTTGCCAGGCGTGCCGCTCGACCGCGGCGTCACCCGCCAGGTCGTCGGGCCGTTCGCCATGGCTTCTTGGAAGTGCGAGCCCTTGCACGCCAACGGGATGGACGGACGACCCATCGGGATGGTGAAGCCGGTGAACGTCGCGCTCCCCTGCGCGACCGGGTACTCCGGCGCGATGTCACTCGTGCACGGCAGTCCGGCAAACGCCTCCGACCACAGCGCATCCGGCGTCTTGACGGTGATCTCGTCGTTGAACTGCTCGACCGTGTAGTTGGCGACGCGGGCGCCGACGCCCTGCTTGGTGTCGCCGTTCTGCACCAGCACCATCTCGGCGTTCGTGGCCCGGCTCACCGACCAGCCGTCGTTCTGCGGGATGACCGTGAGGTGCGCGTTGACCGCGCCGACGTAGAAGTCGTGGAAGTCGTACCGCGCCGGCTTGCCCGTGCGGCCCTCGACCACCTTGCCGAAGGTGAACGTCAGCGGTCCCTCGTGCATCGGCGCGCCGTTCAGGCCGAGGCACGAGCCTGACACCGGGCAGCCCGGCGCCGCGATGCCGTCGCGGTTGTCATAGACCTCGGGGTACATCCGGTTGTTACCGAGCTCGGCGTAGGCGAACCCGTAGACGCCCGAGGTGTCGAAGGCGGTCACCGGAATGTGCCGGTCCTCGACGACCATCAGCGCACCGCGATCGCCGTTATCGACGTCGGAGATCCGCAGCGTCATCGTGGCGGCCCGGGCCGCGGTCTTGCTCGGGTGCACCCGCCACACCTCGACCGTGTCCCGGTGGCTCGACTGTGTTGCTGGGGTCGGGATGGTCGACGGCGCGCCGCCGACGCTCGCGAGCGCGACCGGTCCGGAACACAGCGCGAACACCACCGCGCCAGTGAGCACTCGCCGCTGCGTCGCCATCGCCTACCCCGTCACTCGGTGCCGAATGTGAGTGTCGCGGGAATTACGCGCAGCGACTTACGTTCTTTCACGTATGCATGTGTCGGTTAGCCGACGTGACGAGCGGATGCCACCCCTCGCACAGGCACCGGGTACTCCAGCAGCAGCGGGTCGCCGGCCGGCCGCTCGGCGAGGTTGATCGCG
>JAVEEG010000008.1 GCA_030840585.1 Frankiaceae bacterium | reverse complement strand
CAAGGTCGCCGATCCGATCGCGGACAAGGCGTTGACCGGTGCCGCGCTGATCGCGTTGTCGGCGTTGAACGATCTCGCGTGGTGGGTGACCGTTGTTGTGCTGGTTCGCGAGCTCGGCATCACCGGGTTGCGGTTCTTCGTGATCCGTCACGGCGTGATCCCGGCGAGCCGCGGCGGCAAGGTGAAGACGTTGTTGCAGAACGTCGCGATCGGGTTGTACGTGTTGCCGTTGACCGGCCCAGCCGCGACGGCGCGCTTCTGGTTGATGGGAATTGCGGTCGTCATCACGGTCGTCACCGGCGGCGATTACGTCGCCCGCGCGGTGCGGTTGCGTCGTACCAGCGAGCGGGCCGCGATGAAGCGGGCCCGGCGGGAGGCGGCCCGGCAAAAGGTGGCAGAGCCGTGACCGCGGCGCGGGTCCACGAGCTGTTGCTCGCCGCGGGCTCGACGGTCGCGGTGGCGGAGTCGCTGACCGGTGGGTTGCTGGGTGCGGCGCTGACAACGACACCGGGTGCGTCGGCGACGTTCCGCGGCGGTCTCGTCGTGTACGCGACCGATCTCAAGCAGTCGATCGCCGGTGTACCGGGACCGTTACTGGATGCCGAAGGACCGGTATCCGCTCACGTGGCCGCGGCGCTGGCGGCGGGTGCTCGCGACCGCCTCGCCGCGACGTACGGGGTTGGTGTGACGGGTGTGGCGGGACCGGACTCGCAGGACGGCCACCCGGTGGGGACGGTCTACGTCGCGGTCGCCGGGCCGGGCGGCGGAGAGGTCCGGGAGCTGCAATTGGCCGGCGATCGGGCCGCGATCCGGGCGGCCGCCGTGACGGTCGCGCTCGATCTGCTCCTCGCCGTCCTCACCCCCGCGGGGAACGCCGCGCCCTCCACAACTGTTTGACCGCACCGGGGACGCCGTCGCAGCGCGCGGGTACGCTCGGCATCTCCGGTCGACGACGAGGAGGTGGCGCGCATGGTGCTCTTCCGCCGGCTGCTCGGTGAGGTTCTCCGCCGCCACCGTCAGCGTCAGGGTCGGACGTTGCGTGACGTCGCAACTGCCGCTCGAGTCTCGTTGGGTTACCTGTCCGAGGTCGAGCGCGGGGTCAAGGAGGCGTCCAGCGAACTGCTGACGTCGTTGTGCGATGCGCTCGGCGTGACGCTCGCGGATGTGTTGCGCGAGGTCAGTGACGAGCTGATCGCGAGGGAGCGCCGGCCACTGCGCCCGGTCGGGTTCGTCACCTCTGGTCGCGGTGCGTCGCGCGCGGTTTCGCGGCCGGTGGCCGGGGTGGCGCCGATGGTCGCGGGTCGTGCGGCGGTGTCGGCCGTTGGTCGCGACGCGGCCGTTGGTGATGCGGTCGAGGGGCGAGTCGCTGCTCCGTCAGCCCTGCTCGCCGAGGTTCCGCCGGTTGGTTCGGTTACTTCGTTGTCGGTCCGCGGCATGCCCGTCGTCGCGGCGTGATCCCCGAGCACGCGCCCGCGTCGGCGGGGTCGACCGAGATCGCTGAGCCGCCGGTGCCCGCTGACGTCGCCGAGGCGCCGGGGTCGGCTGATGTCGCTGAGCCGCCGGTGCCGGCTGACGTTGCCGCGTCGCCGGGGTCGGCTGATGTCGCTGCGCCGCCGGGGTCGGCTGACGTCGCCGCGTCGCCGGGGTCGGCTGATGTCGCTGCGCCGCCGGTGCCGGCTGACGTCGCCTCGTCGCCGGGGTCCGCTGAAGTCATTGAGCCGCCGATGCCCGCTGAGGTTGTCGAAGCGCCGGGGTCGGCGGATGTTGCTGCGCGGCCGGAATTGTCTGGGTCGTCGGTGCCGCCGAGGGCCGCGTCGGCCGCGCCGCGCCGCTCGCCCGGGGTGCACAGCCGCGGCGGCAATGCGATGGAGCGCACTCGCGCGGCCGTGCTCGACGGCGCCGCGCGAGCGGTGGAGAAGCAGGGCGCGCGGCGGGCGACGATGGGTGACATCGCCGTGCTCGCCGGCATCGCGAAGGCCACGCTGTACAACCACTTCCGGGCCAAAGAAGCGGTCTACGCGGCGGCGGTCGAGGCCGGCGTTCGCGCGTTGGCCGCGGAGTGCACGCTGGCAGCGCGCGACGATCTGGCCGAGGCGTTGGCGCTCGCCGCCGAGCGGATCGGGGGGCATCCGGCGCTGCGCCGGGTGGCCAGTGACGAACCGCTCGCGCTGGCGGCGCTGGTCACGCCGGGGAACGGTACGACCTGGCGGCTGGCCCGCGACGGCGTCCGCGCCGTACTCGACGCATCCGGCCGCACGTCCGATCCGGCTGCGGTCGAGATAGTGCTGCGCTGGTTGGTGTCGTTCGTCGCCGACGGCGGTGCCGACGTGGCTCGGCAGGCGGGCCTGATCGCGGCCGCGATCCCGCCGGCTGAGTAGACGCAGGCGGCGTCCGCCGGCCGGATCTGCACGGCGCTGCGGTCAGGGGATGTGCCGGCGGTAACCGCTGGGTGCGGGCGCTCGATCGGCTGCGCGCATCGGCGCGGGGGCCGGACCCTGCTGGCAGTGCGGGCACCAATAACTGATCCGGGCGTACGTCGGCTGTTCCGGCTCACCTTGCATGGCAGCCGCGATCGAGGTGCCGCATCGACGGCACGGGCGCTCGGCTCGCTCGAACACCCAGTGTTCTTCACCTCGGCGAAGACTGCCAGTGGTGCTCTGTTGCCAATGGTTCTTGTTGGCGTGCAGCAGCCGGTGCGCGCGGCGCACGACGGCGTCGAGGTCGGAGATGTCGGCGACCTGAGTCCACGGGGTGATGCCGGACAGGTATAGCGACTCGGCCTTGTAGAGGTTGCCGATGCCGGCGAGGTTGCGCTGGTCGAGCAGGGCCGGCCCGATCTCGCGATCGGGTCTTGCCTGCAGGTTGGCGACGGCGCGCGCCGCGTCCCAGTCAGGGCCGAGCAGGTCCGGGCCGAGATGACCGACCACCGAAGCCTCGTCCGCGGTGGCGAGCAGGTCGACGACCGGCATCCGGTAGCCGACCGCGACCCAGTCGCTGGTGGCGAGCACGACCCGCACCTGCCACTCGGGGCCGCCGGTCCAGCGCGCCCCGGGCCGGTACAGCCGCCAACTGCCATCCATCCGGAAATGTGTATGCACCGTGTGCCCGGCGTCGGTGTGGATGAGCAGATGCTTGCCGCGGCTGATGACCTCGGTAACTGTCTCGCCGGACAGGTCGCGGGTGGCGAGGGCGGGGACCCGAAAATCGGTGTGGGTCAGCGCGCGGTCGGCGAGTGCGTCGTGCAGCCGGCGCGCGGCCAACCAGACGGTGTCACCTTCGGGCACCCGGCCATTTTCACCCGGACGCTCGCGGCATGATGACGCGATGAGCTTGCCCGCGCGGATCAACCTGGTGACCCTCGGCGTAGCCGACGTCGCGCGCTCGACCGCGTTCTATACGGCGCTCGGCTGGACGCCGTCGGCCGGCTCGCAGCCGGAGATCACGTTCATCCAGTTGGGCCCGATGGTGCTCGGCCTGTTCGGTCACGACGACCTTGCGGACGACGCGCGCCTCCCTCGTAGCCCACAACCGCCGTTTCGCGGTACGTCGCTCGCGATCAATCTGGAGAGCGAGGCGGCCGTCGATGCCGCGATGGAGACGGCCCGCGCGGCCGGCGCGACGATCGTGAAACCGGCGGAGAAAGTCTTCTGGGGCGGCTACAGCGGATACGTCGCCGACCCCGACGGCCACCTGTGGGAGCTCGCGCACAATCCGCACTGGACCCTCAACACCGACGGCAGCGTGACGCTCGACTCCTAGCTCGAAGCTGGCTACGCGCGCAGGCGAAGGCCGCGCGGCGTCGGCCGGAAGCCGGCTTGCTCGAGCGCCGATCCGAGCGGTGACGTCAGCACCGCTTCGCCGTCGGCGCGTTCGACCGCGAGCTTGCCAAGCATCCCTTCGCGTACGGCGAGCGCCAGCGCGTCCACCGCCGGTTGCAGCGACGTGTCGTCGGCCCACGACAGCAACGACTTGCCGCCGCGTTCGACGTACAACGCCAACTGGCCATCGACCAGGACCACGAGCGCACCCGCCTTGCGGCCCGGGCGATGGGTGCCCTCGTGATCCGGCCAGGGGAGCGCGGCGCCGTACGGGTTGGCCGGGTCCGTTGCGGCCAGCACCAGCGCGCCGTTGTCCTCCGCGCCCCGCCGTCGCTCCCGCCACCCTCCTGGTACTGGTGGTTGCCATGCCGACGTGGCCGGTCGCTGCTCCGTCCGGCTGGGTGCGGCCATCG
>JAVEEG010000277.1 GCA_030840585.1 Frankiaceae bacterium | reverse complement strand
GACGAGCTGCTCCGCCATCTCCTTGTAGGACAGCCCCTGCCGCCACGATCCGAGATGCACCTCGTAGGCCGACATCGGTGCCTTGAGCCAGTCCGTCTGCGAGCGCTTCGCGCACCAGTCGCCGTCGCTCCAGTCGTAGTCGCTGGTGAAGACGACCGACGCCGTCGCCGGCGGGTGCTCGGTGTGCTGTGCCATCGGGTCGGCCTTCTGCCGCCAGACGCCGTCCTTGCCGAGCACGTCGAACTTGTACTTCGCACCGTTCCCGACGCCGGGGACGAACAGCTCCCACACGCCGCTCGCGCCCAGCGCGCGCATCGGATGCGCAGCCGAGGACCAGCCGTTGAAGTCACCGTTGACGCGCACGCCGCGGGCACCGGGCGCCCATACGGCGAACGACGTACCGGTCACCTCGCCGCCGACCCCCGGGTAGGTCCGCACGTGCGCCCCGAGCGCCTGCCACAGCTCCTCGTGCCGGCCTTCGGCGATGAGGTGCTGGTCCATCTCGCCGAGCGTCGGCAGGTAGCGGTACGGATCGTCCTGGCGGTGCTCGAAGCCGTCGTCGTACTCGACCAGCAGCCGGTAGTCGGGGACCTCCGCCTGCTTGAGTGTGGTCGACCAGACGCCGGCGTGCTCGTGCGTCATCGGTGTCTTCGTCTCGCCGACGAGCAACGTGACCGAGGTGGCGTTCGGCCGGAGCGCGCGGACGGTGACCCGACCCTTGTTCGGGTGTGCGCCGAGGATCGAGTGCGGATCGTGGTGCCCGCCGTTCACCAGCCGGTCGAGCTCCTTGACTGTCACGTCATCACCTCACGAGTCGCTCGATCGAACCGAGCGGGATGGCCAGCCAGGTCGGCCGGTTGCGCGCTTCGTAGACCACTTCGTACACGGCTTTGTCGAGCTCCATCGCCCGCAGCAGCACCGCATCGTCGCGGGGATCGTGGCCGCACGCGCGGGCATAGCCGGTGCAGAACGCATCTATGTTTCGCTCTGCCCATTCGGTCGCGCGGTATTCGAGGTTCGGCGCGGCAAGCTGCTCGGCGAGCAGGTGGCGGGCGGCGTAGTCGAACGAACGCAGCATCCCGGCGACATCGCGCAGCGGGCTCATCAACGTCACTCGCTCGGACAGCGGCCGGGCCGGCTCGCCCTCGAAGTCGATGATCTTCCAGCCGTCGTCGACGCGTAACGCTTGGCCGAGATGGAAGTCGCCGTGGATCCGCTGCACCGGTACGCCGGACTTCAACCCGGCGAGTGCGTCGTACGACGCCCGCAGCCCGTCGGCGAACTGGGCGAGCTCCGGTACGACGGCGAGCGCGGCGTCGAGCCGCTCGTGCATCTGCTTGGCGGTCGCGGCGTTCTCGGCCTCGTCGGCGATCCGCGACGGCAACACCTCGGCGAGCAGCGCATGCACTTCGGCAGTCACCGCACCGAGTCGTTCGGACTCGCCGGCGAAGTCGCCGCCCACCTCGTCGGCGTGCAGGTCGGCTTCGGCGTACAGGTCACGCACGCTGGTCACCGCGAGCGACCAACCCTCGCTCGCCGACTTGAGGAACGGCTGCAGCATGCCGAGGGTCGTCGCGTCCGCGGCGCCCGCCTCGGTCACCTCCATCCAGCCAAGCGGCGGGACCACCGCGCGAGTGCCGGTGTCGGCGAGGGCGCGGGTGATCTCGAGGTCGGGGTTGAGTCCGGGCGCGACCTTGCGGAACAGCTTGAGGATGTAGGAGTCGCCGAACACGATCGACGTATTCGACTGCTCCGCGCCCATCACGATGCTGGTGAGGTCGGTCTCGATCTCGACGCCGGGCAGGTGGCGGAACCGCAAGCCGGCCTCGTCGTCGCCGCCTCGGATCATCTGCAGCAGCACGTGGGTCAGCTCGTTGTCGTGCGCGGCGTCGTACAGGATGGCCCCGTCGTCGCTGCCGATCGCGACGTGGGCGAGCCGCGGCGGCAATTCCTGCCGGCAGCCGACGAGCAGTTGGTACGTCTCGGTTTCCTCACCGAGATCGACCGCGACGAGGAGGTGCCGCAGCGACGGATCGCCATGCACGAGCTCGCGGTCCGCGACGAGTTCGACGCCGTGGATCTCGCGGCCTTTCGCGCCGAACCAGCGCTGCTGCGGGAGCCAGTCGGGGAGTGCGTCCACCATCACGCCTCCACGGTCGACAATTGGAACCAGTAGAACCCATGGCCCGGGATCGTGAGCAGGTAGGGCAGCTCGCCGACGCGGGGGAAGTGCACGCCGCCGAGCAACTCGACCGGCGTCCGGTCCTCGAACCGGCGCAGGTCGAGCTCGACCGGCTGCGCGAACCGGCTGAGGTTGTTGACGCAGAGCACGACGTCGTCGCCGAACTCGCGGACGAAGGCGAGCACGCTCGGGTTGCTGCCGGACAGCTCCTCGAACGTTCCCATCCCGAACGTCGGGTGCCGTTTGCGGGTGTCGATCATCCGGCGGGTCCATTGCAGCAACGAGGTCGACGACCGCATCTGCGCTTCGACGTTGATCACCTGGTAGCCGTAGACCGGGTCCATGATGACCGGCAGGTAGAGCCGCTGCGGATCGCAGGTGGAGAAGCCGGCGTTGCGGTCCGGCGTCCATTGCATCGGCGTGCGGACACCGTCGCGGTCACCCAGGTAGAAGTTGTCGCCCATGCCGATCTCGTCGCCGTAATAGAGCACCGGTGAGCCGGGCAGCGAGAGCAGCAGTGCGGTGAACAACTCCATCTGGTCGCGGCTGTTGTCGAGCAGCGGCGCGAGCCGGCGGCGGATGCCGATGTTCGCCTTCATCCGCGGGTCTTTGGCGTACTCGGAGTACATGTAGTCGCGCTCTTCGTCGGTCACCATCTCGAGCGTCAACTCGTCGTGGTTGCGCAGGAAGATGCCCCACTGGCAGTTGTCCGGGATGGCCGGTGTCTGCGCCATGATCTCCGAGATCGGGTAGCGCTGCTCGCGCCGTACGGCCATGAAGATGCGCGGCATGACCGGGAAGTGGAACGCCATGTGGCACTCGTCGCCGCTGCCGAAGTATTCGACCACGTCGGCCGGCCATTGGTTCGCCTCGGCTAGCAGCACCTTGTCCGGGTAGAGGGTGTCGACCTCTTTGCGCACCCGCTTCAGGAACTCGTGCGTGCGCGGCAGGTTCTCGCAGTTGGTCCCTTCCTCTTCGAACAGGTACGGGATCGCGTCGAGCCGGAAGCCGTCGATGCCGAGGTCGAGCCAGAACCGCAGCACTTCGAGCATCGCGTCCTGCACGGCCGGGTTCTCGAAGTTGAGGTCCGGCTGGTGGGAGAAGAACCGGTGCCAGAAGTACTGCTGCCGCAACGGATCCCAGGTCCAGTTCGACGTCTCGGTGTCGACGAAGATGATCCGCGCGTCCTTGTACGCCTCGCCGTCGTCAGACCAGACGTAGAAGTCACCGAACGGCCCGGTCGGGTCGGTGCGGGAGGCCTGGAACCACGGGTGCTGGTCGCTGGTGTGGTTGAGGACAAGGTCGGCGATGATGCGCATGCCGCGACGGTGCGCGGCGTCGATCAGCTCGACGAAGTCACCGAGGTCGCCGAACTCCGGCAACACCTTGAGGTAGTCGCTGATGTCGTAGCCGCCGTCGCGCAACGGCGACTCGTAGATCGGCAGCAGCCAGACGCAGTCGACCCCGAGCCATTGCAGGTAGTCGAGTTTCTGGGTCAGGCCGCGCAGGTCGCCGGTGCCGTCGCCGTTGCTGTCGTGGAAGCCGCGGACCTGCACCTCGTAGAAGACCGCGCGCTTGTACCAGTCGGGCTCGCGCGGTTCCTCGATGCCGTCGACGACCCGTTGCTCGTACGGCTGCGAGCTCACTGGGCGCTCATTGGGTAGTCCGCCGTACGACGAGCACGTGCGCCGGCTCGACGAACGGATCGAGGCGCACGTAGTTCTGCTCGCCCCAGGTCCACGTCTCGCCGGACAGTTCGTCGTGCACGGTGTACGACTCGTCCGGGTCGAGACCCAGCGCGGCCATGTCGATGTGCACCATGCCCTCGCGGACGCTGTGCGGATCCAGGTTGACAACGACGAGCACGCAGTCGTCGTTCTCGCGCTTGGAAAAGGCGATGATCTGCTCGTTGTCGGCGTCGTGCCAGCGCAGGTTGCGCAGTTGCCGCAGCGCCGGGTGTGCCCGCCTGATGGCGTTCAGCTTGGTCAGCAACGGCGCGAGTGTGTTCGGGGTTTCCCAGTCGCGCGGCCGGTACTGATACTTCTCCGAGTCGAGGTACTCCTCGCTGCCCGGCCGCACGGCGACGTGCTCGTACAACTCGTAGCCGGAGTAGACGCCCCACGACGGCGACATGGTCGCGGCCAGCACCGCGCGGATCCGGAACGCCGGCGGGCCGCCGTACTGCAGGTACGCGTGCAGGATGTCCGGAGTGTTGACGAAGAAGTTCGGCCGGAGGAAGTCGACCGTGTCCTGCGACAGTTCGGTGAGGTACTCCTCCAGCTCCCAGCGCTCGTTGCGCCAGGTGAAGTACGTATATGACTGGGTGAAGCCGGCCTTCGCCAGCAGGTGCATCATCGGCGGCTTGGTGAACGCCTCGGCCAGCCAGATGACGTCCGGGAACGCGACCCGCACCGTGCCGATCAGCCACTCCCAGAACGCGACCGGTTTCGTGTGCGGGTTGTCCACCCGGAAGATGCGGACCCCGTGGGTGATCCAGTGGTTGACGACCCGCAGCACCTCGTGAGCCAAGCCGTCGTAGTCGTTGTCGAAGTTCAGCGGGTAGATGTCCTGGTACTTCTTCGGCGGGTTCTCGGCGTAGGCGATCGAGCCGTCGGCGCGGACGGTGAACCACTCCGGGTGCTCCGTCACCCAGGGGTGATCCGGCGAGCACTGCAGGGCGAGGTCGAGCGCGACCTCGAGCCCGTTCTCCTTCGCCGTTGCGACGAACGCGTCGAAGTCCTCGATCGTGCCGAGGTCCGGATGGATCGCGTCGTGGCCGCCGTCCTCGGACCCGATCGCCCAGGGCGATCCGGGATCGCCGGGCTCCGGCGTAAGGCTGTTGTTGCGACCCTTGCGGTACGCCGTGCCGATCGGGTGGATCGGCGGCAGGTAGACGACGTCGAAGCCCATCGCGGCGATGGCCGGCAAGCGCTTGGCCGCGTCGCGGAATGTGCCCGAGCGCGGCGGGTCGAGGCTGGCCCCCTCGCTGCGCGGGAACAGCTCGTACCAGGCGGAGAAGCGGGCCCGCTCGCGCTCGACGTAGAGCTGGTAGGTCTCGCTGGTGGTGACCAGCTCGCGGACCGGATGCGCGTCGACGACGGCGGCGAGGTCGCGATCGAGGGCCGGCGCGATCCGGTCTTCCGGTGAGCGGTCGGCGTCGCGCAGCGCCTCGACGGCTTTGAGGATGGCCGGCCGGCTCGCTTTCGGCGCCGCCTTCGCGGCCCGCTCGTGCAACCGGGCGCCGGTCTCACAGACGAGTTCGACGTCCTGGCCGAGCGGCACCTTGATCTCGGCGTCGTGCCGCCAGGTGCCGATCGGGTCGGACCACGCTTCTACGGCGAATGTCCAGGTGCCCTCTTGGTCGGCCCGGACGTCGGCGATCCACCGATCCGTCGTACCGATGTCCGGGAGCTTGCGCATCCGGTTGAACGGCCGCTTCGTGCCGTCCGGGGCGGTGACGACGACATCGGCCGCGACCGCGTCGTGGCCTTCGCGGAAGACGGTCGCGGTCACCGGCACGGTTTCGCCGACCGCCGCCTTCGCCGGCCAGCGGCCGCAGTCGACGACGGGCTGAATGTCCGTGATGGGGATGCGTCCGATCATCACCGCCGAACCTACCCATGCCGCCGCCGCCGATTCTTCGGGGCCGCCCCCGGTCGTGATCATGGCGTTCGCAGCAGTTTTCGCCGTGATCATGGCGTTCGCAGCCGTACAACGCCATGATCACAAACGCGGGCGGCGGCGTCCACAGCGCGTCCGGCCATCCACGGATTTGCTACGTGCGGCCCTGGGTCGTCGTCGAGGCACGCAGAGTGCGGGCATGTCAGTGCCATTGCCGGCCGCCCGGCGAGCCTTGTTGGCGCAGGGCTTGCCCCGTCAGCGGGTGGACCACCGATTGCGCAACCGCAGCGTGATCGCGCCGTTTCGCGGAGTGCATGTCGACGCAGCGCGGGTCGCTGACTTCCGTACCCGATGCCGCGCGGCGTTGGTCAGCCAAGGCCTCGACGCAGTGTTGGCGATGCAATCGTCCGCGTTTGTGCTCGGGGTGCGGTGGTTGCCGGCTGAGTGGTCACGACCTGACGCGGTGGTGCATGTCGCCGTGCCGCCGCAAGACGCTCACCGTCACCGCAGCGGCTTGCGCCTGCACCGCCGCACCCTGCGCCCCGGCGAGATCGTGCTCATTGACGGCATGCCGTGCATGAGCCCGGTGCGCACGCTCGTCGAGCTGGCCCGCGACTTCGCGTTGTCGCAGGTTCTCGTCGTACAGATCATCGACGGCGCCCGGCGGGACGGCCTGGTCACCATCGACGGGTTGCACGCGTGCCTCGCGCAGATGCCGGGGGAGCGCGGGGTGGCCCGGGCGCGCGAGTTGGTCGAGTTGTCCCGCCATCCCGTCGACTCGCCGCAGGAGACCTCGATGCGGTTGGCGCTGTGGTTCGAGGGAATCCGCGATCTCGAGGTTGGCATCGAGATCTGCGAGTACGACGGTGTCGTTCTGGCGCGCGGCGACTTGGGCTCGCGGCGGTGGCTCATCTGGTCTGAGTACGACGGATACGACGCGCACACGCAGCGGCCTACGTTCCGCGGCGACCGGGTGGGAGATCGCTGGCTCCAGCGTCGAGGCTGGCATGTGATGCGCTTCGTCGACACCGACCTGCGCCAGCGCGGGCGCCTGGTCGCCGATTGGCGTCAAGCCCTGGCTGACGCTCCGCGGCGCATCGGCGCGCTAGCCAAGGGCCTCAGCCCGGAGGCCGACCAAGCCCGCCGCGACCTAGGGCTCCCTGATCGGTGTCTTCGTTCGTGATCATGGCGTTGTACGGCTGCGAACGCCATGATCACGCCGAAAACTGCTGCGAACGCCATGATCACGAAGGCGGGGCAGGCGGAGGGTAAGGTCCCCGGTCGTGAGAGCCCTGCGCCGGTTCACCGTCCGTGCCGCGCTGCCCGAGCCGCTGCTGCCGCTCGGCGACCTCGTGCTCAATCTGCGCTGGTCGTGGCATCCGGACTCCCTGGACCTGTTCGAGTCGGTCGATCCGGACACCTGGGACGCGGTCGGGCATGACCCCGTCCGGCTGCTCGGCGAGGTCGGCTCCGACCGGATGGCCGTGCTCGCGAAGGACCGCCGCTTCCTGCGCCGGCTCAGCGACGCCTGGGACGACCTGCAGGACTATCTGAGCCAGCCGCGTTGGTACCAGGGCCTCGACGGCGTGCCGCAGTCGATCGGCTACTTCTCCCCGGAGTTCGGCATCACCGAGGTGCTGCCGCAGTACTCCGGCGGCCTCGGCATCCTCGCCGGCGACCACCTCAAGGCCGCGAGTGACCTCGGCGTCCCGATCCTCGGCGTCGGCCTGCTTTACCGCCGCGGCTACTTCAAGCAGAGCCTGTCAGCGGACGGCTGGCAGCAGGAGCGCTACCCACCGATCGACCCGAACGGGTTGCCGCTGCTGCTGCTCCGCGACGAGGAGGGTGCACCGGTCCGGGTCAGCGTCGGGCTGCCGGACGACAAGACCCTCAAGGCACAGGTCTGGCAGGCGCAGGTCGGCCGGGTCCCGTTGCTGCTGCTCGACTCTGACATCGAGGACAACGCGCCGGCCGAACGTGAGGTGACCGACCGGCTGTACGGCGGCGGCACGGATCACCGGCTGCAGCAGGAGATGCTGCTCGGCGTCGGCGGGGTGCGGGCGATCCGCGAGTTCTGCGTCCTCACCGGCCATGCCGAGCCGGAGGTGTTCCACACCAACGAAGGACATGCCGGATTCCTCGGCCTGGAACGGATTCGCGAACTCACCGAGGAGCACGGGCTCAATCTCGACGAGGCACT
>JAVEEG010000276.1 GCA_030840585.1 Frankiaceae bacterium | reverse complement strand
CCGGGGCCGCCGCCCGTGACGGCGTATCAGCAGAGCTGCACCTTCACGGTGCAGTAGCGACGCCAGTCGACAGGCGGGACCGGCCCACGGCTCAGCCGGCCCGGCGGACGCCGTTACTGGCCGAGTCGCGGTCGCCCGGCACCGGGCGGACCACGCCGAGCGCGACGACCTCGTTGGCCAGCCGGCCACGGCGGTTGCCGCCCTCCGGAATCCGGAACTTCGAGTAGAGCCGGAGCAGGTGCTGCTTGACAGCGGCCTCGGTGACGACCAGTTCGTCGGCGATCTCCTTCGCGGTCGCCGGCGCCACGAACGCCTCGTGGTTGAGCGCCGGCCGGCAGAGGGCCTGCAGCACCTCGGCCTCGCGGCGGGTGAGATCGGGGGCCGAGACGCGGCGCATCTCCAGCGTGTCGGTCGCGGCGGTCTCGGATTCGGCCAGCCCGCCGACCCGCGCGCGGGCGGCACCGAAGGACAGCACATCGCCGTCGGCCAGCACCTTGCGGCCGATCGGGCGGCCGTTCACCCGGGTGCCGTTCGCGCTCAGTCCGAGGTCGGCGACGTAGACGTGCGGGCCGCGGCGGACGAGCTCCGCGTGCAGCCGGGACACGCTCGGGTCAGGCAAGGCGATATCGACGCCCTCGCCTCGACCGATGGTCGTCACGTCCTTGTCCAGCTCGAACACCGTGCCGGTCTCTTCGACCCGTACGTACGGCGTTTCCACGGCGTGTCTCCCCTTCGCTGCCTGGTCGAGGTTTCGCTAGGAGGACCTACCCCCTACGGGTGGCTCGACACGTCCGGGGGCGCATGGCGGACCGTCGTTACACTGCGCCGGTGACTGCTCCGTCGCGCGGATTGGCCGACGTGGTCGCCGCTTCGACCGCCATCTCCGACATCGACGGAGCCGCCGGCCGGCTCTCCTACCGCGGATACGACATCCACGACCTCGGCGGTCAGGTGTCGTTCGAGGAGACCGTCCACCTGCTCCAGCGCGGCACGTTGCCGACGCAGGCCGAGCTCGACGGGCTGGTCGAGCAGCTGGCCAGCGCTCGGGCCCTGCCGCCGCTCGCCGCCAAGGCATTGCCGGACATCGCGGCGCAGGCCGCGCCGATGGAGGCGCTGCGCAGCCTGCTCTCGCTGGTCGGCCACGACGACCCGGACAAGGACGACAACGGCGCGGCGGCCAACGCGCGCAAGGCCGTCCGGCTGGTCGGCGTGATGCCGACCCTGGTCGCGTCGTACCAAGCTGCCCGGACCGGCGGCGGCGTCCCGGATCCGGATCCGTCGCTCGGCGTCGCGGGCAACTTCCTGCTGCAGATCACCGGCCGTACGCCGGAACCCGAAGCAGTTGCGGCGTTCGACGAATGCCTCGTGCTGCACGCCGACCACACGATGAACGCCTCGACCTTTGCGGCGAGGGTGTGCGCCGCGACGCTCTCGGACATGCACTCCGCCGTCGTCGCCGCGGTGGCGACGTTGAAGGGGCCGTTGCACGGCGGCGCGAACGAAGCGGTGATGCGAACCCTGGAGTCGATCGACGGTGGCGTCGAGGCGGTACCGGGCGCGGTGAGCGACATCCTCGGATCCGGCGCGAAGATCATGGGCTTCGGCCATCGCGTCTACCGCACCGAGGACCCGCGCGCGACCCACCTGCGCCGGCTGTCGGAGTCGATGGGTCAGCTCGCCGGCGAGACGAAGTGGTACGAGATGTCGATCGCGATGGAGCAGGCCGTCATGGCCGAGAAGCGCTTGTATCCCAACGTCGACTTCTTCGCCGCGAGTGTGTACCGATCGCTCGGCATCCCGACCGATCTGTTCACGCCGGTGTTCGCGGTCTCGCGGATGGCCGGCTGGACCGCGCACGTCATGGAGCAGCACGCCGACAACCGCCTGATCCGCCCGGACAGCGACTACATCGGCGAGCGGGACCGCCGCGTCGTCCCGCTCGCCCAGCGCGGGTAGCCGGCCTCATGGCGCTTGCGGATCTCAACCCCACGCTCGACCCGGCACATCTGGCCGTCGTGCGTTACCCGGCCGGCTGGCAGCCGCCGGCGCTGCCCACCGATGCGTTCGTCGGGATCGTCGCGAGCGACCTCGAGGTCACGGTCGTCGGACCCGAGTGGTTGCTGGACGACGAAGCGTGGGCCGGCGCGGCGCTGCAGGTCGACCGGGCCTGGCGCCGGGTCACGTTCCCCGGCCCGTTGCCGTGGGAGCTGGTCGGGTTCCTCGCCGACGTGGCCGCGCGGCTGGCCGGCGCGCAGATCCCGTTCACGACGATGGCCGGCTTCACCACCGATCACGTGCTGGTCCGGGCCGCCCAGGCCGACCTTGCGGTCGCCGTACTGTCCGGGCAGGAGCCGCCGCCGCAACGGCCCGGGACCAACCCGTGACCGAGCCGCCGGCCGATCCCAGTCCCGTCCAACCCCGCCCGGTACGGCGGTCGCCGGACCCGCTGCTGCTCATCCTCGGCGGCGTCGCGGCCGGGGTCGCGTTGATGGTGGACCGGCAGGTCCGCCCCGGGCTCTACGTGTGCGCGATCAGCCTCGCCGTCGCGGCATTGCTCCGCCTTGGGCTGCGGCAGCGCGATGCGGGCAACCTCGTCGTGCGCAGCCGGCACGTCGACGTCGCCGTACTGCTCGCGGCGGCGGTCGCCGTAGCGGTGCTCGCGGCGATCACGCCCTTCCCCCAACTCGGATAGCCTCGCGGCGGACCAATACGCCCAGGAGACTTCTCATGACCACGCATCGCGTGACCCTGATTCCCGGTGACGGCACCGGCCCGGAGCTCGCCGAGGCGACCCGGCGAGTGCTGGAGGCCGCGGCCGCGACCGTCGGCTCGTCCTTCGACTGGGACGTGCAGGAAGCCGGTATCGACATCATGGAGACCGCCGGTACGCCATTGCCGCAGGAGACGATCGACTCGGTCCGGCGCAACGGGGTCGCCATCAAGGGACCGATCACGACGCCGATCGGCACCGGCTTCCGTTCGGTCAACGTCGCGCTGCGTTACGAGCTCGACCTCTACGCCTGCCTGCGGCCGTGCAAGTCCTACGCCGGGGTGCGGTCGCGGTTCGACAACGTCGACGTCGTGATCGTCCGGGAGAACAC
>JAVEEG010000255.1 GCA_030840585.1 Frankiaceae bacterium | reverse complement strand
TCACCTACGACGTCGACGACGTGATCGGGCACCTGGTCAATCCGGTGATCGGCGTGATGAGCGACGACATCCAGGACGGCGACGAGGGCTGTTTGTCGTTCCCCGGCTTGACGTTTCCGACCAAGCGCCGGCAGCGCGTCGTCGCCACCGGGTTCAACATGCACGGCGATCCGGTCACGATCGAAGGCAGTGCGTTGCTGGCCCGCTGCATCCAGCACGAGGTCGACCACCTCGACGGCGTGCTGTTCATCGATCGGATGGATGCCGACCAGCGCAAGCTCGCGATGAAGGCGATCCGCGAGGCGGAGTGGTCCGGGCTGGGCGCGCCGGCGGTCAAGGTCTCGCCGCACGCCACCCGCGGCCTCGCCGTCTAGCCGGTGCGGCTGGTCTTCGCGGGTACGCCGGCCGCCGCCCTCCCGTCACTCGACGCGATCGCGGCCTCGGACCACGAACTGGTCGCCGTCGTCACCCGGCCGGACGCGCCGGCCGGACGCGGTCGAGGGGTACGGCGCAGCCCGGTCGGCGAGTGGGCCGACGCGCGCGGAATCCCTGTCGTCACGCCACGGCGTCCCTCCGAGCCGGAGTTCCTCGACTGGCTCCACGACATCGCGCCGGACTGCTGCCCGGTCGTCGCGTACGGCGCTCTCGTCCCGCCGGCCGCGCTCGACGTCCCCGCGCATGGCTGGGTGAACCTGCACTTCTCGGTGCTGCCGGCGTGGCGCGGTGCGGCGCCGGTGCAGCACGCGATCCTCAACGGAGACGAGGTCACCGGCGCGTCGACGTTCGAGCTCGAAGCCGGGTTGGACACCGGTCCGGTCTACGGCGTCGTCACCACCGAGGTGGGTGTGCGAGAGACCTCGGGGGAGTTGATGGCCCGGCTCGCCTCGTCGGGGGCCGGCCTGCTGGTCGCGACTCTCGACGGGATCGCGACCGGCGAGATCCGGCCGGTGCCGCAGCCCGCCGAGGGCGTCAGCCTGGCGCCCAAGCTCACCGTGGACGACGCCCGGATCGACTGGTCCCATCCGGCGTTGCGGGTCGATCGGCTGGTGCGCGCCTGCACCCCGGCACCCGGTGCGTGGACGACATTGCGCGATCGGCGGGTGAAGCTCGGCCCGGTCGTCCCGCTCGACGCGCACCGCGCGCCGGGTGAGATCGCGGTCGAGGACGGCCGCGTCGTCGCCGGCACCGGCGGCGGATCGGTCGCGCTCGGCACCGTGCAACCAGAGGGCCGGGCCGCGATGGACGCGATCGCGTGGGCCCGCGGCCTGCGGCTCACCACGACCGACCGGCTGATCTAGTTGAAAGACATCGCGCGGCGGACGGCGTACGACGTCGTTCTCGCGGTCGAGCGGGACGGCGCGTACGCGAACCTGTTGCTGCCCAGGCTGCAGCGCGAACGCCGCATCGACCGGCGGGACGCCGCGTTCGCCGCCGAACTCACCTACGGCACCTTGCGCTGGCAGGGCGTGCTCGACGCGGTCATCGAGGCGGCGGCCCGGCGGCCGGTCGGCGACCTCGACCCGCCGGTCCGCGCGGTGCTGCGGCTCGGTTCCTACCAGGTGTTGCACCTGCGAACCCCCGCGCACGCGGCCGTGCACGCGACGGTCGAGCTCGCCCGCGCGGTCGCCGGACCCAAGCCGGTCGGCTTCGTCAACGCGGTGCTGCGCAAGGTCACCCAGGGCGACTGGGACAGCTGGGTACGGCGGCTCGCCCCGGCCGACCCGCGCGGCGCGCTGGCCTTCCGGCACGGGTACCCGCGCTGGGTCGCCGACGCGTTCGCGGCTGCGCTGGGCAGTGACGACGAGTTGGCCGCGGCACTGGCCGAGGACCGGCCGGTCACGCATCTGGTCGCCCGGCCCGGCCGGATAACGCGTGACGAGCTGCTGGCCGAGGCGGGTGACGGCGCCGAACCGGGGCCATGGTCGCCGTACGCAGTCCGGCTCGCCGCCGGCGGAGACCCCGGCGCGCTGCCGTCGGTGCGCAGCGGCGCGGCCGCGGTGCAGGACGAGGGCAGCCAGCTGGTCGCGCTCGCACTCGCCCGGGCCGCCGTGGGGCAGCCGGGGGAGCGATGGCTCGATCTGTGCGCCGGGCCGGGCGGCAAGGCGGCGTTGCTGGCGGGGCTGGTGCCGGCGGGTGGTGAGTTGCTGGCGGCCGAGCTGCACCCGCACCGGGCCCGGCTGGTCGCCGACGCGCTCGGTGGGGCGGGCCGGGTCGTGATCACCGACGGCACCCGTCCGGCATGGCCGAAAGGCGCGTTCGACCGGGTGCTGGTCGACGTGCCGTGCACCGGGCTCGGTGCGCTGCGCCGCCGGCCAGAGGTGCGCTGGCGGCGCCAGCCGGCGGACGTCGAGCGGCTACGGCCGCTGCAAGAGGCCCTGCTGGCCTCCGCCCTCGACGCGACCCGGCCGGGTGGCGTGGTCGCGTACGTCACCTGCTCGCCGGTGCCGGCGGAGACGACGGAGGTCGTCTCCGCGGTGCTGAGCCGCAGGCCCGGCGAGTTCACGCTGCTCGATCCGGGACCGCTGCTGCCGGAGGTTACGGAAACGGGGTCTGCGGCGTACGTGCAGTTGTGGCCGCACCGCCACGGCACGGATGCGATGTTTTTGGCGTTATTGCGCCGGGACCGTGCCTAGACTTCGGCCTGTCGGCGGCAGGGCGGGGCGGACCGAAGGGAGACGCGCGTGGCGGTGCAGATCTCTCCCAGCATTCTGTCCGCCGATTTCGCCCGTCTCGCCGATGCGGCCGACGCGGTCGCCGAGGCCGCTGACTGGCTGCACGTCGATGTCATGGACAACCACTTCGTGCCCAACCTCACGATCGGCCGGCCGGTGGTCGAGTCCTTGCTCGCCGCGACCCGGCTTCCGGTCGACTGCCATCTCATGATCGAGGACCCGGACCGGTGGGCCCCGGGGTACGCCGAGGCCGGTGCCGGCAGCGTGACGTTCCATGTCGAGGCCGCGCACGCGCCGATCCGGCTGGCCCGGACGCTGCGCGCCGCCGGTGCCCGCGCAGGCATGGCGCTGAAGCCGGCCACGCCGATCGAGCCGTACGCCGACCTGCTCGGTGAGCTCGACATGGTGTTGCTGATGACGGTCGAGCCGGGGTTCGGCGGGCAGCGATTCCTCGACGTCGTACTGCCGAAGATCCGCCGGGCCCGCACGCTGCTCCGCGACGGTGAGCACAACGTCTGGTTGCAGGTCGACGGCGGCGTCGACGAAGACACGATCGAACGTTGCGCCGAAGCCGGCGCCGACGTCTTCGTCGCCGGCAACGCGGTGTACGCCGCGAGCGACCCGGGCGACGCCGTACAGCGGTTGCGAACCGTGGCCGAGAAGGCGACTGCCGATGCGTGGTGGTCGACCGCATGAGCACTGTTCTCGTCGTCGACGACGACCACGACATCGCGCGGTTCATCGAGATCAACCTGCAACTGGAAGGCTTCGACGTCGTACTCGCGCACGATGGCGAAGAGGCGTTGAGCATCATCAGCGAGGACCTGCCCGACCTCGCGTTGCTCGACGTGATGATGCCGCGCATCGACGGCGTCGAGTTGTGCCGGCGGTTGCGATCCGATCCGCTGACGGCGAGCCTGCCGATCATCATGCTGACCGCGAAGAGCCTGTCCGCGGACAAGGTCGTCGGTCTCACCGCGGGCGCCGACGACTACATCATCAAACCGTTCGACACCCTCGAACTTGTCGCGCGAGTGCGCTCGACGTTGCGCCGTAACGCCGAGATGCGCGCGGTGTCACCGTTGACCGGGCTCCCCGGCAACCACCGGATCAACGAAGAGATCGCGGCTCGCGCGGCGAGCGATCAGCCGTTCGCGGTGTGTCACGTCGACCTCGACAACTTCAAGGCGTTCAACGACCGCTACGGCTGGCTGCGCGGCGACGACGTCATCACGTTGCTCGCCGCCGCGCTGAAGCAAGCCGGCGCGGAGGTGCAGGGCGGGGTGCCCTTCATCGGCCACGTCGGCGGCGACGACTTCGTGGTGATCTGCAGCCCGGACGAGGTGGAGCAGTTCGCCAGTCGCACCCTCGAGCTGTTCGACACCGGAGTGCGCGGGTCGCACGACCCGGTCGATGTCGCGAACGGCTTCATCTCGATCGTCGACCGGCAGGGAAACGAACGCCGGTTCCCGCTGGTCTCGGTGTCGATCGGTGTCGCAATGACCGGCCGCCGTACTTTCCGTGACCACCGCGAGATCGTCGCGGTCGCCACCGAGATGAAAGGCGTCGCCAAAGGCACGATCGGATCGGCGATCGCGATCGACCGCCGTACCGATGCGAGCGTCGCCGCGGCGGCTGCGGCGGAGGCCGCGTCGACCGCGTCGGCCGACCGTTGACGCATCGCGATGTGAGACAATCGCCATGAACGCCTAACGCGCTCCGGGATCGGTGCAAGTCCGAACCGGCGGTGACAGTCCGCGACCCGACCGCAATCCAGCGGCCGGTGGAGCCGGTGAAATTCCGGTACCGACGGTGAGAGTCCGGATGGGAGGACGCGCGCGAGCGGTCGCGCGTCCACACGCGCGCCCGCCGCCTCGTTGCTCCCGCGTTCCCGGTCCGCCCTTTGGCGACGGATCGAGTACGACGGGAGCGGGCGGGCGATGGCCACCACCGGCGAGCAAGCGGCGATGCAGCGCGCCATCGTGCTCGCGCATGCCGCGCTCGGCTGCAGCAATCCGAACCCCGCGGTCGGCGCGGTCGTGCTCGACGCCGCCGGTGCCGTCGCCGGCGAGGGCCGCACCCAGCGCGCCGGCGGCAACCATGCCGAGATCGAGGCATTGACCGCTGCCGGTGATCGCGCCCGCGGCGGCGTTCTGGTCAGCACGCTCGAACCCTGCCGGCATCAAGGCCGGACCGGCGCGTGCACTGATGCGCTCGTGCGGGCCGGCATCGTCCGCGTCGTCTACGCGGTCGGCGATCCGCACGAGGAGGCGGGCGGCGGTGCGGAGGAGCTGCGGGCCGCTGGCATCGACGTCGAGGCGGAGGTCCTTGCCGACGAGGTGCTCGTCGACCTCCAACCGTGGCTGCTCGCCACCCGACGCCGCCGGCCGCACGTGACCTGGAAGTACGCCGCAACGCTCGACGGCCGGACCGCCGCGGCCGACGGCACCAGCCGGTGGATCACCGGCCCCGAGTCGCGCCGCGACGTGCACCGGCTTCGGGCCGAGAGCGACGCGGTCATCGTCGGCATCGGCACCGTCCTCGCCGACGACACGTCGCTGACGGTGCGCGACTGGCCGGCCCCCGATTCGCCGCCGGGCCGCCAGCCGTTGCGGGTCGTCGTCGACGGCAAGGCGCGCACGCCGCTGTCGTCGCACATCCTCGACGACTCCGCGCCCACACTGATCGCGGTCGGTGAGATGGCCGACGAGCGCCGGGTCAAGGTGCTGGCCGGAGCCGGCGCCGAGATCGTCGAACTGCCCGGCCCCGACGGGCGGGTCGACCTCCGCATGTTGCTCGCGATGTTGTTTGATCGATCGGCGAGGCTGTTGCTGGTCGAGGGGGGCGCGCGGCTGGCGAGCTCGTTCGTCCGCGAACGCCTCGTCGACCGGATCGTCGGCTACCACGCGCCCGCGTTGCTCGGCGCCGGCCCGCCGGTCCTTGCCGACGCCGGCATCCCGACGATCGGCGCGGCAGTCCGGTTGGACATCTGCGACGTGACCCAGATCGGCGCCGACGTACGGATCACGAGCGAAGTCCGGGGCGGTCACTGAGATGTTCACCGGCATCGTTGCGGAACTCGGTCGGGTCGTCGCGGTGACGCCGGCCGACGGTGCCGCGCGCCTGACGATCGCCGCTGGCCTGCTCGCCGAATGCGAACTCGGCGACTCGGTCGCGGTCGACGGTGTCTGCCTCACCGTCGCGACCCGGGACGGCGATGCCGTGACGATGGACGTGATGGGCGAGACGCTGCGCCGTACGGCGATTGGTTCGCTCGGCGCCGGCGATCAGGTCAACCTCGAACTTGCGGTGACGCCGAACACCCGGCTCGGTGGCCATCTCGTGCAAGGTCATGTCGACGGTGTCGGCACGTTGATCCGTCGCGATCCGACCCCGCAGTGGGACGTCGTCACGGTGACCCTCCCGGACGGGCTGGCGAAGTACGTCGTAGAGAAAGGCTCGATCTGCCTGCACGGCGTGAGCCTCACCGTCGTCGCGATCGACGGCGACGAAGTCACCGTCAGCCTGATCCCCGAGACGTTGCGCCGGACGACCTGGGGGACGGCAGAGATCAGCAGCGCGGTCAACGTCGAAGTCGACGTACTCGCGAAGTACGTCGAGCGATTGCTGGGTGAAAAGGTATGACTGCTTTCGATCCGATCGAGCGGGCGATCGCCGACATCGCGGCCGGCAAGCCGGTTGTCGTCGTCGACGACGCGGACCGCGAGAACGAGGGCGACCTCATCTTCGCGGCGGAGAAGGCGACGCCGGAACTGGTCGCGTTCATGGTCCGCTACACGTCCGGTTACATCTGCGTGCCACTGACCGAGGCCGACTGCGATCGGCTCGACCTGCCGCCGATGTTCCATACCAATCAAGACAAGCGCGGTACGGCGTACACGGTGTCGGTGGACGCCCGCGACGGTGTGTCCACGGGGATCTCGGCGCACGACCGGGCGACGACGATGCGCGCGCTCGCCGATCCGGCCGCGACCGCGGAGGACTTCACCCGGCCCGGCCACGTCGTGCCATTGCGGGCCAGGCAAGGCGGCGTGCTGCGTCGCGCCGGGCACACCGAAGCCGCGGTCGACCTGTGCGTGCTCGCCGGGTTGCGGCCGGCCGGCGTGCTCTGCGAGATCGTCAGCGAGAAGGACGTCGAGGACATGGCCCGGCTCGACGAACTCGACGCGTTCACCGGCGAGCACGGGCTCGCACTGATCAGCATTGCCGACCTGATCGCGTACCGGCGGCGCACCGAGCGGCACATCGAACGAGTCGCGTCGGCCCGAGTTCCCACGCCGCACGGCGATTTCCGCGCGGTCGGTTACCGCGACGTCCTCGACGGCAGCGAACACGTCGCGCTGGTCAAGGGCGACATCGGCGACGGCGCCGACGTGCTCGTCCGGGTGCACTCGGAATGCCTGACCGGTGACGTGTTCGGTTCACGTAGATGCGACTGCGGTCCGCAACTGGACGCCGCGTTGCACGCGATCGCCGCCGAAGGTCGCGGGGTCGCGGTCTATATCCGCGGTCACGAGGGTCGGGGCATCGGGCTCGCGCAGAAGCTGCAGGCGTACGAACTGCAGGACCAGGGCCGGGACACCGTCGAAGCCAACCTCGAACTCGGCCTGCCCGCCGACGCGCGCGACTACGGCACCGGAGCGCAGATCCTCGTCGACCTCGGGGTGCGGTCGATGCGGTTGCTCACCAACAACCCGGCCAAGCGCGCGGGGCTGGAGGGTTACGGCTTGTCGATCTCGGGCCGGGTGCCGTTACCTGCCCGGGTCACCGCGGACAACCTGCGTTACCTCGTCACCAAGCGCGACCGGATGGGCCACGACCTGCCCGGCCTGCCGCCACTCGACGAGGAAGCGACCGAGGCCAGTGCCGACCTGTTGCCGGCGCACGTGAGCGAGCGCGCGGCGCGACTCGAGCCGGCGGCGGTGCGCAGCGCGTTGCGGTTGGCTCGCGAACTTTCGCCGTTCGCCGAGCCGGTCGAGTCCGGAACACCGGCCGGGACCGTGGCCTGATGGGCGGCTACGGCGCGCCGCCGACGACGTCGGCGCCGGACGGGCACGGGCTTCGGGTGGCCGTGCTCGCGACCCGCTGGCACCAACGGATCACCGACGGCTTGGTCGACGGTGCATCGCGCGCGCTGACCGAATGCCGGGTCGAGGACTCCGCGTTGCTGCGGGTGCCCGGCGCGTTCGAATTGCCGGTCGCCGCGAAGGCGTTGGCGCAGCAGCGATACGACGCCGTGGTCGCGCTCGGAGTTGTGATCCGCGGCGGCACGCCACACTTCGACTACGTCTGCCGCGCGGTCACCGACGGGCTCACCCGTGTCGCTCTCGACGCCGGCATCCCGGTAGGGTTCGGCGTACTCACCTGTGACACCGAAGCGCAGGCGCTCGACCGTTGCGGGCTGGACGGATCGAGTGAGGACAAGGGACGGGAGGCAGCGATGGCGGCGGTCGAGACCGCGCTGCTGCTGCGCCGGGTACGCCGCGGTGAAGGCCATGAGGAGGCGGCCGGTCGCTGACCGCGCCGCCGCCGTGTTGCCCTCGCCGATCCTCGCTCGCTGAAAGGCAATCGCCGTGCTTTCGCTCGTACTTCCCAAGGGTTCGCTGGAGAAGGCGACCCTCGAACTGTTCGACGCCGCCGACCTCGCGGTCCGGCGCGGATCCGAACGCGACTACCGCGCGGCGGTGGACGACCCGCGGATCGACAGCGTGATGTTCCTGCGGCCACAGGAGATCCCGCGCTACGTCGAGCAAGGACTGTTCGACCTCGGCATCACCGGCCGCGACTGGATCGCCGAGACCGACAGCGACGTCGCGTCGGTGTGCGAACTCGAGTATTCGAAGGCGACCGCGAACCCGGTCCGCGTGATCCTCGCCGTACCGAAGGAACATCCGGCGCAGACCGGCGCTGACCTGCCTGACGGCGTGCGGGTGTCGACCGAATATCCCGAGTTGACCCGCCGCTACTTCGACAACGCCGGGGTCAAGGCGGTCATCGTCCCGTCGTACGGCGCGACCGAGGCGAAGGTGCCGGACATCGTCGACGCGATCGTCGACGTCACCGAAACCGGATCGTCGTTGCGCGCACACGGGTTGCGCATTCTCGACACGTTGCTCACGTCGCGCACCGAGCTGATCGCCAACCCGACCGCGTACGCCGACGCGGACAAGCGGCTGGCGATGGCCGACATCGCGCTGCTGTTGCAGGGCGCGATCCGGGCCCGCGGTCAGGTCTTGTTGAAGCTGAACGTCTCCGCGGATCACCTCGACGCGGTGCTGGGTGTGTTGCCGGCGATGGCGTCGCCCACGGTGACCCAGCTCGCCGCGGGGGAGATGCGCGCGGTGGAGTCGGTCGTTTCGAAGCGCGGGGTCAACACCTTGATCCCCGCGTTGAAGGCGGCCGGTGCGCGCGACATTCTCGAACTGCCGATCGCGAAGATCGTGGAGTAGTGCCGCGATCGCTGTTGCTGGTGACGATGGTCGTCGTCGGCGCGCTGCTCGGCCT
>JAVEEG010000371.1 GCA_030840585.1 Frankiaceae bacterium | reverse complement strand
CGCGGCGCGCACCGACGTCTCGCTCATCAAGTTCTACGGCGCGCAGGTCCTGCACGACGTGATCGACCGCTCGCTGCAGATCCACGGCAGCCTCGGCTACTCGTCCGACCTGCCGCTGGAGGCGATGTACCGCTACGCCCGGGGCGCGCGCCTCTACGACGGCCCCGACGAGGTCCATCGCGACTCCGTCGCGCGCCAGATCCTGCGCGGCTACGAGCCGCCGCCGGACGGCGTCCCGCGCGAGCACGTGCCCACGCGCCGGGCCGCGGCGCGCGAACGCTTCGCGGAGCTGCTCGAGGCCGTCACGAGCAATGACTGACCACGGGTTCCGGCCGCTGGCGATCATGCTCGGCGCCCAGCTGGTGCTCATGAGCGCGGTGCTCGTCTGGGCGGCGATCGGCTTCCCGCTGCCCAGCGCGCTGACGGGCGCCGGCCACAGCGCGACGACCCCCGCCCGCGCCGTGCGGGGGTCGGCCGTGGGGCTGCCGATCGCCGCGTCCTCAGACCTCGCGCCGCGCCCGACCGTCAACCGCTTCGACGGCCCGCGCGCGTTCGCCCTCCTGCGCGAGCAGGTGCGCAGGTACGGCTGGCGCCCGGCGGGCTCGGCCCGGCTGCGGCGCCTGGCGGTGCACCTGCGCGGCCTGCTGCCCAACGCGCACTTCGAGCCGATCCCGGGCCAGCCCGGGCTGCGCAACGTCGTCGGCTCGCTGCCCGGTCGCGGGCCGGCGATCCTCGTCGGCGCGCACTACGACGTCGAGGCCGAGCCCAAGGGCTTCGTCGGCGCCAACGACGGCGCGGCGGGCACGGCGGCCGTCGTCACGCTCGCGCGCGCGTTCGCGCACGCCAAGCGCCCGCACGGCGCCCGCGCGCTGCGCTTCGTCCTCTTCGACGGCGAGGAGGAGCCCGCCTGCTGCCAGCCTTTTCTCTCCTGCGGCGTGCGCGGCTCCAAGGCCTACGCCAAGCGCCACGCGCCGGAGATCCAGAGCATGATCCTGCTGGACTACATCGCCGAGAAGCACCACCTGCGCTTCACCCGCGAGGGCGGCTCGAACGCCGCCCTCTGGGGGCGCCTGCGCGCCGCCGCCGCGGGGGTCGGCGCCGGCGCGCTGTTCTCCGGCGACGTCTCGGGCCAGATCCTCGACGACCACACGCCGTTCACGCAGCGCGGCGTGCCCGCGATCGACGTCATCGACTTCGACTACCCGCCGCGCGACACGCTCGCCGACACGCTCGACAAGGTCTCCGAGCGCAGCCTGGACGCCGTCGGCGAGACCATCGTGCGCCTCGTCGGCACGCTGCGTCGCGGCTAGAACACCCTCCGGATCTTCACCGACCGCCCGAAGTTGGAGACGAAGTTGCCGTCGACGATCGAGACGAAGACGCGGTACGTCCCGCCGCGGCGGATGCGCACATTCAGGCCGTAGCGCGAGAAGCCCTTGCCGGAGCCGTGGGTGATCGTCCCGGCGACGGTGACCCAGCGCGTGCCGCGGAGCTTCTGCACCGCGACCTGCGCGCCCGCGCGCGCCGGCGTCACGCGGCCGAAGAAGTGCACCTTGCCGTTCGTGCGCACGCGCTGGCGGTTGACGTTCGTGCTGACGCGGATCGCGACGCCGACGCCGACGATCGGGCTCTGGACGTCGGGCTTCTCGGGCAGCACGACGCGGTACTGCGTGTTCAGCGGGACCGACAGCAGCGGGAACCCGAAGGCGCCGTCGGCGCCGGTGAGCTGCGGGTTGCCGACGGTCACGAAGCCGCCGGCGTACGGGAACGGGTTCTGCTGCAGGACGACCTGGCGGCCGGCGTTGCCGGTGCCGGTGAGCGTCCCGGCGATCGTCGTCGGCTTGCCGAACGGCACGGGGTTGACGGTGGCGGCCAGCGCGAGGCCCAGCGGCTGCGCCGGCGTCTTGAAGAGGCGGTCGGCGCCGCTGACGGTGCCGTTGCGGTTGTGCGCGAAGAGCCGGTAGTGGTACGTCGTCGCTGGCGCGAGGCCGGTGAGGTTCGCGAGCACGGCGAGCGCCGAGCCGCCGTCGCCCGCGGCGGCCACGGCGCTCGAGGCGCCGTAGAGCGTCGTCGGGCCGTACTGGAACAGGTACGTCGTCGCGGCGCCGTTGGGGTCGACCTTGCCCAGCACCGTCGCGGAGTTCGCCGCGAGATTCGCGAAGGCGCCGGTCGTCACGCCTGGCTTCGTGCTCGCGGCGGACGCCAGCGCGGGCAGCGCAAGCGACAGGACGAGCATGGTCAGGACCCAATGGCCGGCCCGGTGTGTTCTGCGTAGCACGTGTGCCTCCCCCAGTTCAGAGCGCTGCCTACACTGCAACAATCTCATTCATCGTCGAAAAGTTGCTGCTCGCCGCCCCGCGCGGCTACTGCGCCGGCGTCGATCGAGCCGTCCAGACGGTCGAGCGCGCGCTCGAGCTCTACGGTGCCCCGGTCTATGTCCGCAAGGAGATCGTCCACAACAAGCACGTCGTCGAGCAGCTGCGCGAGCGCGGCGCCATCTTCGTCGACGAGATCGACACGAGCATCCCCGCCGGCGCAACGACGGTCTTCTCCGCGCACGGCGTGTCCCCTGCCGTGCACGCGCAAGCCGCTGCCCGCTCGCTGTCGACGATCGACGCGACCTGCCCGCTCGTGACGAAGGTCCACGTCGAGGCCAAGAAGTTCGCGGCCGAGGGCTACACGATCGTGCTCATCGGCCATCTCGGCCACGAGGAGGTCGAGGGCACGATGGGCGAGGCGCCCGCGTCGATCGTGCTCGTCGAGACCGAGGCCGACGTCGACGCGCTGGAGATCGCCGATACCGAGAAGATGGCCTACATCTCCCAGACGACGCTCTCCGTCGACGAGACGCGCACGATCATCAACCGCCTGCGCGAGCGCTTCCCCGCGATCACCGGGCCCCGCACCGACGACATCTGCTACGCCACGACGAACCGCCAGGCGGCCGTCAAGCAGATGGCGGCCGCGTGCGACCTCGTGCTCGTCATCGGCTCGCAGAACTCGTCGAACTCCCAGCGCCTCGTCGAGGTCGCGCGCGACTACGGCGCCGACTCCTACCTCATCGACAACGAGACGCAGGTCGAGGAGGCGTGGCTGCAGGACAAGCCCGTCGTCGGCATCTCGTCGGGCGCCAGCGCGCCCGAGGAGCTCGTGCGCCGGCTCGTCGCGTTCTTCACCGAGCGCGGCGTGCAGGACGTCTCGGAGTTCGAGGTCGTCCGCGAGGACGTGCGCTTCATGCTGCCAAAGCGCATCCGCGAGGACCTCGCGGCGAGCGCGTAGAGACCGCTGCGAACCCTCCTCATCTCCGACCTGCACCTCGGCACGCGTACGTGCGCCGACGTGCTCACGCGGCCGGCGGTGCTCGCGCCGCTGCTCGCGCGCCTGCACGGCGTCGACCGGCTCGTGCTGCTCGGCGACACGCTCGAGCTGCGCCACGGGCCGACGCGCCAGGCGCTCGCGGTCGCCGAGCCGGTCATGCGGGCGATCGGCGAGGCGCTCGGACCCGGCGCCCAGGTCGTGCTCGTCCCCGGCAACCACGACCACGCGCTCGCCGCGGGCTGGCTGGACTGGCGCACGCGCCGCGACGCCCCCGAGCCGCTCGGGCTCGACGAGCGCGTGGCGCCCGAGCGCGCGTCCTGGATCGCCAAGCGCCTCGCGGGCTGGCTGAGCCCGGCGGCGGTCGAGGTCGCCTACCCGGGCCTCTGGCTGCGCGACGACGTCTACGCGACCCACGGGCACTATCTCGACGCGCACCTCGTCATCCCGACGATCGAGCGCCTGGCGATCGGCGTGGTCGCGCGGCTGACCGGCGCGATCCCGGACCCGGCGCGGCCGGAGGACTACGAGGCCGTCCTCGCGCCGCTCTACGCGTTCAACCAGGCGAGCGCGCAGCGCGTCGACGGCAACCACCGGTCGCTCGGCGGGCGCT
>JAVEEG010000189.1 GCA_030840585.1 Frankiaceae bacterium | reverse complement strand
CCCAGAGGAACTGCCACTCCCCCTCGCGGATCAGGCCGCGTTGGCGGCCAACGGCGTTGCGCAGCGCACCGAGAAGTTCCAGCGTCGTACGGCGCGGCCCGGCCGCGAACAGGATCGCGTCACCCGGCTTCGCCCCGGCGGCCTCGGGCAGGCCGGCCAGCCGCTCCGGCTCCAGCTTCGTAATGGACCCGCGCAACTCCGAACCGTCGTCCGGCACCAGCAGCCACGCGATGCCCTTCGCGCCGCGCGATCGAGCCCACTCCTGCCAGCCGTCGAGTTCCTTGCGGGTGTATGACGCACCGCCCGGTACGACGACCGCGCCGACATGCTCCGCCTGGAACACCCGGAACTCGGTCCCGGCCATGTGTTCGGTCAGGTCGACGAGTTCGAGCTCGAACCGCAGGTCCGGCTTGTCGGTGCCGTAACGCCGCATCGATTCGGCGTACGTCAGTCGCGGGAACGGGGTCGGCAACTCGACGTCGAGGATCTCGCGCCACAGCGCCGCGATCAGCTCCTCGCCGAGCGCGTAGACGTCCTCCTCGTCGAGGAACGACAGCTCGATGTCGAGCTGAGTGAACTCCGGCGTCCGGTCGGCGCGCGAGTCCTCGTCCCGGAAGCATCGCGCGATCTGGTAGTACTTCTCCAGCCCGGCGACCATCAGCAGTTGCTTGAACAGCTGCGGTGACTGCGGCAGCGCGTACCAATGCCCTGGCTGCAACCGCACCGGCACCAGGAAGTCGCGCGCGCCTTCCGGCGTGGAGCGGGTGAGGTACGGCGTCTCGATGTCGAGGAACTCGTGCTCCTCCATGACCCTGCGGATCACCGACACGATCCGCGCGCGGGTGCGCATCGCCTGCGCCGGCCCGGCCCGCCGCAGGTCGAGGTAGCGGTAACGCCACCGGGTCGTCTCGTCGACGCCGGACTCGATCGCATCGGAGCCGTGGATCGGGAACGGCGGTGTCTCGGACTCGCTCAAGGTCTCGACCGACGACGCGATGACCTCGATGTCACCGGTGGGAAGCTCCGGGTTCTCGTTGCCGGCCCGCCGGGCCGCGACCCGGCCGTCGATCCTGATGCACCACTCGCTGCGCAACGCGCGCGCCGCGTCGAGATCGCGGAGCACGACCTGTACGACGCCGGTGCCGTCGCGCAGGTCGACGAACGTCACGCCGCCGTGGTCGCGGCGCGTGGCCACCCATCCGGTGAGCACCACGTCGGTGCCCTCGTGGTCGCGGCGCAGCGTTCCCGCGCCGTGGGTCCGGATCACGTCAACCCTTTCTCGATGTGCTCGACTACGTCGTCGAAGGCGACCGGCTTCTGCGCGCCGGTCCGTAAGTCCTTTACCTGCACCACACCCGCGTCGAGATCGCGCTGGCCGGCGACGACGGCAATCGTCGCGCCGGATCTGTCCGCGGCCTTCATCGCGCCTTTGAGGCCACGATCCCCGAACGCGAGGTCGGCGGCAATTCCTTTATTCCGCAAGGCATTTACCACGGCCAACAGCCGATCCTTGGCAGCGGCACCGAGCGGTACGGCGAAGACCGCGCAGCTCGTCGGCGTCGGCAACTCACGCTCTTCGGCGCGCAGCGCGAGCATCGTGCGGTCCACGCCGAGGGCCCAGCCGACACCGGGGAACGCCGGCCCGCCGATCGACTCGGACAGTCCGTCGTACCGCCCGCCGCCGCCGACCGCACTCTGCGCGCCAAGGCCCGCGTGCTGCCACTCGAACGTGGTGCGGGTGTAGTAGTCGAGCCCGCGAACGAGCCGCGGTGCCTCCTGCCACGTCACGCCGGCGGCAGACAAGTGCCGCCGTACCTCGTCGTAGTGCGCCCGGCACTCGTCGCAGAGCGAATCGGCCACCAACGGGGCATCGGCGACCTGCGCGGCGACCTCCGGCCGCTTGTCGTCGAGGACCCGTAGCGGGTTGATCTCGACCCGGCGCCGGGTCTCCTCGTCGAGGTCGAGAGCGCGCAGAAAGTCTTGCAAACGCTGGCGATACACCGGCCGGCAGGTCGCGTCGCCGAGGGAGTTGAGCAGCAGTACGACGTCGCGCAGGCCGAGGTCGGCATAGGCCTGTGAACCGAGCGCGACGATCTCGGCGTCAAGGGCCGGATCGTCGACGCCGAGTGCCTCCGCGCCGACCTGGCTGAAGTGCCGGTAACGGCCGGCCTGCGGTCGCTCGTAGCGGAAGAACGATCCGGAGTACCACAGCTTCACCGGTAGCTGTCCGGCGTACAACCGGTGCTGGACGGCGGCGCGGACGACGCCGGCGGTGCCCTCGGGTCGCAACGTCACGTGGTCGTCGCCGCGGGTGACGAAGGAGTACATCTCCTTGGTCACGACGTCGGTCGACTCACCGACGCCGCGTTCGAACAGCGCGGTCTCCTCGAACACCGGCGTCTCGACGTAGCCGTAACCGGCGAGGCGCAGCGGGCGCGCCATCGCCTCACGGACGGCGAGGTAGGTCTCGGAGTCCGGCGGCAGCAGGTCGAACGTGCCCTTGGGCGCGGTGAACGACATCTACATTCCGCGTGCTGGCGGGGTGGCGCCGACGAGGTCCAGCAGGAACGGGTTGGTCGCGCGCTCGCGGCCGATCGTCGTATCGGGGCCGTGGCCGGGGCGGACGACGGTCTCGTCGGGCAGGCCCAGCGCGATGCGTCGTAACGACTCCTGCATCTGCTCCCACGAGCCGCCGGGCAGGTCGGTGCGACCGATCGAACCGGCGAACAACAGGTCGCCGGCGAACAGCTCGCCGCCGGTGCCGAACACCGTCGAGCCGGGGGTGTGCCCGGGGGTCGCCTGGACCTGCAGCGACAGGCCGGCGAGTTCGAGCACCTCGCCGTCGCGCAACTCGCGCACGTCGTCAGGCTCGGCCCAGTCGAGCCGGCCGAGGATCGGCGTACCCGGCGGCTGGCCGATCGAGGGCGCGGGATCGGCGAGCATCGAGCGGTCGGCCGGGTGGATCAGCGCCGGGACGTTGCGCGCCCCGCAGACCGGAACGACCGACCAGGTGTGGTCGATGTGGCCGTGGCTGAGTAGTACCGCGACCGGCTTGAGCCGGTGCTCGCTGAGGATCTGGTCGAGCGGGTCCTCGGCGCCGTGGCCCGGATCGATGACGACGCATTCCTCGCCGGCCGCGGGCGCGACGACCCAGCAGTTCGTCTGCCAGGGACCGGCGGGAAACCCGACGACGAGCAACGGACGGCCTCCCCTTACGACGGTGTGCCCCGGAGCCTACCGACGTGCCGCGCCGCTCACGACGCTCTGCGCGTCTGGTTCGTAGACTGTCGGTCGAGTTCGTCGACCGCGTCGGCCGCCGGTGGCCGGTCCGCTCTGACCAGCGCTCTTGACCAGGAGGAACAGTGGCCCGCAGCCGACAGCGCGAGCGTGAGCTGGCCCGCCGACGCTACGAGCGCCGCCGGATGCGGGAGCAGCAACAACGCGCCCGCCGGCGCCGCCGTAACACGGTTCTCGGCGCGGTCGCCGGCACGCTGGCCGTGATCGGCGGCCTGGTGTTCCTGCTGCTGCACTTCGTGGGCGGCGACGACAACTCGAAGGTCGACGCGAAGTCGTCCCCGTCCCCGTCCCCGTCCGCGTCGGCGTCGCCGACGTCGACGGCCGCCCCGACGAAGTGCGCGCCGATCTCGCCGAACCCGCCGGCCGCGGGCCAGCCGATGGTGCCGCCGGTGGTCGGCAAGCCGCCCGCCACGTTGCAGATCAAAGACGTCAAGGTCGGCAACGGCGCCGTGGCGAAGAAGGGTTCCAGCCTCGCGGTCAGCTACATCGGCATCGCCTGCAGCAACGGCAAGGTGTTCGACGCGACGTACAAGGACGGCGGCAAGCCGTTCACGGTGTCACCGCTCGGTTCCGCCAGCGTCATCGCGGGCTGGAACCAAGGCCTCATCGGCGTCCGGGCCGGTGGGGTGCGCGAGCTGGTTATCCCGCCGGCGCTCGGGTACGGCCCGAACGCCAGCGGCCCGATCGGCCCGAACGAGACCCTTATCTTCCTGGTCACAGTGGAGTCGGTGAAGTGATGCCTCGATCCCGTATCGCCCTCGCGGCTGCCGCCCTCGGCCTGTTGGCGGCCGGCTGCAGCGGCTCGTCGAAGCCAGACTCCGTCAACGCAGGAGGGACGCCGTCGAGCTCGGCGTCCTCGGCGCCGTCAGGCCCGTGCGCGCCGGCGACGGCGACCGCGAAGCCGCAGACCTTCGGTTCGGAGCCGCCGCTCACGGTGAAGAGCGGCACGTACGTCGCGACCATCACCACCAACTGCGGCAAGATCGTCGCCAACCTGGACGCGACGAAGGCGCCGCACACGGTCAACTCGTTCGCGTTCCTCGCCGGCAAGCAGTACTTCGACGGCTCGCCGTGCCACCGTTTGACGACGTCGGGCATCTACGTGCTGCAGTGCGGCGACCCGACCGGGCAGGGCACCGGCGGGCCCGGGTACACGATCCCGGACGAGAACCTGGCTGGCGCGAAGTATCCGGCCGGCACCTTGGCGATGGCTAACACCGGCCAGCCGCACACCGGTGGCAGCCAGTTCTTCTTCTGCTACGCCGACACGCCGTTGCCGCCGCAGTACACGCCGTTCGGCACGGTGACCGCGGGGCTCGACGTACTGCAGGCGATCGCGAAGAACGGCGAGGACGACGCGAACGGCCCCGGCGACGGCCACCCCAAGAGCGCCGTGGTCATCCTGTCCTTCACCGTCGCCAAGGGTTCCTAGCCCGTCGACGCTGCGGCGGCTAGACGCCGCTGGTGATGCGGTAGGCGTCGTACACGCCTTCGACGTTGCGGACCAGCCGGAGCAGGTGGCCGAGGTGCTTGGTGTCGCCCATCTCGAAGGTGAATCGGGAGAAGGCGACGCGGTCGCGCGACGTCGTCACCGACGCGGACAGGATGTTCACGTGCGCGTCGGACAGCACCCGGGTCACGTCTGACAGCAACCGGGTCCGGTCGAGCGCCTCTACCTGGATCGCGACCAGGAACACCGAGCCCGCCGTCGGTGCCCACTCGACCTCGATCAGCCGATCGGGCTCGGTCGCCAGATGCTCCACGTTGACGCAGTCACCGCGGTGCACCGAGACACCATTGCCGCGGGTGACGAAGCCGACGATCTCGTCGCCCGGCACCGGCGTGCAGCAACGCGCCAGCTTGACCCATACATCGCGCGCACCCTTGACGACGACACCCGGATCACCGGTCGGCCGGGGCCGCGGCTGCGCCCGGGTAGGTACGGCGGTCTCCGCGATGTCCTCGACCGCGCCTTCGGGGCCACCCAGCCCCTGCACCAACCGTTGTACGACGGTCTGCGCGGACAGGTGCCCCTCGCCGACCGCGGCATAGAGCGCGGCGACGTCGGGGTAGCGCAGATCCTTTGCCAGCGCGACCAGCGCATCGCCACCCATCAACCGCTGCAATGGCAAGCCTTGCTTGCGCATCATCCGGCTGATCGCGTCCTTGCCTTCTTCGATCGCGTCTTCGCGCCGCTCCCGCGCGAACCACTGCCGCAGCTTGTTGCGCGCGCGCGGGGACTTGACGAACGACATCCAGTCGCGGCTCGGCCCGTACGTCTCGGCCTTCGACGTCACGATCTCTACGACGTCACCGTTCTCCAGCGTCGACTCGAGCGGGACCAGCCGGCCGTTGACCCGCGCGCCGACGCAACGGTGCCCGACCTCGGTGTGCACCGAGTAGGCGAAGTCGACCGGCGTCGATCCCGCAGGCAGCGCGGTCACGTCGCCCTTCGGCGTGAACACGAACACTTCTTGTGCGTGCAGGTCAAAGCGCAGCGAGTCGAGGAACTCCCCCGGGTCTTGGGTCTCGCGCTGCCAGTCGACGAGCTGGCGCAGCCAGGTCATGTCCTGCTGCCCGCCGTACTGCTCCTTGTACTTCCAGTGCGCGGCGATGCCGTACTCGGATCGCTTGTGCATCTGATGCGTTCGGATCTGCACCTCGACGGTCTTGCCGTCCGGCCCGATCACCGTCGTGTGCAACGACTGGTACATGTTGAACTTGGGCATCGCGATGTAGTCCTTGAACCGGCCCGGTACCGGTGACCACATCGTGTGAATGACACCAAGAGCGGCGTAGCAGTCGCGCTCGGTCTCGACCAAAACCCGCAGGCCCATCAGGTCGTAGATGTCGGCGAAGTCGCGGCCGCGCACGATCATCTTCTGGTAGATCGAGTAGTAGTGCTTGGGCCGGCCGGTGACCGCAGCCTTGATCTTCGCCGCGCGCAGCTCGTTCTGCACCTGGTCGGTCACCCGCGCGAGGAACGTGTCGCGGGCCGGCGCGCGTTCGGCGACCAGCCGCACGATCTCGTCGTAACGCTTCGGGTACAGCGCCGCGAACGAGCAGTCCTCCAGCTCCCACTTGATCGTGTTCATGCCGAGCCGGTGCGCGAGCGGCGCGTAGATCTCCAACGTCTGCTTCGCGGTGCGCTGCTGCTTCTCCACCGGCATGTGCTTGAGCGTCCGGACGTTGTGCAGCCGGTCGGCGAGCTTGAGGATCAGCACCTTGGCATCGCGGGCCATCGCCACGACCATCTTGCGGATCGTCTCGGCCTCGGCGGACTCGCCGTACTTCACCTTGTCGAGCTTCGTGACGCCGTCGACGAGCATCGCGACTTCGTCACCGAATTCGCGGCGAATGTCCGCGACCGACATCGTCGTGTCCTCGACGGTGTCGTGCAGCAACGCCGCGCAGATCGTCGCTTCTTCCATCCCGAGTTGCGCGACGATCACCGCGACCGCGAGCGGGTGCGTGATGTACGGATCGCCGCTACGGCGGAACTGGCCGCGGTGGCAGCGCTCGGCGACTTCGTACGCGCGCTGCACGATCCGGGTGTCGGCCTTGGGATGGATCGCGCGCAGCGTCTTGAACAGCGGCTCGAGCTCGGGCAGCGGCGAGGACTTCGAACCGCCGAGCCGGCCGAGCCGGGAACGCACCCGGTTGGGGCCGGCGCTCTCCGTTGGCTCTTCGGCGGCGGCGGCAGCAGGCAGCGCAGACTCAGCGTCCTCGGGCGGAGCGGGCACGGCAGGACGGGGCTCTTCGACCGCTACCGGTCCGGCGTCCTCCGTCACGTGCGCTCCTGAACTCGCGTGCTCCCGAGTTTAGCCGCGCGGCGTGAGTCAGACCTGGACTAGCGCGTGTACGTCGAGATCGGCCAGCCGAGCGCGACCGTCGAGGAAGAGCAGTTCCAACAAGACACTGACGCCGACCACCTCGCCGCCGGCCCGCGCGATCAGGCTCGCGGCCGCCCGCGCCGTACCGCCGGTCGCGAGCACGTCGTCGACGACCAGCACCCGCTCGCCCGGCGCGAACGCGTCGGCCTGGACCTCAAGCACGGCCTCGCCGTACTCCAGCGCGTACTCCGCATCGAGGGTCGGTCCGGGCAGCTTGCCCTTCTTGCGGACCGGTACGACGCCGGCGCCGAAGTGGTACGCGACCGGCGCGGCGAGCAGGAATCCGCGCGCCTCGATGCCAGCGACCTTGTCGATCGTGCCCCGGCCGTGATGCGCGACGATCGCGTCCACCGCGCCGGCGAACGCGACGTGGTCGGCGAGCAGCGGGTTGATGTCCTTGAAGACGATCCCGGCCCGGGGATAGTCCGGCGCGTCCCGGATGCGATCCCGGAGCAGCGCCGCCAGGTCGAGGCTCACCGCCGCTTCTTCGGCCGCCCTCCGCGCCCACCCGGGCGACCGCCGCGGTTACGCCGTTGCTGCGCGCCGCCGGGCCGGGTCCCCGGCCGCGGGCCCGGGGCCGCCTGGCGCGGCCGCTCGACCGACTCGATCTCCGGCTCCGGCTCGGACTCCAGCTCCGACATCGACCCAGGCTCGTCGTCGAGCACCGCGGTCGCGGTCGCGGCGGTCATCCGCTCGGGCTGGGCACCCGCCGCCGGCCCCGCGGTCGCGACCGCTGCGGCGGCCGGGCGGGCCCGGCGCGCTTCGACCCGCCGGGCGAGCGCCTGGTACGTCGGCTCCCGCTCCTTGAGGTCGGCGACGATCGGGGTGGCGATGAAGATCGAGGAGTACGCACCGGAGGCAAGGCCGATCAGCAGTGCGAGCGCGAGGTCCTTCAGCGAACCCGCACCGAGCAAACCGGCGCCGATGATCAGCAGGCCCGCCACTGGTAGCAGCGCGATGATCGACGTGTTGATCGACCGGACCAGCGTTTGGTTGACCGCGAGATTCGCCGCGTCGGTGAACGTCATCCGGCTACTGCCGGCCAGACCCGCGGTGTTCTCCCGCACCTTGTCGAACACGACGACGGTGTCGTAGAGCGAGTAACCGAGGATCGTCAGCAACGCGATGACTGTCGAGGGACTGACCTCGAATCCGACGAGTGAATAGATCCCGGCCGTGATGAGCAGGTCGTGCAGCAGCGCGATGATCGCCGCGAACGCCATCTTCCACTCGAACCGGAACGACAGGTAGATGATGACCGCGATCAGGAAGAACACCAGGCCGTAGATCGCCTTCTTGGTGATCTGCGATCCCCAGGTCGATCCGACCGACTGGCTGTTGACGTCGGACTCCTGCAGCCCGAACCGGTCGGCGATCGACTTCGTCACCTCGGCGACGACGTTGTTGCCGATCGCCTGCGACAGCGCCTTCGTCTCGATCCGGAACCGCGAATCGGACCCGCTGCCGGTGATGGTGACGACCTCGGGCGTGACACCCGCAGCGGTCACCGCGGCGCGCGCATCCGCGATCGAGTGCCCCGCCTTCGGGAACTGGAAGACGACGCCGCCCTTGAAGTCGATCGACGGGTGCAGGCCGCGGACGAGGATCGACACGACGGACAGAAACATGACCGCGCCGGAAACCGCGTACCAGAGCCGGCGGCGGCCGACGAAGTTGTAGGACAGCTCGCCGCGATAGAGACGAGTGGCGAAGGATTCGTGTCCGGGCTTGCGCGCCATCTCAGGCCTCCCTCGCCTCGAGGATGGCACCGGAGCGGGCCCGGCCGATGCCGGTCCACCCTGCGCCCAGGTCGAACGCCCGGCGCCGCGCCATCACCGCCAGCAACGGCTTGGTGAAGCAGAAGACGATGAACAGGTCGGACAGCGTCGACATGCCGAGAGTGAACGCGAAACCGCGCACGTCACCGATCGACACGAGGTAGAGCACGACCGCCGCGAGTAGCGAGACCGCGTCGGCGGAGATGATCGTCCGCCGGGCGCGCGGCCAGGCCCGTTCGACCGCGCTGCGCATCCGTTTGCCTTCGCGCACTTCGTCGCGGATCCGTTCGAAGTAGACGACGAAGGAGTCGGCGGTAATGCCGACCGCGACGATGAAGCCGGCGATGCCCGGCAACGACAGCGTGTAGCCCAGCGACGAATGGCCGAGCAGCGTCGTGACGGCGTACAGCATCGCGCCGGACAACGCGAGGCTGGCCACGGTGACGAAACCGAGAGCGCGGTAGTACAGCAACGAGTAGAGGATGACCAGGCCGAGGCCGATGATGCCGGCGATCAGACCACCGCGCAGCTGAGCCGAGCCGAGCGTTGCCGACACCGTCGTGGTGTCGAGCTTCTCCAGCTTCAGCGGCAGCGCGCCGTACTTCAGCACGTTGGCGAGCGCGTTCGCCTCGTCCTGGCTGAACTGGCCGGTGATGCGGGTGTCGCCGGCGATGCCGTCGGCCTGCGAGACCGGCGCCGACTCCACGGCGCCGTCGAGCACGACCGCGATCCGGTTGCAGCCGGTCGGCGGTGCGCACTGGGGGTTCTGGCCGGTCGGGTCGGCCTCGTAGGCCTTCTTGGTCAGGTTGAACCAGTGGTCCTGGCCGCTGCCCTTCCAGTGCAACTGCACGAACCACTCGTTGGTCTGCGGGTCGATCGTGGCGTCCGCGCCGCCGATCTCGGTGCCCTGGACCGCCGCCTTGTCGAGCAGGTACTTCGTCGCCTTGTCCTTGCTGCAGGCGACGATGTAGTGGTTCGGATCGTCGTTGCCGCCGGTCGGGCTCGCGCCCTGGGTGCAGTTGTACGACGCGTACGCCTGGATCGCGGCGTTCAGGTCAGCGGTGTCGGCGTTGGGCACCGGCGTGCCGGCCGCGTCCGACGAGCCGGACGGTGACGGCGAGGGCGACGTCGCGGCGGTTGGTGAAGTGCTCGGCGTCGGCGTGGGCGACGCGCTCGCCGCGAGCAACGCGGCCGGCAACCGGTCGTGCGAGGTCGTCTTCTTCGCCGTCGGCTTCGGTTTGGCTGTCGCCTTCGCGGACGCACTCGGGCTCGTCGAAGGAGGCGGCGACGGCGCCACGGCGCCGTTCGGCGACCACAACAGCGCCTGCCGGAACCGCAGCAGTGCGGTCTGGTCGAGCCGTTCCAGCTGCTTACCGTTCGCGCCCGGGGCCGAGACGATGATCGTGTCCTTGCCCTGGGTGTTGATGGTCGCGCCAGCAACGCCCGCGCCGTCGACCCGGTTGCGGATGATGTTCACCGCCTGGTCGAGCGCGCCCTTGGTGAGTGGCGTGTGGTGCAGCGGCGTCGCCTGCAGGATGACCTGGGTGCCGCCGCGCAGATCCAGGCCGAGCCGCGGCGTCGTAGAGGGGCCGAAGAACACGCCGAGGTACAGCGCCACGAGCACACCCGCGACCAGCGCGAGCATGCGCCGGGGACGGGGCGCCCTCGAAGGTGGTGGTGCCACTGGTGTCGCTTCCTTCCAGGTTCAGCCGGTTCGGTTACGGCGTCTCGGCGGTCGTACTGCCGTCACCGGCCGTGTCGTCCGTTGCCGGCTCTGGCTCCTCCGGGCCGGGCGGTTCGACCACCCGTACGACGGCCTGCCGGAGGAACTTGCTGTGCACGCCCGGGGCGATTTCCAGGGTCACGGTCTCGTCGTCCATGTCGACCACCTGGGCCAAAAGCCCGGCGGTGGTGACCACCTCGACGCCGACCGAGATCGCGCTGCGCTGCTCGACCATCCGGCGTTGCTTGGCCCGCTGCGAGCGGGTGAACACCACGAAGACCAAGACGACGATCCCGAGCAGCACCAACGTGCCGTAACCGTTGCCCCCGCTGGACTTGCTGCCGGCGGCGAGCACGGTGGACGTGAGGTGGTGGGCAAGCACCGGGCGAGTCTACGGGCCATCCACCTCAAACAGGACGGCGTCGGCGGCCGAGGGTGTCGGCGGTCGCAGTCCGAGGTGCTGCCAGGCCGCAGCGGTGGCCACCCGCCCGCGCGGGGTGCGGGCCAGCAGCCCGGCGCGGACCAGGAACGGCTCGGCCACGGTCTCGACCGTCTCCGGCTCCTCGGCCACCGCGACCGCGAGGGTGGTGAGCCCGACCGGCCCGCCGCCGAAGCGTCGTAGCAAGGCATCGAGGACGGCCATGTCGAGCCGGTCGAGACCGAGCTCGTCGACGTCGTACACGGCCAGCGCGGCCCGGGCGACCTCGCGGGTGACGACACCGTCGGCGCGTACCTCGGCGTAGTCGCGGACCCGGCGGAGCAGGCGGTTGGCGATCCGGGGCGTGCCGCGGGCCCGGCAGGAGATCTCCCGCGCGCCATCGGGCCGTAGCGGGACCCCGAGCAGGGCGGCGCTGCGGACCAGCACGCGCTCGAGCTCTTCCGGCGAGTAGAAGTCGAGGTGGCCGACGAAGCCGAACCGGTCCCGCAGCGGCCCCGGAAGCAGGCCGGCCCGGGTGGTGGCGCCGACGAGGGTGAACGGCGCGACGTCGAGCGGGATCGCGGTGGCGCCGGGGCCCTTGCCGATCACCACGTCGACCCGGAAGTCCTCCATCGCGACGTAGAGCATCTCCTCGGCCGGCCGGGCCATCCGGTGGATCTCGTCGAGGAACAGCACCTCGCCTTCGGTCAGCGTCGACAGCAGCGCGGCGTGGTCGCCGGCCCGGTCGATCGCCGGGCCGGAGGTGATCCGCAGCGGCTGGTTCAGCTCCGCGGCGATGATCATCGCGAGCGTCGTCTTGCCGAGGCCGGGCGAGCCGGACAGCAGCACGTGATCAGGCGGACGGTGGCGGGCCTTCGCGG
>JAVEEG010000378.1 GCA_030840585.1 Frankiaceae bacterium | reverse complement strand
ACGGGGTCGAGACCTGGCGCTGCTTCTGGACCATCACACCGCTGTCGGCCGCGGTGAGACCCGGGTTGCCGCCGTTCGCGGTACCCGGGTCGAAGGTGTCCGGGCTGCTGTAGTGCGCGAGCGTCGCCTGGCGACCGCCCACCGTCGGTGCCTCTTCGATCCACTCGACCGACGTACCGGGGCCGGTGTAGTTCTGCGTGGTGCTGAACGACTGACCGGTCGTCGTGTCGCTGATGGTGATCGACCAGCTGGTGCCGCTGTTCTTGGTGATCGACGCGGTCATGACGTCACCGGGGTGGATCGTCATCGAGTTGATGGCGGTCTCCGGGGCTGGCAGGATCTCCCACCAGGCGTTGTAGTGCGCCGCGCCGCTGTAGTAGTCGGACTCGGTGCCGGTCTGGATCAGGCTCGAGTTGTTGTAGCCGTCGATGCCGACCCAGGCCGAGGAGTAGCTCGCGCCGCTGGTCGCGCTCACACTCGGGACGACCCAGTGGGCGGTCGCGGACGTGTAGCTGCCGGTCTTGGCGTAGCCGGACCAGTTGCTGGACGCCCAGCCGGCCGCGCTGATGGCCTTGGCGTGGATTGCAGGGTGGTGGAAGACGGCGGGGGCGGCGGATGCCGTCACCGAGCCGGCGCCGAACAGGGCACTCGACGAAGCTGCCGCGAGCAGAAGAAAACGCTTCACCAGACCTCCGACTGACGGTTGTTTGTACGGATTCGTGCGCACTCTGACGCAAGAGTTACGGTTCGTCCATCACTCGGGCGTATCGTTTGCGTCACCAAATTCGGGACGAATCGGACATTGGCATAGGTGCTGGTTGGTCAATAGGTGTTGCCGGGGGGCGGCTTTGGAGGCACTCGGGGTGCCGACCTATAGTGGGGTCACCGACGCGGGGTGGAGCAGCTCGGTAGCTCGCTGGGCTCATAACCCAGAGGTCGCAGGTTCAAATCCTGCCCCCGCTACTACGTTCTCGCAGGTCAGGCCCATGATCAATGATCTTGATCATGGGCCTGATGATCGTTTGACCGTCTGTTGACCGTGGATTTGGTGGCACAAGACGGCACGGTGGAGCGCCGGTGGGGAGCTGTCGCGCCCCGACCCGGCCGCCTCCGCGACGGTCCGCGGAACCGGTCGTTCACGCAGAGGCGGGCGGGCGGTCACTAAGTCGGCCGCCCCTGCGCACGAAGGGCTGACTACTGTCGTCGACGTCGCGGTCGGAAGGGAGCTCTAGTGGCTGGTTGTCGCTCCGGGGGCGCCGAGACTCCGAAAGGTTCGAGGCTTCGGAGGGGTTGGCGCCCTCGGCGTGTTCCGGGTGGCACGTACCCTCGCGGGCTACGCTGTGGGGGGTCCGCCGTCCCCCGCAGCAGTGAGGTCTCCCTATGCCGATCCGGAAGGATGGCCGGGAGGTCAACACGGTGGCCGATGCGGCCCAGCACTTCGGTGTGTCGGCTAAGACCGTCGACAAGTGGATCCGCGCCGGGGTCATTCCCGAGCCTCCGGTCATGGAATACGGCCTTGGCGTGATCCGCACGTATCCCCCCGACTATCTGAAGCGAGCCGACAAGGCATTGCGCGAGGCACGAGCCAAGCGCTCGCAGGATCGCCAGCGGGTTCGGCCGTAATGCGGACCCATGGCAAGGCCACCGCCCGATGGTTGGAGCTTCGATGAACTCCACAACTCCACTCGAGGGCTTGCTCCGCGACCTACGGCGATTTCCGCTCGAGGAGTACGACAGCCCTGCTGCACGGGAATTGTCAGCTGTGTTGGAGGCTGCCCCCGACACCGGCGAACTCTCGCGGCTTGGCGAGGGCGAGCGCTGTCAGTTGTTGCACCGTTTGGTCGCGGCCTGCGTACGTGCCCGCTTGCAACCTCTCCTATCGCAGAACAACATCGCTCATCCGGTCTACAACTTCCTGCAGAGCTTCGAAGACAACGCCGATGGGCCGTGGGATCGTGAACCTGTTCGTTACGAGGGATCCCAGAGGCGAGACTGGTCGCTGCTTGGGCACTCCATCCGGTACCCCATCGGGGTGCCCGCGTCCGTATTGACCGCGAATCACAAGTGGATTCGGTACTTCGCGCGTCGCGGGTACAACGTGCTCACCTACAAGTCGGTGCGGAGTATCGAGTACTCCGGGCACCCGTTCCCGCACTGGCTCTTCATCGAAAATGTTGACTCGCCCTGGTATCGCGATGAGGACATCGAAAAGGTAACTGGCAACGACCGCACATGGCCTAAGTCATTCGACGCCTTCTCTACCGCAAACTCTTTTGGCGTGCCCTCCCCCCCTCCGGTCGTTTGGCAGAACGATGTTGAGCGGTCTCTGGATCTACTGGTGCCCGGCCAACTCCTGATCGTCAGCGTCATGGGGACTGCAGAGTCCACCGGTACCGAACTCGTCAGCGACTTCGCGAGGGTGGCTCGGCTCGCAGCAGAGACTGGTGTTCCGGCAATCGAACTCAACCTTTCGTGCCCAAACACGGTGGACCGCGAAACGAACGCGATACAGGAGCCCGTCTGCCTGTCCAAGACTGCGGTTGCTTCGATTGTTGACGCGGTGAAGGAAGTCACTGACACCCCGCTTGTCCTGAAGCTAAGCAGCATGCCCAAAGACCGTCTCGCCGACGTGGTTTCCTCCGTCGCTGGCAAAGTGCAGGGCGTCTCCGGCATCAACACGGTGCAGGCGGACGTGGTGAACAGCGAAGGCGATCCAGTCTTCCTAGGCACAGTTCACACACCGACTGAGGGCAGCCGAGCCAAAGCCGGCGTCTCCGGGATCGCCATTCGAGAGTTCGGCAAGCAGTTCGTGCGATGGCTGGATGACATTCGCAAAGAGTCTTCGGCGGACTTCGACATCATCGGCATGGGCGGCGTTATGAACGGTCACGACGTCTTGTCGATGCGCTATTCGGGCGCGGGCGCCGTGCAATCCGCGACGGCGGCCATGGTCGGGACACCCCTGCCCGAGCAGGCCGAGCACCTAGAAGAGATACACACCGCGGTCCTCAACAGTCTCGGTGACGGGCTCTGGTTGGACAAGGCTCAGATTGTGAGCCTTGTAGGTGTGACCCCATCAGTCGCGAGCGTTGCTCTCGATGCGCTCGTGGAGGCCGGCAAGGTAACGGCAATAGACGATGGACGGGGGCGCTCGCGTTATTCGCGCAACTGAGCGAGCGATGGTGTGGACAGCGATATCAGCGGTTGGGTCTGGGCTGGCCTCGGGGTCGCCTTCGCCCTCGCATGCCTGTATTGCTGGCTAGAGCTCAGCGAAACGCATGTCTCATCCGAGTTTCGCCGCCGGCTGCGCAGACTCGGCGCCCAACCTGTCATGCCGCGCTTTCTGACGCGCCGCATGACGCATCTCATTGCCTTCCGGATGCTCGTCGACGGGGTGCTGGGGGCGGCGGCGTATGTCGTGCTGGCGTATCCGGCCTTCCATAAGCCGCATGGGGTCGTTGCGGT
>JAVEEG010000343.1 GCA_030840585.1 Frankiaceae bacterium | reverse complement strand
ACCGTGACCTACAGCCTCGACACCGTCGCGCCGCTCGCACCCGTCGTCGGCCTCGCCAGCGCGATCCGCTCCAGCGACAAGAACCCGTTGTGGACGTGGGAGTACGGCCCGAATGACCTCGACACCTCGGTCGACACCGCGACCTGCACGATCCACGGGCCGCACGGCTACACCAGCGTCAAGATCAACTGCGGCCACCACTACTCACCCACGCTCGGCGGCCTCGATGGTGTCTACACGCTTACGGTGACGCTGACCGACCCGGCCGGCAACACGGCGTCGCAGACCTCGCCGTCGTACACCCTCGACGACACCGCGCCGCCAGGCCCGACGGTGTTCCTCAAGCACCCGAGCCACTTCGCCGGTCTCGACCGCCACCCGGTGTGGTCGGTAAGCGGCCCGGGCACGCTGATGTGCACCCTGCTGCGCGGCGGCAGGACCGGTACGCCGATTGCTCCTGAGGCGGTCTGCCCGACGCCGACCACCTACAGCCTGGTCGGCTTGAATGACGGCGAGTTCACGCTCAAGGTCATCGCGGTCGACTCGGTGCACAACCCCAGCTCCCCGGCGTTCCAGTCGTACGTGCTGGCGCCGAGCGCCCCCGACGTGCAAGCGCCCAAGGGCAACTCGGCGACCGCGGTGTGGACCGTCATCAGCAACGGCAACCCGCGCGACACGAATATCTGCACGCTCATCCACGCCGGCGCGGCGGTTGTAGCTCCGCGGGCCTGCAGCGACCATCCGACGTTCGACATGTCAGGGCGTCCCGCGGGGTCGTACACGCTGTCGGTCGTTCAGGTCGGCGCGCAAGATGTCCACAGCGCGCCGGGGACGGCGAGCTGGACCTGGGTCGTCGCGCGCGCGAACAATCACCCGAGCGGCGGACCGCCGCCACCCAACGGCAACAACAACCCCACCGGCCCGACTGTGCCGGGCGGCCTCGGACCGCGCCACAAGTCGCCGAACTCGGTGCTGCCGCCTCCGGTCCGCAAGGCCATTGGGCTGGCCAAGCAGGGGCTTCCGCATGCGGGCGGTGCGTTGAGCGGGATCGTTCCGCCGTTCATCCAGAACGTCCACCCGAACCGGCTGGCCGACGCGGTGACCTCCGCCGTCCAGGGCGTCGTGCAGGCGGTCGGCTCGGCCGGTGGCGGCACCGGCTTCCCGCTGCTGCTGCTCGGTTTCGTGCTGGCGTTCCTGATCGCGCAGAACCGGATCGACCGCCGGGATCCGAAACTTGCGCTGGCCTCGATTGCTGCCGATGACTTGGTGGAGTTCCGACTTCCGCCAAGCCGAAGGGACTGGCCATGACGGCCGCCACGGAGCGCACCTCCGACCTGGTGCCGCTGAGCGAGCGCTTGCTCTACCTGCGGGTGCTGCGTGCCGTGATGGCCGCGTCAACCGTTCTTGACGCAGCGATCCTGCCGCACCTGCTGCGGCGCTCCTTTGTCTTCGTGTCCTGTGCCGCGCTGGGCTACCTGATCCTCTCCTGGGGCATGGAGGGGGTGTGGCGCCTGATGCACCGGCGCGGCTTGTGGCTGTTCGGTGCGCTGCTGCTTATCGACGGACTCTTCCTCGCCGGAGCCACCTACCTGTGCGGCGGGTCGACCAGTCCGGTCCGCTACCTAGTCTTGGTGTACCTGACGGCGGTCACCCTGCTCGGGTCCTACCGGACCGGGTTGAAGATCGCGCTGTGGCAGTCGCTGATGCAGCTCAGTGTCTTCTATGCGCAGAAGAGCGGCATCCTCGAACGGTTCGGCAACTCCGCGGCCTCGGACTCCGAGTGGTACCGCCTGGTCGCGTTCGTCTTCGCGCTGTGGGCGCTCACGCTGACGACCGCGTCGCTTGCGGCGGTCAATGAGCGGGAACTGCGCCGCCGCCGGTTCGAGCTCGAGCAGCTCGCCCAGATGGGCCGCGACCTTGAGGACGCGAACGATCCGCTGTCCGCCGGCGATGTCCTGCTCGAGGCGCTGACCGACACGTTCGGGTTCCGGCGGATGGCGTTGTTCGAGGTCATCGACGACTCGCCTCGCATGCTGACCGCTCGCGGCCTGCTGGACGCCGTCGTCGCGGACTTCGGGCTCGGCGACAAGTCGGTGCTGCGGGTGGCGAACGACCGGCGCGAGACGTTGCTGGTCGCCGAGGTCGACGAGTCAGTCGACCCGTGGCTCGCCGCGATCATGCCGGACGCCCGCAACCTGATCATCGTGCCGCTGGTGGCCGACGGCGTCGTCGGTGTGCTGGTCGCCGAGACCGGCGAGCGTTCCGGTGCCCGGATCGAACGCCGGGTCATCGCGACGACGGAGCGGTACGCCGGTCATGCCGCGCTCGCGATCCGCAATGCCAACCTGCTGGCCCGGGTCCAGCAGATGGCGGTCACCGACGGCCTCACCCAGCTGTCCAACCGGCGCGCGTTCGACCGGTCGCTCGACCGCGAGCTCACCCGTGCTGCCCGCACCGACGGCCGGCTGTCGGTGGTTCTGCTCGACATCGACCACTTCAAGCAGCTCAACGACAACCACGGCCACGTCGTCGGCGACGCGGTCCTGCGGCAGATCGCGCACGAACTGCAGCTGTGCGGCCGCGAGTACGACACCATCGCGCGGTACGGCGGCGAGGAGTTCGCTGCGGTACTGCCGGGCTGTTCGTCCGGACTGGCGCTGCAGGTCGCCGAGCGACTTCGGGTCGCCGTGCAGGATGCGCCGAGCGAGGTCAAGGTCACGGCCAGCTGTGGCGTCGCGACGTACCCCTACGACGGGATCGATGTGAGCGGCTTGCTGAGCGCCGCCGACCGAGCGTTGTACACCTCGAAGCGGTCCGGCCGAAACACGGTGCGTTCCGCCGAACAGGCACGCGTCGCCGAGGTGCCCGCCGCCGGCTAGCGAAAAGAGCAGTCACGCCGAGAGTTCGAGCCCTGCCAGCTGGTTCTCGAGTTGTTGTCCAGTCGGATCGGCGAGCTGCAGCCGCTGGCCGTTGCCGGCCACGACCAGCCAGCCACGCCCAGGCGGATCACCGATGCGTGATGGCGCGCGGCCCGCGAGCGTGACCCCCAACACCTCGGCATCGTGTCGAGTCACCGCGCCGAGCAGAAGGCCGCACCGTGACCGGCGGGCGTGGGCGAGCGGCCCGCGAAAGGCGGCCGCCACCGCGTCCGTCGAGGCACCGATCGCGAGGGCGGCATCGTTCCCGGCGTCATCGCGGGCCAGGGCGTCGAGTCGAGTCGACAGTGGTCCTTCGGCGAGTAGGTCAACGTCGTCACAGACCAGATGCGGGGGGCTGCCGCTCGAGCCGAGCGAGTCGAGTACGGCGACCGCGTGGTCCTGGTCGTCGCGCGGGAGTCGCACCGCGCCGGGACAGGCCGCGAGCGGCGAGGTGTCGTTGCAGCAGACGGCGACCTGGCGGTCCGCCAGCTGCGCGGCGATCAGGAGCAACGCGGTGCTGCGCCCGGAGCCGATCGAGCCGACGACGACGAATGGCCGGCTGATCCGCGCACGGGGCAGCGTGACGAGCCGCAAGCTGTCGGCCGCGAGCCCGAGGAGG
>JAVEEG010000136.1 GCA_030840585.1 Frankiaceae bacterium | reverse complement strand
GACCGGAGTTCGGGCACCTGGCCGAGGCGCTGGTGCCGGGCGGCCTGCTGGTGCTCGGCTCCTACCACCCGAGCCAGCAGAACACGTTCACCGGGAAGCTGACCGAGCCGATGCTCGACGCCGTCTTCGCCCGGGCCGCGGATCACGCCGAGCGGTGGCACTAGCCCGTAGTGCACAGGGCCGGTCGGCTAGGCCCTTCGAACCCCCCATGCCTCGGCAGTCACACCTGTCACTTGAGTATGGATCACCTAACCCGTGGCGGCACTTGTCGCGTGGATCCCCTCGTGTCCGAATTTTTTTTTGGGATTGGAGTGTCGAATACTCCAAAGGGGGTAGCGCGGCTACTCCAAATGGCCCAACATGGAGTTCGTCCAGGGCTCCCATTGGAGGTGGGCTAGATGCAGAAGGGTTGGCAGTGGGGCTGATAACGCCTCAAACCTGATGCCGAGGGGCTGAGAGTCGGCGGCGCTACGCCGAGTCTCAGCCTCTTGTCATGTCCGGGGTCAGTCTCGTGCGGTAGTTATTGCGGGCCGGTCATTGCGGGGGAGGCTCGCCCGCCCGCACCCGCGGCAAAAGCCATTCGGTAGCAGCCGCTTCGGTCATCGGCCGGCCGTAGAAGTAGCCCTGTACCTGTGAGACACCGAGCGACTCCAGCGCGTAAGCCTGGGAGGCCTGCTCGACGCCCTCGGCCACCGTGGTGAGGCCGAGCGATTCGCACAATTCGACGACAGCCCGTACGACGGCGCGGTCCGCCCCGTCGCCGTCGACATGGTCCACGAACGCCTTGTCGATCTTGACCTCGTGCACCGGCAGCCCGCGCAGCTGGTGCAGTGACGAGTAGCCGGTGCCGAAGTCGTCGATCGACAGCCGGACGCCGAGCGAGCGCAGCTGCAGCAGCACGTCGAGGCTGCGGGCCGCGTTCTCCATGACGCTGCTCTCGGTGATCTCCAGCGTCAGCCAGCGCGGCTCGACCCCGGATGCGGTGAGCATCGCGGCGACCTGGCCGACGAGTACGGGATCGTCGAGGCTGCGAGCGGAGATGTTGACCGCGACGCCGATGAACCGGCCGGCGTCGTGCCAGCGGCGGAGCGCGTCGAGGGACAGCCGGAGCACGTTGCTGGTGAGCGCGCTGATCAGGCCGCTGGCTTCGGCCAGCGGGACGAACTCGACCGGCGAGACGGCGCCGAGGTCCGGGTGCCGCCAACGCACCAGCGCCTCGAAGCCGGCGACATCGCCGGTGCCGAGCTTGATCTTCGGCTGGAACTCGACCCGCAGGTCGTTCGCGGCGAGGGCCTGGCGTAGCCCGGCGAGGATGTTGAGCCGGCGGCTGCCGTCGCGTTCGAGGGCCGGCTCCCACTCGGCGATGCCGCTGGAGCTGCCCTTGGCCTCGGTCATGGCCATCTCGGCCCGGCGGAGCAGGGTCGCCGTGTCGGTGCCGTGTTCGGGCGCGCGGGACATGCCGATCGTGATCCGCAGGTCGGCGCTGACGTTGTCGAACCGAAGCGGCCCGTCGACCCGGGACTTGACCGCGAGCGCGGCGAGCCGGGCGACCTCGCCACCGGCGTGACCGGGGATCGCGAGCGCGAACTGGTCGCCGCCGACCCGGGCGACCAGGGCGCCGTGCGTGGGCGCGCTTTCCAGCCGGCGGGCGACCTCGATCAGGATCGCGTCGCCCGCGTCGTGGCCCAGCGTGTCGTTGATCTCGTGGAACCGGTCGATGTCGAGCAGCAGCAGCACGCCGCCGGACGATCCGTCGAGCATCGTGGTGAGGAACGCGCGGAGGCTGTCGAGGTTGGCCAGGTTGGTGAGGCTGTCGCGGGTCGCGGCGCGGCGCAGGCTTTCGACCAGCCGGCCCTTCTCCAGCGCCGCCGACAGCTGGTCGGCGGCGGCTTCGAGCAGCCGGAAGTCGGACTGGTCGAAGTTGCCGATCTCGCCGCTGCGGTTGTGCGCGGTCAGCAACGCGAGCGGGCGATCCTGTGCGCCGACGGGGACGGCCATCCGGTCGTCGGCCCGACGGTTGCGTTGGTTCACAAGGCGCCGGGCCGGTCGCAGCACACTGGCGGTCGACGTCATCAGCACCGAGCGGCTGATCGCGTCGAGTTCCCGTTCGGCGACTTCGATGCCCTCGCCGTCCTGGCGCTCGAACACGGTGATGACGGTGGCGAACTCCGGGTCCTCGCCAAGCATCGCCAGTTCCAACGACTCGGCGCGGATGATCCGGCGTAGCTGGGTCAGCGCCGGCGCGAGGTCGGACGGTTCGGCGGCGATCGGGCCAAGTTCGCGCGCGACGGCGTACAGCTTGTCGAGCGCGGCGTGCCGGTCGGCTAGCCGGTGGTACATCCGGAAGGCGGTGATGGACAGCACCACGAACACCGTGATCGCCCACGCGGTGTTGACGTCGTACGACAGCGCGCTCGCGGTGACCAGGCTCAGGAATGTGTTGACCACGCTGACGCCGACGGAGAAGCCGAGCGGTTTGATCGTCTCGCGCACGTTGAACGCGCGGTCCGCCGTCGACGCGACGATGATGACCAGCAGCGCCGACGCGATGTCGTCGGTGACGACGGCGGCGAAGCTGCCCGGCCACGCTGCGGCGTGCAGACCCTGCGCGGTGCCCACGAGTGCCCGGAACACAAGGATTCCGCAGGTCGTGGACAAGGCCACGAGTGCCAGGTTGAAGACGAGTCGGATCAGCGGTTGGCGCCGGACGATGCCGTTCGCCACCGCGGCGGCCCCGACCCGCAAGCCGATCAGGGTGAGCGGGCCGAAGAAGAAGAAGCCGAGGACCAGCGGCACCGTTTCCAGGTGCAGCGACCACGGCTGGCGGCGGAAGACGAAGTGCATCGGGACCGCGATCGCGATCATGAACAGCAGGAACAGCCACCAGGCGGGCAGCCCGATCGAGTTGACCGGCCCGTTGCCGAGGAAGGACATTGCGATCGCGGCCACCAGGGCCAGCAGTGCCGTGAGCGCCCAGATCCGAGGCTCCGGCCGCCGGGTCACGGCAGCGGGGCCTGGCGTCGACTCCTCGTCCTGGATCACCTCAGCGTCGTTATTCGTCGTAACGACGCCATTCCTTGACGTGGTTACGCCACTAACCGACCGGAAGGTGCGGACCGAAATCACGCAGACCGCAGCAAACACGGGCAAGGCGACGTCCGCGACACCGATCGCCGGCGACGCGTGCTGGGCTACGGCGCCGCAGACCACCGCGCCGATGCCCTGCGCCGTCGCGATGCCGGCGGCCGCGATCCCGAACGCGCGGCCGCGAACGTCACGCGGTACGGCCGTCACGAAGACCCGGTTCGCGATCAGTTGCATAGCGCTCAGACCGCCCGCGACCACCCAGAGCAGGCCGGCCACGAAGATCGGCGGGTTGAACGCGGTCAGCGCGAGCACCGCCGGCATCGTCAGTGCCATCGGCAAGATCAGCCGCGGCGCGCGGGCCGGGTGAATCCACCGGCCGACGATCAGCGAGCCGATCACCGATCCGACCGGCAGCGCGGCGGTGAGCAGGCCGGCGTCGACCGGGCCGCCGCCGTGGCTGGCGGCGTACGGCACGGCGATGCTCTCGGTGGCGATCGCCGCGCCGACGGTCAGCCAGGACACGGTGACCAGCCAGCGGAGGTACTGGTCTTCGAAGATCGCCTTGATGCCCTGCCGCACGTCGTCGCGCAGATCGCGCGCTGCCCGGTGCAGCGCCGGCCGCGACTGGACGTACCCGGCGAGGATGCCGGCCGAGAGCACGAAGCTGATGCAGTCGAGCGCGATCGTCGGGCGTGCGCCGATCTCCGTGGTGATCAGGCCGCCGAGCGCGAAGCCGAGGACGACGCCGAGGTTGTTGGTGGTGTTCGACAGCGTCGAGGCGATCGCGTAGTGCTCGCCCTCGCCAACGATGTCGGGCAGCATCGACGCGCGGGACGCGCTGAACGGCGGCTCCATCAACGCGATCAACGTCACGAGCACGAGCAGTACGGCGATCGGCGCGCCCGGGATCGCCAGGGCGAGCACGAGCACGGCCCGGACGAGGTCGCAGAAGATCATCACGTTGCGCCGGCGCAGGTGGTCCGCGAACCCGGAGAGCAACGGCCCGCCGATCACCCACGGCAGGTAGGAGACGCCGAAGCTGACGGCGGTGAGCAGGGGGGAGTGCGAGCGGTTGAACACCAGTACCGCGACCGCGATGCGGGCGAGCTGGTCACCGATCACCGACAGCGCCTGCGCCACGTACATGGCGCGGAACTCGGGGTTGGCGAGGACGTCACCGAACGTGACGCGGCGAGCCGACCCCTCCGTCGACACCAATCCCTCTCTCAAGCGGCGACAAGCTGCGTTGCCAGTGTCCCACCCGTCACGCCACGTAACCGGCATTGGGCGGAATTGCTCTACCGCTGAGTAACCTCGGCTCGTGAGTAGTCCCGACCGCCGGCGACCTCAGCGCCCGCACATCCTGGTCGTCGGCGGCGGCTACGTCGGCATGTACACCGCGCTGCGGTTGCAGCGCCGGCTGCGCCCGGCCGAGGCCTCGGTCACGGTGGTCGACCCGCAGTCGTACATGACCTACCAGCCGTTCCTGCCGGAGGCCGGCGCCGGCAACCTCGAGCCGCGCCACGTCGTCGTGCCGCTGCGCCGGGTGCTGCGGCGCTGCCAGGTCCTCGGCGGCCGGATCACCTCGATCGACCACGCCCGCCGGACCGCGCGCTTCCAGCCGCACGAGGGCGCGCCGTCGGAGTTGTCGTACGACGTTCTCGTGCTCGCGCCCGGCTCGATCGCGCGGACGCTGCCGATCCCCGGCCTGCGCGAGACCGGCATTGGCTTCAAGACCGTCGCCGAGGCGATCTACCTGCGCAACCACGTCCTCGCCAAGCTCGACATCGCCGCGTCAACCCGTGACCTGGGCATCCGCCGCCGGGCGCTGACGTTCCTGTTCGTCGGCGGCGGCTACGCCGGGATCGAGGCGATGGCCGAACTCGAGGACATGGCCCGGGACGCCATCCGCTTCTACGACGGCATCGAGGCCGCCGACATGCGCTGGGTGATGGTCGAGGCGAGCCGGCGCATCCTGCCCGAGGTCAGCGACGACATGGGCAGCTATGTCTTGCGGGAGCTTGTCCGGCGAGGTATCGCGGTCAACTTGTCGACCAGGCTCGTTTCCGTCGTAGGTGGGCACGCGGTGCTCGACGACGGCGAGGAGTTCGACGCGGGCACGGTCGTCTGGACCGCGGGTGTCCGCCCGCACCCGCTGCTCGAAGCGACCGACCTGCCGCTCGACGAGCGCCGCCGGGTCCGCTGCCGGGCCGACCTGCGGGTCGACGGGGTCGAGGACGCCTGGTCGGCCGGTGACAGCGCCGCCGTACCGGATCTGACCTCGGCCGAACCCGGCGCGATGTGCGGGCCGTCGGCGCAGCACGCCGTCCGGCAGGCCCGGCGGCTGGCCGACAATCTGGTCGCGTCGTTACGCGGCGAGCCGCTGCGGGACTACCGGCACGCGTACGCCGGATCGGTTGCCTCGCTCGGGCTGCACAAGGGCGTCGCGGAGGTGTACGGCGTCAAGGTGCGCGGGCTGCCGGCGTGGTTCATGCACCGGACGTATCACATGACCCGGATGCCGACGACGAACCGCAAGATCCGGGTGGTCGCGGACTGGACGCTGGCGCTGTTCTTCCACCGCGAGATCGTGTCGCTAGGCGCGTTCGCGAACCCGCGTGCCGCGTTCGAGGAGGCGGCCGCGCCGGTCGACGCCGTACGCTGAGGTCGCGGCTGCGGCCGTGCGCCCGAGTAGCAGAACTGGCTTATGCAGACGACTTAAACTCGTTGACCCGTAAGGGTTTGTGGGTTCGAATCCCACCTCGGGCACTAGTTGCGCGATGCGGCGCGGCGCTTGTCGTGCTCGTGCACGATCGCCCGCGCATAGCCGTGCGGGAGGTTGTGCTCGGCGCGCAGCCAGTTCACTCGCTCCTCGAACCGCAGCAGCCCAGGGCCGTCTTCCAGCGACGACAGCCATGACGGGAGGTCGCGCCCCGTCGCCTCGGGGATCCTCGCCAGGAGCGACTGGTGGGTCTCCTCGGAGTGGGGCATCGACATGTGGCGCCTCCTGTGGCGTTCGGCTGGCTACAGCGTGCCTTAGCGGCTCGGCGAGGACAAGACCCCCGTGAGCTATTAGCCCAATGGACTAACTCAGCCGCTCCAGGACCATCGCCATGCCCTGGCCGCCGCCGACGCACATCGTCTCGAGGCCCCACTGCTTGTCGTGGTACTGCAGCGAGTTGATCAGCGTGCCGGTGATCCGGGCGCCGGTCATGCCGAACGGGTGGCCGACCGCGATCGCACCGCCGTTGACGTTGAGCTTGTCACCGAACGGGTCGATGCCGAGGTCGCGCGCCGACGGGATGACCTGCGCGGCGAATGCCTCGTTGATCTCGACCAGGTCGATGTCGTCGATCGTCTTGCCCGCGCGGGCGAGCGCGATCTTCGACGCCTCGACCGGGCCGAGGCCCATGATCTCGGGGCTGAGGCCGGTGACCGCGGTCGAGACGATCCGGGCCAGCGGGGTCAGGCCGAGCTGCTTCGCCTTGGTGTCGCTCATGATGATCACCGCGGCGGCGCCGTCGTTCAGTGGGCACGCGTTGCCAGCGGTCACGGTGCCGTCGGGCCGGAACACCGGCTTGAGGCCGGCCATGCCTTCGACGGTGACGCCGGCCCGCGGGCCGTCGTCCTTCTCGACGACGGTGCCGTTGGGCGTCGTGACCGGCGTGATCTCGCGCTCCCAGAAGCCGTTCGCGATGGCCTTCTCGGCGAGGTTCTGCGAGCGGGCGCCGAACTCGTCCTGGTCTTGGCGGGTCACGCCCTTGAGCTGGGCGAGGTTCTCCGCGGTCTGCCCCATCGCCATGTAGACGTCCGGGATGTTGCCGCCTTCGCGCGGGTCGCTCCACGTCGTCCCGCCCTCGGCGGACTTCGCCGTACGAGCCTGCGCGTCGTTGAACAGCGGGTTCGTGGTCTCCGGCAGCGAGTCGCTGTTGCCCTTGATGTAGCGGCTGACCATCTCGACGCCGGCGCTGATGAACGCGTCACCCTCGCCGGTCTTGATGGCGTGGAACGCCATCCGGGTCGTCTGCAGGCTCGACGAGCAGTAGCGCGTGATCGTCGTACCGGGAAGGAAGTCGTAGCCCAGCATGATCGCGACGACGCGGCCCATGTTGTAGCCCTGCTCGCCGCCGGGAAGGCCGCAGCCGAGCATGAGGTCGTCGATGTCGTGCGGGTCGAGCGACGGCACCTTGTCCAGTGCCGTACGGATGATCGTCGCCGTCAGGTCGTCGGGACGTACATCGACGAGCGACCCTTTGAACGCGCGGCCGATCGGCGAGCGGGCGGTGGCGACAATGACGGCTTCAGGCATGACGACTCCTCACGTGTGTCAGGTCAATGTACGGTCCCGCTCATGGAGGTCTACGACTCGGTCGCCGAGCTGATCGGCAACACCCCGTTGGTGCGCCTTACGACGCTCGCCGCCGGGCTGCCGGCCGACGTGCTGGCGAAGGTCGAATACTTCAATCCGGGCGGGTCGGTGAAGGACCGGATCGCCGAGCGGATGATCGATGCCGCCGAGGCGTCGGGAGAGTTGAAGCCCGGCGGGACGATCGTCGAGCCGACCAGCGGCAACACCGGCGTCGGGCTCGCGATCGTGGCGCAGAAGCGCGGCTACTCGTGCGTGTTCGTCTGCCCGGACAAGGTCTCGCTCGACAAGATCAACGTGCTGCGCGCGTACGGCGCGGAGGTGGTCGTCTGCCCGACGGCCGTGCCGCCCGAGCACCCCGAGTCGTACTACAACGTCTCCGACCGGCTTGCCCGCGAGCGGCCCGGCGGGTGGAAGCCGAACCAGTACGCGAACGTCAACAATCCGCTGTCGCACTACGAGACGACGGGCCCGGAGATCTGGCGGCAGACCGACGGGCGGATCACGCACTTCGTCGCCGGCGTCGGCACCGGCGGGACGATCAGCGGCGTCGGCCGCTACCTGAAAGAGGTGTCCGAAGGCCGGGTGCGGATCATCGGTGCTGACCCCGAAGGGTCGGTGTATTCCGGCGGCACCGGCCGGCCGTACCTCGTCGAGGGCGTCGGCGAGGACTTCTGGCCGGAGACGTACGACAAGACGGTCTGCGACGAGATCGTGGCGGTGTCGGACGCGGACTCGTTCGAGCTGACTCGGCGGCTCGCCCGCGAGGAAGGGTTGCTCGTCGGCGGCTCGTGCGGGATGGCGGTGGTCGCGGCGTTGCGGGTGGCGGCGTCCGCTGCCCCCGGCGATGTCGTCGTCGTACTGCTTCCCGACGGCGGGCGTGGCTACCTCTCGAAGATCTTCAACGACGACTGGATGGCCGACTACGGATTCCTGCGGACCGGCGGGCCGGTCGAGACGGTCGGTCAGGTGCTGTCGCGCAAGGGCGCCCAGTTGCCGGAGTTCGTGCACGTGCACCCGTCGGAGACGGTGCGCGAGGCGATCGACATCCTGCGCGAGTACGGCGTCTCGCAGATGCCGGTCGTCAAGGAGGAGCCGCCTGTCATGGCGGCCGAGGTCATCGGATCGGTGGTCGAGCGCGACCTGCTTGACGCGCTGTTCCACGGCCGGGCCCGGCTGGCCGATCAGCTGGAGCGGCACATGTCGCCGCCGCTGCCGATGGTCGGGGCGGGGGAGCCGGTGTCGGCTGCCGTCGCCGCCTTGCACGACGCGGATGCGGCGGTGGTGCTGGACGACGGCAAGCCGCGCGGCATCGTCACCCGCCAGGACCTGCTCGGTTTCCTCGCGTCGTCCTAGGCGCGCTGCCCGGTGCCGGTCAGGTTGCGGTGCCGGTCAGGGTGCAGGCGATCGTCGATCCCGGAACGTTGACTTGCATGGTTGCAATCAGCGGGCCCGCTGCGGAGGGCGTCCACGTCAGCGCGATCTCAGCTGACTCGCCGGTGGCCAACGTCGCCGGATCCGGCGTGAGGACGAACCGCACATCTTTGCCCGGCTGTTGCAGCGAGACGTTGGCGCTAGTCAGCGTCAGCGTCGATTGGCCGCCGTTGAACATGCGGGTTGTCTTGGTTGCGGGATCGGCTGCTCCGACCGTTGCGTTCCCGAAGTCGACGATCGACGGCACCAGCGCGTAGGTGACCGCGGCGTCGTTCTGGCTCGGGGCGAGAATGATGTCGGCCACGCGGATGATCAGCGACCGGAACGTCTCCTCGCGGAAGCCCACGACGAAGGCGATCACGGACAGCACCGCGACGCCCGAGGGAGTGAAATCGGTGCTGCCGCTGGACGTTGTCGGCTTCACGTTCTGCAACAGCAACGTCACGATCAGAACAGCGACTGACCCGAAGATCGCCCCGAGTGCGGCCCGGGTGAGATGCCAGTACCCGTACCTGCGTGCGTCCCAGTCCCCATGCCTTGCATGTCCGGCGACACCCACCAAGCTGATGCAGACACCGCCCAGGGCGCCGGCCCACGGCACCGCCGACGGCATCACCTTTGGAATCGGGTTGCCGAACGATTTCCAGTCGACCTGATGGAACGGGCCGATCAGCAGCAGGCCGGCGAGGATCGCGAAGTCGTACGCGAAGAACACGGCGGGCGACCAGCGGCGCGGCCCGTGCACAACAGCAACCACCGCCCGAACAAACCAGTTCCTGTCGTCAGCGCCGCCCGCCGCGGTGTCGGTGTCGGTCTCAGTCATCCGGCTCGCCCCCTACGCGCTGCCGATCAGACTCGCCAACCGTAACGCGTTCCACCTGCCTGCGCATCGGTTTGTGAATTGCCATCGACGAACTTGACGCACTCTTCGGTCACCGACCGGCCCGCGCGTGGTCACCGAACGTGAGCGCGCGCGACGCTGCTGTTCCCGCACCTAACCCCTGACAGGTTGACTCAACCCCTCCGACGCTTGAGTCCACCCTCCACGGGGTTGAGTCAACCTCCGTGGTGGTTAGGTGCGCGAGGGGACCATCCGGGGGCCGTCACTCGGCGTAGCGGCCGCGACGGACCAGCGCGGGCAGAGCGTGCCGCGGCATCCACCGCGGGGCGCGGAGGCGCGGTTGTCCACCGACGGTCTCCGCGCACTGTCAACGACGTGCGGTTCGTCGCAAGCTGTCAGGTATGTGGCTCGACGACATCGATCGCGGCGGACGCGGCATCGTCCGGCCTGCCGTCGGGCCGCTCGGCCGCGCGCTGCGAACGGCGCGCCTGCAGGTCTTCCTTTCGCAGGCGAGCCTGGCCAAAGCGGCCGGCGTTCATCAGACCCAAGTGTCGAAGCTCGAGCTCGGCGCGCCCAACTGGGCGCTGTTCTGCCGGCTCATCAAGTCGGTGGGAGGTGAACCGCTCGTGACCATCCAGCCATTGCCGCCCGATTCCGACACGCTGGCTCGACTTCGCGCGACGGTCTGGTAACGCGACGTCAGCGAACGGCCGCTCTGGCTACGCTGGCGCGATGAGTGCGGACGAGTCCGGGGTGCAAGCGTTCGAGACCCGAGTCATCCACGGTGGACAGCAGGCCGACCCGCTCACCGGCGCGGTCGTCCCGCCGATCTACCAGGTCTCGACGTACAAGCAAGACGGCGTCGGCGGGACGCGCGGCGGTTACGAGTACAGCCGCAGCGCCAACCCCACCCGGGACGCGCTCGAGGCCAACCTCGCCTCGCTCGAAGGTGGCGCGCGCGCGCTCGCGTTCGCGAGCGGGCTCGCGGCAGAGGACACGCTGCTGCGCGCGATCTGCCAGCCGGGCGACCACGTCGTCATCCCCGGCGACGCGTACGGCGGCACCTACCGGCTGTTCGCCCGGGTGCTCGAGCGGTGGGGTCTGCGGTGGACGGCTGTCGCGCAGCAGGACATCGACGCGGTCCGCGCCGCGGTCCGGGACGAGACGCGGGTCGTGTGGTGCGAGACGCCGACGAATCCGCTGCTCAACGTCGCCGACATCGAGGTGCTCGCCGGCATCGCGCGCGACGCCGGGGCGCGGCTTGTCGTCGACAACACGTTCGCGTCGCCGGCGTTGCAGCGGCCGATCGAGCTTGGCGCCGACATCGTCGTGCACTCGACGACGAAGTACCTCGGCGGGCACAGCGACGTCATCGGCGGCGCGCTCATCGCCGCCGATGCCGAGGTCGGCGAAACCCTGGCGTATCACCAGAACGCGATGGGCGCGGTCGCGGGCGCGTTCGACGCGTGGCTGGTGTTGCGCGGCATCAAGACGCTCGCCGTCCGGATGGACCGGCACTGCGATAACGCCGAGCGCGTCGTCGCGATGCTGCGCACCCACGACGCGGTGACCGAGGTCCGCTACCCGGACACCGACGACGTCGCGCGCAAACAGATGAGCCGGTACGGCGGCATGGTGTCGTTCCGGGTACGTGGTGGCGACGAGCATGCGGTTGAGATCTGTGGCCGGACGAAGATCTTCACCCTGGCCGAATCACTCGGTGGCGTCGAGTCGCTCATCGAGCACCCCGGCCGCATGACCCATGCCAGCGCTGCGGGCTCCGCCTTGGAGGTTCCGGGCGACCTCGTCCGCCTGTCGGTCGGCATCGAGAACGTCGACGACCTGCTCGCCGACCTGCGCGCCGCCCTCGGCTGACCCGGCGGCGCTCCGAGCGTCGGCCAGCCCGCGCGTCTCCGGCATCGCGATCCCGGCCGCCGTCGCGGCGCCCAGGATCCCCGCAGTCAGCGCGAACGCCGCGCCGTACGACGACTCCGCCAGCGCGCCCGCGGCGACCGGCCCAACGACGTTCGCCACGTCGCCGGACATCGAGTACGCCGCGAACACCGGCCCGCCGCGGCCCTCGACCACGTCGCCGATTACCGCGCCGGGCGCGACGTCGAGCAATCCGGAGCCGAGGCCGAGCACGGCCATCGAGACCAGGAACATCGGCAGCGTCGGCGCCAGCGCGAGCAGCACGAACGCCGACCCGGAGATCGCGCACCCCGCGATCAGTACCGGCCGGCGGCCGACCCGGTCAGCGAACCGGCCGGCCGGCAACAGCACCAATCCGTTGACCCCGGCCACGCACCAGAAGCCGATGCCGGTCCAGATCAC
>JAVEEG010000309.1 GCA_030840585.1 Frankiaceae bacterium | reverse complement strand
CCCTGGCGCGCGCGTCGATCGCGAGCACGACGCACTGCGCGCCGAACACCTCCGCGAGCTCGCCGATCAGCTCAGGCCGCGCGACTGCCGCCGAGTTCACCGAGACCTTGTCGGCGCCGGCGTCGAGCACCGCCTGCGCGTCGGCCACCGAGCGGATGCCGCCGCCGATCGTGAACGGGATGAACACGTCGTGAGCCGTGCGGCGAGCGAGTTCGACGATCGTGTCGCGCTTCTCGTGCGAGGCGGTGATGTCGAGAAACACGAGCTCGTCGCCGCCCTCGGCCTCGTAGCGCGCAGCGAGCTCGACCGGATCGCCGGCGTCGCGGATGTCGACGAAGTTCGTTCCCTTCACGACGCGGCCCTTGTCCACGTCGAGGCACGGGATGACGCGGTTAAGCAACACGCGCGCGCTCCTTCAGGAGCTCCTGCGCGTCCTCGATCGTGAAGCGGCCCTCGTAGAGCGCCTTGCCCGAGATCACGCCTGCGAGGTTCACGAGCCGCATCTCCTTGAGCGCGCGCAGGTCGTCGAGCGACGAGATGCCGCCGCTGTAGATGAAGCGGCCGCGGATCGTCTCGGAGATCGAGCGCACCTCGTCGAGGTCGGGGCCGTTCAGCATGCCGTCGCGGTCGGCGTTCGTGTACACGAACTGCCGCACGCCGCGCGACTGCATCCGCCGGATCACGTCGGCCGCGAGCATCTGCGTCGTCTTCGTCCACCCCGAGACGCTCACGTGGCCGCCGCGCACGTCGATCGCCACCACGACCCGCACGCCCCAGGCGTCGAGCGCCTCGTCGAGGAACTCCAGGTCGTTGTATGCCGCCGTGCCGAGCACCACGCGCGCCGCGCCCGCGGCCAGAGCCTCGCGCGCGGACACGATCGACCGCAGCCCGCCGCCGTACTGGACGGGCACGTCGAGCGCGTCCGTGATCCGGCGCAGGTGCTCGAGGTTGCGCGGCTCGCCCTCGCGCGCGCCGTCGAGGTCGACCACGTGCAGCTGCGACGCGCCCGCCTCCACCCACTTGCGAGCGGCATCGAGCGGATCGGCGTCGTAGACGGTCTCCTTGTCGAAGTGCCCCTGCTCGAGCCGAACGGCGTGGCCGTCGCGGATGTCGATGGCGGGCAGCAGGATCAAGCGGGCACCGCCACGCTCACGAAGTTCTTCAGCAGCTGCAGGCCGTCGCGGCTCGACTTCTCGGGGTGGAACTGGACGCCGAAGAGGTTGTCGTGCTCGATGGCTGAGATGAATTCATTTCCGTAAGTCGCGGTGCCGGCGATCACGTCCGGGTCCGCAGGCTGGACCGCGTACGAGTGCACGTGGTACATCGCGGCGCGCTCCCCGAGGCCGGCCGCGAGCGCCGAGCCGGCGCGCCACTCCACCTCGTTCCAGCCGATCTGCGGCACCTTCAGCCCAGCCGCATCCAGTGGCTCAACCGTGCCTGTGACCAGTCCGATTCCCTCCGCACCTCCGAGTTCGCTGGAAGACTCGAAGAACAGCTGCATTCCCAGGCAGATCCCGAGGACGGGCACCCCCGCGTCCACGCGTTCACGCACGAGCTCGTCCAGTCCCAACCGCCGAACCGCCTCCATCGCCTTGGGAAAAGCGCCCACCCCCGGCAACACCACAGCGTGAGCTGCCAAAACCCGGTCGTGGTCGCTGGTCACCTCGACCGTCGCGCCCACGTGCTCGAGCGCCATCGCCGCCGAGGTGAGGTTGCCCATGCCGTAGCTGAGGATCGCGACGTTCACAGGAGGCCCTTCGTGGACGGCACGCCGGTCTCCGTGGGATCGAGAGCGATCGCCTCGCGCAGCGCGCGCGCGAACGCCTTGAAGGCCGCCTCGATCGCGTGGTGGTCGTTGCCGGGCGCCGTCTCCACGCGCACGTGCAGCGTGAGCTTGGCCGTCGACGCCACCGCCCGGAGGAACTCCTCGGTGAGGCCGGCGTCGAGGTCGGCGACCGCCTGCTCCGGGAACGGTCCTTCGAAGACCGCCGAAGGGCGCCCGCTCACGTCGATCGCCGCGCTCGCCCGCGACTCGTCCATCGGCACGACGGCGTGGCCGTAGCGGACGATGCCGGCACGGTCGCCGAGCGCTTCGTCAAGCGCCTGTCCGAGCACGAGCCCGACGTCCTCGACGGTGTGGTGCGCGCCGGTCTCGAGATCCCCGCGCGCCTCGACGTCGAGGTCGAGGCGACCGTGCCTCGCTACCGCGTCGAGCATGTGGTCGAAGAAGCCGACGCCGGTCCTGCGCTCGCCCTGACCCGTGCCGTCGAGGCGCAGCCGCAGCGAGATCTCCGTCTCGCCGGTCGTGCGATTCACCTCCGCGGTCCGGTTCATGCGCGTCGCTCCATCGATTCGCCGTGGACTTCGAATCCCTCGGCGCGCGCGACGGCGGCACCGTGCGGCGCCAGCCGAGCCGCAGCGCCGGGCGGCAACGATACCCGAGCCATCCGGCGCCGGAACGTGGCTGGAGAGAGCGCGGAAGCGTGCCTCGCGGCACCGCCGGTCGGCAGCACGTGGTTCGAGCCAGCCACGTAGTCGCCGAACGCGGTGGCAGCGTCCCGGCCGACGAACAGACAGCCCGCGGAGCGCACATCGCCTGCGAGGCCCTCGGCTTCGGTGCCCGCGAGCTCGAGGTGCTCGGGCGCGATCTGGTCGGCCAGCCGGATGGCCGCGCGCGCGTCCTCTACGAGCACGGCGGCGAAGGGAGCGTCGGCCACCGTGGGGCGCTCGGGCGCGAGCCGCTCCACCTCGTCGACGATGAGGTCGAGCAGCTGCGGGTCGGGCGAAATCGCGGCCACCAGGCTCGCCTCGCCGTGCTCGGCCTGCGCCAGGAGATCTAGCGCCAGAAGGCCGTGCTCAGCCCCGGGACTCGCGACCACCACCAGCTCGCTCGGGCCCGCGAGGCCGTCGATGCCCACCACCCCGTTCACCTGTCGCTTCGCCTCGGTCACGTAGGCGTTACCGGGCCCGACGATCACATCGACCG
>JAVEEG010000308.1 GCA_030840585.1 Frankiaceae bacterium | reverse complement strand
GCATCGGCGAGGACGACGTGAACGTCGGCCACGAGGCGACCGTCTCGAAGGTCGGCGACGAGCAGCTCTTCTACCTGATGTCGCACGGCATCAGCGAGGAGGAGGCCGGCAAGCTGATCGTGAACGGGTTCATCGAGCCGATCGTGAAGGAGCTCCCGATGGAGTACGCGGTCGAGATGAACCGGCTGATCGAGCTGCAGATGGAGGGCTCGATTGGCTAGCGCGGCCGTTCTGCCCGAGCTGCCCTCGTTCAAGGGCGTGCCGGGTTGGGAGTTCACGGACCTCTCGAAGCTCGACATCGATACATATCCGCCAGTGGCCGGCGGCGGCGAGGAAGGTGCGTCGCTGTTCCCCGATCTAGACGCCGCGGGCGATTACGGCGATGCCATCGTCATGCCTCTCGACGAGGCCGCGCAGCAGCATCCTGATCTTGTCGACCGCCACCTCGGCACCGTGGTGTCCTCCGACGATCCCTTCGTTGCCCGGAATGAGGCGGCGTTGGGAGCGGGTTCCTTCGTCTATGTGCCGCGCGGTGTGCAGCTCACCGTGCCGGTGCTCTTAACGGCGGTGCAGTCGCAGCCGAAGACCGCGCTCAACTGGCGCGTGCTGATCGTGCTCGAGGAAGGCGCCTCCGCCGAGGTGTGGGAGCAGTACCTGTCGGCCACCGAGGACGCAGACGGCCTCTTCAACACCGTGGTAGAGCTCGTGGTCGGACCGAACGCTCACCTGCGCTTCGTCTCCGGCCAGGCGTTGAACGAGAAGTCGTGGATCTTCGGGACGCAGCGCGCAGTGGTGGAGCGCGACGGATCGCTCGACTGGGTCGCGCTCGGCTTCGGCTCGGCGCGCGGCAAGGTGCGCATGGAGACGCAGCTGGCGGGCGAGGGCTCGTCGGCGAAGGTGACGGGCGCGTACGCGGGCCACGGGCGCCAGCACCTCGACTTCGACACGACGCAGGAGCACGCAGCGGCGAACACCACGTCCGATCTCGCGTTCCGCGGTGTGCTCGAGGGCCGCTCGACGGCCGTTTGGCGCGGCATGATCAAGGTCGATCCAGGCGCCCAGCAGACCGACGCGTTCCAGGAGTCGCGCAACCTACTGCTGTCGAAGCGCGCCCACGCGGACGCGATCCCCGGCCTCGAGATCGAGGCGAACGACGTGCGCTGCACACACGCAGCGGCGATCGCGCAGATCGACCCCGACCAGGTCTACTACCTGATGTCGCACGGCATCCCGCGGTCCGCCGCCACCCGACTCGTGATCGAGGGCTTCCTGGCCGAGCTCGTGGGGCGCTTCGAGGAAGGTCCGGTGCGGGAGCGTCTCGCTTCTGCGCTCCAGACTCGCCTCGAGACCGTCCTAGGCGCGTAGCTACTCGGCCCGCAGCCGCGCCCGCGCGAACGCCACGCTGAAGGCTCGGCACCAGATCACGACGGTGCGGTAACGCGCAGTGTCGGCGCCGGCCGCCACGTCGTACTTCTGATTGCCCTTGTTGCCTTTGAGGCCGCCGAGGTCGATGTGCTTGCCGGTGTCCTTGCCGTCGCCCGGCACCAGGTACACGCGCAGATCCGGGCCGTTGTTCACCGCAAAGTGGGTGAGCGTGAGAACTCGGTCGCCAGCCGCACGCTTTACGAGCGTCGCGGTGCCGGACGCGCTGCCCTCGTCCGCCACCTTGAACGGGCCCGCCGCGAGCGCGACGTTCTGCTTGCGGCTGGCCGCGGCCGTGGCTGCCTCAGGCTTCCCGGAGGACACGGCTGACGCGGGCACCCCGACCGGCACCGCCTCGTTCACGGTCTTGTCGCGCAGGCTCGTCCACGCGAAGGCGGCTGTGCAGAGCGCCGCCGTTGCAAGAAATGTGCCGCGTACCCACCAGCGCAGATCCGGCCGCCGCTTCACCGCCCTGCCGAGCAGCACTGACGCGATGACGAACCACGCGACGGCGAAGATGATCGACGTCAGGTACGTGGGCGCGAGCAGGCCGGCCGCGATCCATAGTCCTGCCAGCAGGCTGACCAGCACACCGAGCGCAACGAGCGGACGAGCCACCGCACGACCGTACTACTCGCTACCTTCGACCGCCGTGGACGCCTGGATCGAGAGCTGCGCGAAGGACATCGCCGGTCACGCCGAGCGCGAGCTGGAGGCGCTCGTCGGCGTCTCGACCCCCTCCGGCGACGTGCCGGGCGCGGAGGAGGCTGTCGCGCTATGCGTGGCGTTCGCGCCCGCGGAGGCGACACCTGAGCGGCTGCCCTGTTCGACGGCCGGTCACGCCGACGACCTCGTGCTGCAGCTCAAGGGCACAGGCCGGCGGAAGATCCTCCTCCTCGGCCACCTCGACACGGTCGTGTCGAACGACTCGCACCGCCCGATCGAGCGTGTCGGGGATCGGTTGATCGGGTCGGGCACCGTCGACATGAAGGGCGGGGTAGTGCTGGCGATCGGCATCCTCCGCGCGCTCGCCAAACGACCGGGCGCCTTCGCCGAGACGAGCCTCCTCCTCGTGAACGACGAGGAGTGGCGGCGCGGCGCGCTCGCGCACGCCACCCGCATTGGCGACGTGGATGCCTGCCTGTGCTTCGAGGCCGGTCAGCAGACGCCGGACGGCGAGGAGGCGGTGGTGGTGAAGCGCAAGGCAGCCGGCACCCTCCGCGTGAGCGCAACCGGGCGCGCGGCGCACTCCGGCTCCGCGCCCGACCGCGGCCGCAACGCCCTGCTTGCGCTCGCGAACGCCGCGCAAGTAGTCGCTGACCAGCACGATCCGGGAGGCCCGGACCTCCTCAGCGCCGTGCCGACGATCATTAACGCCGGCGAGGCATTCAACGTGGTGCCGCCGAGCGGCGAGCTGTTCTGCGACCTGAGGGCCGAGCGCCTGGAGGCGTTCGACCGCGTGCTCGCCGCACTGCCGCAGGAGGTGGGCGGGGCGACGCTGCAAGGCGAGCTGATCCGGCAGTGGCCGGGCATGGACGCCAGGG
>JAVEEG010000100.1 GCA_030840585.1 Frankiaceae bacterium | reverse complement strand
CAAATTCCAGGCACTCGAAAAATACGGCGTCGATTTGGTCGAGCGTGCGCGACAAGGCAAGCTTGATCCGGTGATCGGCCGCGACCAGGAAATTCGCCGCGTGATTCAGGTGCTGTCGCGGCGCACGAAGAACAATCCGGTGCTGATCGGCGAGCCCGGCGTCGGCAAGACCGCAGTCGTCGAGGGTCTCGCCCAGCGGATCGTCGCCGGTGATGTGCCGGAATCGTTGCGGAACAAGACGTTGGTGTCGCTCGACCTCGGTGCGATGGTCGCCGGTGCGAAGAACCGCGGCGAGTTCGAGGAACGGCTCAAGGCCGTGCTCGAAGAGATCCGCGACAGCGAAGGTCAGATCGTCACCTTCATCGACGAGTTGCACACGGTCGTCGGCGCCGGCGCGACCGGTGACGGTGCGATGGACGCGGGCAACATGCTCAAGCCGATGCTCGCCCGCGGCGAGTTGCGGATGATCGGTGCGACGACCCTCGACGAGTACCGCGAACACATCGAGAAGGACCCGGCGCTGGAGCGGCGGTTCCAGCCGGTCATGGTCGGCGAGCCGTCGGTCGAGGACACGATCGCGATCCTGCGCGGGCTGAAGGGCCGGTACGAGGCGCACCACAAGGTCGAGATCACCGACGCCGCGCTGGTCGCGGCGGCGACGCTGTCGCACCGCTACATCACATCGCGATTCCTGCCGGACAAGGCGATTGACCTGATCGACGAAGCGGCGTCGCGGCTGCGGATGGAGATCGACTCGCGGCCGGTGGAGATCGACGAGCTGCAACGCGCGGTCGACCGGTTGAAGATGGAAGAGCTCGCACTGGCAAAGGAAGACGACGACGCGTCGAAGGACCGGCTGTCGCGGCTGCGGGCCGAGCTCGCCGACAAGCAGGAGCAGCTCGCGGTCCTGAACGCGCGCTGGGAGCGGGAGAAGGGCGGGCTCAACCGGGTCGGTGAGTTGAAGGCTCGGCTCGACGACTTACGCACGCAGATGGATCGCGCGACCCGCGAAGGCGACCTGGAGACCGCGTCGCGGTTGCAATACGCCGACATCCCGGCGGCCGAGCGCGAACTCGCCGAGGCCGCCGCGATGCCCGATGAGGACGTCCCGGCCGCCGAGCTCATGGTCAAAGAAGAAGTCGGGCCGGACGACGTCGCCGAGGTCGTCGCCGCGTGGACCGGCATCCCGGCCGGCCGGCTGCTCGAAGGCGAGACCGCGAAGCTGCTGCGGATGGAGTCCGAGCTCGAACAGCGCGTCGTCGGTCAGGACGCCGCGGTGCGGGCGGTCTCGGACGCGGTACGGCGGGCGCGGTCGGGCATCTCCGACCCGGACCGGCCGACCGGCTCGTTCCTGTTCCTCGGCCCGACCGGTGTCGGCAAGACCGAACTCGCGAAGGCACTCGCGTCGTACCTATTCGACGACGAGCGCGCGATGGTCCGGATCGACATGAGCGAGTACGGCGAGAAGCACAGCGTCGCGCGGCTCGTCGGTGCGCCTCCCGGTTACGTCGGCTACGACGAAGGCGGTCAGCTGACCGAAGCGGTCCGCCGCCGGCCGTACACCGTGGTGCTGCTCGACGAGGTCGAGAAGGCTCACCCGGACGTGTTTGACGTACTGCTGCAAGTGCTCGATGACGGCCGGCTCACCGATGGGCAGGGCCGGACGGTCGACTTCCGCAACGCGATCCTGATCCTGACCTCGAACATCGGCTCGGCGTACATCAACGATCCGGACCTGTCCGAGGAGGCGAAGCGCGAGGCGGCGCTGCGGGCGGCGCGCGAACACTTCAAGCCGGAGTTCATGAACCGGCTCGACGACATCGTGGTCTTCTCCTCGCTCGGTACCGAGCAACTGACCGCGATCGTCGACATCCAGGTCGATCGGCTCGCGCGCCGGCTCACCGATCGGCGGCTCAACCTTGAAGTCACCCCGGGGGCGCGGGAATGGTTGGCGCTCAACGGTTTCGACCCGGTTTACGGCGCGCGGCCATTGCGCCGGCTGGTGCAGACCGCGATCGGCGACTCACTCGCTCGAGCACTGCTGTCCGGCACCGTCCGCGACGGCGACACCGTCGTCGTGGACGTCGCGGACGACCGGTCCGCGTTGACGTTGGCGGTCGGCCAGCCGCAGCCGGCCGCGTAAGGGCCAGCTAACTAGAGCGTCTTCGCGATCCGGTCGACGCCGCTGACCGTGCCGGAGCCGTTCTGCACCTGAACCCGGTAGTGGTAGGTGTGCGCGGACAGCAACCCGGAGATCGTGAACGTGCGGGTCTGCACGGTGTTGTCGCTCGGCAACGTCACCCACACCGTTGCCTTGCCGTACGCCGTGGTCGCGCCGTACAGCACGCGCATCTTCGTGACCTGACCGGACGGGTTCGACGAGCCGGTCACCGTGATCGACGTCGTCGTGTGCTTCGTCATCAACCCGGTCGTCGCGGTCGGCAGCCAGATGCACCGGCCGGTGGAGTAGCGCAGCGCGACGTAGCGGCTCAGGGTCGCGTCCGCGAGGACGACGTTGCCGACGCAGTCGACGGCGATGCGCGGAGCGCCACTCGGACCGACTATGCCGTCGAGGGCCTGGCCGGTGGGCGCGTAGGTCGATGACACCGTCAGCACCGCGCCGCTCGCGGCCGTGGAGACGACGGGCAGGTTGGGGCTGCTGCTCCACAGCATCGAGCCGTCGGCGAGGACACCGATCGAGGCGGGCGGGTCCGCTGCCGTCGAGAGGTTCTGCGGGACCGGGAGCGTGGTGTCGAAGGACCCGGCCGTCGCGCCCGTGGTGACGAAGCGCTCGATCCCACCGAGATACGTCGAGTTGGTGCCCGTCGTGGTCAGCACATGGCTGGCGCGCTGTCTCGCGGACACCAGCAGACGGCCCTGCGGGTCGATGGCGAGCGCGAAGACGAACGGCAGGCCACCGGACGCCTCCGCACCCGGGAACGTCTGGATCGCGTAACTGCGGACGAAGGTCCCGCTGCGGTCGAGCTCCTGCACGGTCTGCAGCGTGGTGTCGGCGACGAATACGTGCCCGTCGGAGCGGCGCACGGTCATCGCCGTGGGTGTCACGAAGGCGCTGCCACCGCCTGGCGGGGTCGTGATGTGGGCCCGGAAGGTGCCGGTCGGGCCGAACCTCAACAGCTGGGGGAACGCGTTGTGCACGCCCATGACGTTGCCGTTGGCGTCGTAGTCCGGCCAGCGGTACGACGAGACCCAGACGTCGCCGGACACTGGATCCGTGCCGAGCCCGCTCGCGAAGCCGAAGGCGTGCAAGCCACCTTCGACCGGATGCGCGCTGCCCCAGCGCAGCACGAAGTGCCGGCTGGCGTCGTACTTCTCGACCTCGCCCAGGGCAGACAGGTAGACGTTGTCGGCGCGGTCGACGGCGACGGCCAACGCCTGCTGGCTGCTCGGTCCGATGGTCACCGGAGCAACCGGGTCGGGGCAGCCGCCCGTGGGTGCGGCAACCCTCGTGAACTCCACCAGGCGCGTGTTGCCGGAACTGTCGGCGTCAGCCACCCACAGCCCGCCGTGGCAGTCGACGGCGAGCAGGCCGGGACCATCGAGCGCTCCCGCGGTGGATGCCGCGGGAAGGTCCGGCGCATAGGGGTTGGCCTCGCCGAACTGGTCGAGGACTGCGCCGTTGAGCGTCAGCTCGACGATGCGATGGTTCGGTGCGTCGCCGGCGAACAGGTAGCCGGCCGAGTCGATCGCGAGCCCTTTCAGCGTCACAGCCGCCGTGGTGTCGGCGTTGCCCGGCACCGTGAATGACGACATCCGGATGCCTTCGTCCGTGAAGTGCACGACCTGGTTGTTGGTGCCGCTGGTCCAATACAGGGAGTGGTCCGGGGCGACGGCGAGGATGCCGTCACCGATGGCGTTGACGAACGCCGTGTTGCTGAAGTCTGCGGCCGCGGCGTCGGGATCGAGCACGACCACGCCGTCAGTCGTCGTCTGTACGTAGAGCTGTCTCGGGGTGAAGTAGTCGGGTGCGCCGGCGTCGAGGGTCAGCCCGGTCGGCTGCAGATTCGGATCGATGAAGCTGAGGTCGTAGCTGCGCAAGAGGTGGCCGTCCGCGGCGAGCACGTGCACCGCATGGTCACCGGTGAACGTCGCGTAGCCGATGCCGTGCTGGTCGACGATCAGATCGATGGCGCCGCTGCCGGCGGCGGCGTAGACGACGTCACCGTTCGACGCGAGGCGCCGGGCGCCCGCGGTGTCCGTGACGGCAAGGCTGCCCGCGGCATGCAGATGGCTGACGTTGTGCAGTGCGCCGAGGTCGCTCGGGGCGATCGCGATCTGCGCTGCTTGGTGCGGTAGCCCCGGACTCGCGCCGGCTGGCGCCAGCGCGGTGGCTAGCCCCAGACCCGCGAGGGCGATGACGGTTCCTGCGCGCTGACGATGCATGACGGACTCCCTTGTCAACGCGCAGGGTAAGCGGTCAGAACGCCTCGGCAGGGGAAGACGACAAAACCGACACCTCGACGGCAGGGCCAATGAGGCCGGGGCCAGTAGGGTCGGCGGCGTGGCCGACCGAGACGAATTGCTCCAGCGGATCAAGGCCGACGCCGTCGTGCACGGCAAGGTCGTCTTGTCGTCCGGTCGCGAGGCGGATTACTACGTCGACCTGCGCCGGGTCACGTTGTCGAGTGCGGCCGCGCCCTTGGTCGGCCGGGTGATGCTCGACCTGACCGCTGACTGGGACTACGACGCCGTCGGCGGCCTGACCCTTGGAGCCGATCCGGTCGCCGCGGCGATGCTGCACGCGGCCGCCGCGGCCGGCCGCAAGCTCGACGCGTTCGTCGTCCGCAAGGAGGGCAAGGCGCACGGCCTGCAACGCCGGATCGAAGGACCCGACGTCGCCGGCCGGCGGGTGCTCGCAGTCGAGGACACGTCGACGACCGGTGGATCCGTGCTGACTGCTGTCGAAGCGTTGCGGGAAGCCGGCGCGACCGTCGTCGGCGTAGCGGTCATCGTCGAGCGCGGCGCCGCACCGGCCGTGGCCGAGGCCGGCCTGGACTACCGCGCGGCGTATTCGCTCGACGATCTCGGACTCGGCTGAGGCGAACGACGCAACCTTTTCCCGCGGACTGGTGTCTCATCGGTCTGACGAGGGAGGTGTACCGGTGGCGCAGTCGCAGGACCGGCCGGCCGACGGTTTCGACGACTACGTCCGTGGCCGCTCGACCGCGCTGTTGCGGACGGCCTACCTGCTCACCGGTGACCGCGGCCACGCGGAGGATCTGCTCCAGTCGGTGCTGACGAAAGTCGCCCGCCGGTGGTCGAGCATCACCGAGTCGCCGGACGCGTACGTACGCCGGGCGCTCGCCAACGCGGCGCAGAACCGGTGGCGCAGACGCCGGGTCGCGGAGATCCAGCTCGACCGGGATCACGCCGCCAGCGAAGACGCGGTCGCGGTGGTGGACCTGCGCGACCAATTGGTACGTGGGCTGAGCCGGCTGCCCGGACGGCAGCGCGCCGTACTCGTGTTGCGGTACTTCGAGGATCTGTCCGAGCAGGAGACCGCCGCGACTCTCGGTTGTTCGGTCGGCACGGTGAAGAGCCAGACCTCACGGGGGCTGGCCCGGCTGCGGGCATTGGTAACCGACGACGAACACCCGGCATTCGCCGGTGTGAGGAGCGACTCATGACGATCGATCTCGAACACGAGCTCACCGCGGCGATGCGGACCGCGACGGCGGACATCGTCGCGCCGGTTGACCTGCTCGACCGGGTGCGACCGCGACGCCGTCGAGTCGGTGCTCCGGGCCGTTCGTTCCTGCTCGCCGCGGGCGCCGCGACCGTCGCCGCGGTGACGATCGTGGTCGGCCTGAACGTCGTTGGTGCGGGCGCGCCAGACCACGCGAGCCGACTCACCACCGCCGAGGCGTACGCGGACTGGGGGCCGACCCGCGGCGACCTCGCCGACGACGCGTCGCTGCGGGCCTCGCTGGTCGACGAGTGGGAGCACTCGATCGGGCGCAACGGTGACGTCGCCGCTTTCGACCCGGTGACCGGCGACCGGCCGCTGCAGGTGCTCTGGATGGGCACCACCCCGGACGGCCCGGCGGCGTACGCGGTGCAGCACACCGCCGCCCCGGGCCAGTCGTGGGTGTACGGCGTCTTCCTGCCGGATGCTCAGGGACAGCCGCGGCTGTACTACCGGATGACACTCGACCCCGACCCGACCGGCTCGCCGTGGCAGCCCGGGCCGGACGTGTTCAGCTTCGCGAGCTCACGCACCCCTCATGCGGTCGTCGTCGTACCAACGGACCCGAACGCAGCCGTCGAGGTCTCGACCGGTCATGCGACCGACGCCGATGGGCGGGTCGTGCCGCGATGGCACGACGTCGTACCGGTTGACGGGGCGGCGGTAGTGCCGCTGTCCGACCCAGCATCGGTGTTCGACACGGTCGTCCAGATCAGTCGCGACGACCGGGTGGTTGCCGACTCCGGCGTGCAACTCATCGCGACCGACTACCACAAATCGTTGCCTGCCAACGGGTTCGGCCTGTGGTGCAACGCGTGCATCGTGACCCATAGCAACCGTGAACTCGGCACCGCTGTTACGCCATGGACCGTCTGGACCGAACGGCACGCGCCGTCGTGGTACCCGACGATGCAGTCGCAATGGACCGTCGGCGACGACTTCGGCAACGGGCGCGAACTCATCGCCGTGCAGCTGTGGCTGCCCGGCGAGCCAGCCCACACCGTGGTCGGCGTTCTCAACGCGACCGGCAAGCTCGACGAGGTCCTCTCTGACGAAGTCACCGACGCGACGGCGCGACCGCTGTTCGCCGTACGGCTGCCGGACGCGCGCGGGTGGTTCGTCGGCTCCGGGCCGGGCGCGGTGTTCACCGGCTGGCGGGTGCCAGGCGGGCAGTGGACCGAGATGGTCAACGCGCGTGCCGCGCTGATTCCGGACGCGCCGGCCATCGAGCTGCGCCTTGTCGTCGGTGGCCAGGAACGGGTGTTCAGCACGCAGTCCTGACCACGGTTGGCGATCTGGGGCTGGGGCTGAGACGCTTCCCGCGTGGGGGTCTTCGTCTTCGTCCTGATCGCGGTTGTGGTCATGGGCCTGTTCGCGTACTTCAACTACAAGCGCGAGCAGGCCCGCCGCGGGGCGTTGTTCCAGTGGGCGAGCGCGAACAAGTGGCAGTTCGCCGTCGCCGATGACGCGCTGGCGAAGCGGTGGAACGGCCCGCCGTTCGACGAGGGTGACCACCGCAAGGTGCGCAACGTGATCGTGGGCAACTGGAAGGCACGGCCGTTCGCGTCGTTCGACTACAGCTATCAGACCCACTCGTCGGACGGTCGGGGCGGGCGGTCGACGACTACGCACCGCTTCACCGTGGTCGCGCTCACGCTGCCGACCGATCTGCCCCGGTTGCAGGTGACGCCGGAAAGCCTGCTGTCCCGGGTCGGCCATGCGTTCGGCCTGGCCGACATCGACATGGAAAGCGAAGACTTCAACCGCGCGTTCCGGGTCAACTGCCCGGACCCGAAGTTCGCCTGCGACGTATTGACGCCGCGCACTATGCAACTGCTGCTCTCTCGGTCGCACTTCAGCTGGCGGATCGAGGTCACCGACCTCGTCTGCTGGTGGGGCGGCGAGCAAGCCGCCGTCGCGGTGACCGAAGCGCTGGCCACCATGTGCGACGTCATCGCGGGCATCCCGTCGTTCGTCTGGCACGACCACGGCTACGACGCCGGGTCGCCATCCCTAGGGGGTACGTCGTGATCGCAGTGTGGATCGTCGTCGCGGTTGTCGTGTTGGCCGCGCTCGCGGTGATCGCGTCATACAACCGGTTCGTCCGGCAACGCAACCTCGTGCAGGAGTCCTGGCGGCAGGTCGACGTCGAGCTCAACCGGCGGCACGACTTGATCCCGAATCTCGTCGAGACGGTGAAGGGGTACGCGACCCAGGAACGTACGGTGCTGCAGGCCGTGACCGAAGCGCGGACGGCGGCGGTGACCGCGGCCCGATCCACCGCGAGTGGCGTCGCCGCGCAGGCCGAGGCGGAGAACACCCTCGGCCGGGCGCTGAGCGGTCTGTTCGCGGTGGCGGAGAACTACCCTGAACTCAAGAGCTCGGCGAATTTCCTTGCGTTGCAACAACAATTGGCCGAGACCGAGGATCGGATTGCCGCTGGCCGCCGGTTCTACAACAGCAACGTGCGCGCGTTGAACACCCGGGTCGAAGCCTTCCCGTCGTCGGTGATCGCGTCGATGTTCAACTTCACGAAGGCCGACTACTTCGAGGTGGAGGACCCCGCGGTGCGCGCACCGGTCGCGGTCGACTTCTCCTCGCTCGGCGCGCCGCCGCAGACCGGGCAGGCGCCGTCGTAAGTCACCGGCAACAGCGCTCCGCAGGTCGGGCCGGCACAGCGCAGCACGTCGGCGTCGGCATCGAGCACGATGTCGGTCGGGGTGCGCTGCGCCGGGATGCCCAACTCGGCCCGGCGGGGCCGGCGTAACTCGGCCAGCCAGCGCTGCGCGGTGCGGCGGTCGAACGGTACGACCAGCGCCTCGCCGCCGGCTTCGACCACGCGCAGCAACCGGTGCCGGCGGCCGCCGCGGACGACCAGGCACGGTGCGTGCGCATGCCCGTCCCACCAGTCTTGCTCGAACTCGACGACATCGACATCGGTCAGGTGCGCGACCGCTTTTTCGAGCCGCGTTCGGGTCAGGACGTCACGCAGCTCGGAGCCGGCCATCTGGTGATGATCGACCGGCAGGGGCGCCGGCACCGTGTGCCACGCCGAACCTCCTACGCTCGTCGCATGTCCGTGCCGGTCGTCAACGCCGCTCGCCGGCTCGCCGACGCGCTGCTGCGGCCGAACGCCGAGACGGTCGACGTCAAGGGAGTGCCGCGCACGTACCGGCCGCCGCTGGCCGGCGCCGGACTGTTTGGGGTGACCGCGCCGGAGGCGTACGGCGGCAGTGATCAACCGTTGCCGGTGATGCGCGAGATCGTCGAGATTCTCGCCGGTGCCGACGCGTCGACGTGGTTCGTCTGGACCCAGCACCACACCCCGGTGCGCACTCTGGTGCGCGGCAGCAACGACGCGCTGCGCGACCTGTGGCTGCCGAAACTGACCGGTGGCGCGGCGCTCGCCGGGGTCGCGTTCACCCACCTGCGCCGCCCCGGTGAGCCGGCGGTGCGGGCAACGCGCACCGACAACGGTTGGCGATTCGACGGCGACCTCGCCTGGCTGACCTCGTGGCGCTTCGCCGACGTCTTCCTGGTTGGCGCGGTCGCAGGCGATCAGATCGTCTGGGCATTGCTGCCATTGGCAAAGCTCAGCGGTGTCTTCGCCGAGCCGCTCGAACTCATCGCGATGCGCGGCACCTACACCGTGTCGGTGCATCTCGACGAGGTACCGGCCACCGACGCGGACGTCGTACTCATCGAGCCGTTGGACGAGTGGCGAGCGACCGACGCGGAGCGGACCGCCGACGTCAGCCCGGCGGTGTTCGGCGTCACGGCCGAATGTGTGCGGCGCCTTGGCGACAGCGATGCGGCCGCGCGGTTGACCGCCGAGCTCGACGATGTCCGCCAGCGGGCGTACGGGTTGCAAGACGCGGCCGGCGACCGAGCCGAGCGGATCGCCGTACGGGCAGAAGCGCATGCGCTGGCATTGCGCGCGTCGGCCGCTCTCGTGGCCGCCGGCGCAGGCCGGTCGATGTTGGTGGCCAACTCGGCGCAGCGGTTGGCCCGCGAGGCGCTGTTCCTGCTGGTGCAGGGTCAGGACGCTGATGTCCGCGCCGCGCAGCTCAACGTGCTTTCCGCGCCCGCCGGGTGACTTCGAAGGCGAGCGGCAGGACCGACAGCAGTACGACGAACAGCGCGAGCAACTCGATGTGCCGGCGGATCACGCCGACGTCACCGATGGCGTGGCCGAGCAGCAGCAGACCGATCGTCCAGACCAAGCCGCCCACGACGTTCCAGAGCGCGAACGTCCGCGCCGGGACGGCCGCCGCGCCGGCCATCGGGTTCAGGAACGTCCGCACGATCGGTACGAAGCGAGCCAGCACGATCGAGCGCGCATAGCCGAACCGGCGCAGCACGTCGCCGCTGCGCTCGACGTACTCCGGCCGGAACAGCCGCGACTCGCTACGGGAGAACAGCCGCGGCCCGGCCCGGCGGCCGAGTTCGTAACCGAGTTGGGCGCCGAGGATCGCACCGACCGGCGCGGCCACGAGCAGGCCCGGCAGCGACAGCGTGAAGTGCAGCGAGTTGTGCGCGACGGTCGCGTAGCCGGCGACGAACAGCAACGAGTCGCCGGGCAGGAAGAACCCGACGAGCAGGCCGGTCTCCGCGAACATGATGAGCAACACGCCGACGACCCCGAGCACGTCGAGCAAATGCTGCGCGGATAGCGAGCCGAGGACCGAGGCGACCTGCATGGGCAGCGAGGTTATCCGGGCCGTCATACTGCGAACACCAGCGCGAACGCGAAGGAGCCTCGACGATGCCAATCGCCAGCCCCGATGTCTACGCCGAGATGCTCGACCGGGCGAAGGCAGGCGGCTTCGCGTATCCGGCCATCAACTGCACCTCGTCGCAGACCCTCAACGCGGCCCTGCGCGGATTCGCCGAGGCCGAGAGCGACGGCATCATCCAGGTGTCCTGGGGCGGCGCGGAGTTCCTGTCCGGCGCGACGGTGAAGAACATGGTCGACGGCGCGGTCGCGTTCACCGAGTTCGCTCGTGTCGTCGCGAAGAACTATCCGGTCAACGTCGCGCTGCACACCGACCACTGCCCGCCGGACAAGCTCGACGGCTACATGCGGCCGCTGCTGCAACTGTCGATCGAGCGGGTGAAATCCGGTGGCGAGCCGATCTTCCAGTCGCACATGTGGGACGGCTCCGGCATCGACCTCGAGGAGAACCTGAAGATCGCCGACGAGCTGTTCGCGATGTCGATCGAGGCACACACCGTGCTCGAACTCGAGATCGGCGTCGTGGGTGGTGAGGAAGACGGAATCTCCAATGAAATGAACGAAAAGCTGTACACGTCGCCGAAGGACATGGAGCGGGTCGCCGAGGTGCTCGGCGCGCCCGGCGAGCGCGGCCGCTACCTGCTCGCGGCGGTCTTCGGCAACGTGCACGGCGTCTACAAGCCGGGTGCGGTGAAGCTCAAGCCGTCGATCCTGCGCGAGGGTCAGGAGCACGTCGGCGCGAAGCTCGGACGGACCAATCCGTTCGACCTCGTGTTCCACGGCGGCAGCGGCTCGGCCATCGAGGAGATTCACGAGACCCTCGGCTACGGCGTGGTGAAGATGAACATCGACACCGACACCCAGTACGCGTTCACCCGGCCGATCGTCGACCACATGTTCACGAATTACGCCGGCGTGCTGAAGGTCGACGGCGAGGTCGGCAACAAGAAGATGTACGACCCGCGGTCCTACGGCAAGTCGGCGGAGGCGGGGATGGCGGCGCGCGTCGTCGAGGCGTGCGCCGACCTCAAGAGCACCGGCCAGAAGCTGCGCTGATGCACCCCAACCTGCACTCGAACCTTCTTGGCGGGCCGGACCCGACACTGCTGCCGGACGAGCCGGCGCCGCGGACCGCGCTGGAGAACGGCGAGGATCCGACTGACGTCGCGGCGCGCTACCCAACCCACTCCGGCGCGTGGGCCGACCTCGCCGACCGCGCATACGCGGCCGGCTCGACCATCGAGTCCTACGCCTACGCGCGGGTGGGCTACCACCGTGGGCTCGACGCGTTGCGCCGTAACGGTTGGAAGGGCCACGGACCGGTGCCGTGGTCACACGAACCGAACCGCGGCTTCCTGCGCAGCCTGCACGCGCTCGGCCGCGCGGCGGCCGCGATCGGCGAAGAAGACGAGGCCCGGCGATGCCAGGAATTCCTGGCCGACAGCGACCCCGCCGCGCCCGGTGAACTGGCCAAACTCGGGTAGTCTCTGTTCGCAAGAAGCCCCGTCGCTGATTGCGCCGGGGCTTTCGACGTACTGACGTCAGAAGGGACGCCGCGATGCCGGCCATCGTCGTCCTCGGTGCCCAATGGGGTGACGAGGGCAAGGGCAAGGCGACCGATCTGCTCGGCGGCCAGGTCGACTACGTCGTGAAGTACAACGGCGGCAACAACGCCGGGCACACGATCGTCGTCGATGGCGAGAAGTACGCGCTGCACCTGCTGCCGTCCGGCATCTTGAGCCCCGGCGTCACTCCGATCATCGGCAACGGCGTCGTGGTGGATCTCGGTGTGCTGTTCGGTGAGATCGACGCGATCAGCGCGCGCGGCGTCGACACGTCGAAACTGCTTATCTCTGCGAACGCGCACGTCATCACGAGCTACCACACGACGATCGACAAGGTTGGCGAGCGTTTCCTCGGCGACGCGAAGATCGGCACCACCGGTCGCGGCATCGGACCGGCGTACGCCGACAAGATCTCTCGAGTCGGCGTCCGCATGCAGGATCTTTTCGACGAGAAGATCCTGCGGCAAAAGGTCGAAGGCGCGCTGGAACAGAAGAACCAACTGCTGGTCAAGGCCTACAACCGCAAGGCATTGTCGGTCGACGCGGTGGTCGACGAGTTGCTCGGCTATGTCGAGCGGCTGCGACCGATGGTGGCCGACACGTCGTTGCTGCTCGCGCAGGCACTCGATCGCGGCGAGGTCGTGCTGCTTGAAGGCGGCCAGGCGACGATGCTCGACGTCGACCACGGCAGCTATCCGTTCGTCACGTCATCCAACCCGACCGCGGGCGGCGCGTGCACCGGCTCCGGCATCCCGCCGACCCGGCTCGATCGCGTTGTCGCGATCGTCAAGGCGTACACGACCCGGGTGGGTTCAGGTCCGTTCCCGACCGAGTTGCATGACCAGTTCGGCGAGCGGCTGCGGACCAACGGTGGCGAGTTCGGCACGACGACCGGCCGGCCGCGCCGGTGTGGTTGGTACGACGCGGTGATCGCGCGCTATGCCGCACGGATCAACGGCGTCACCGACTTCGTGCTGACAAAGCTCGACGTACTCACCGGCTTCGAGACGATCCCCGTGTGCGTCGGCTACCGCGTCGGCGACACGATCTACGACGAGATGCCGATGTCGCAGACCGACTTCCACCACGCGGTGCCGGTGTACGAGGAGTTCCCGGGCTGGGACGACGACATCACCAAGGCCCGCTCCCTCGACGACCTGCCGCAGAACGCGCGCGGCTACGTGGAGGCCATCGAGGCGATGACGTCGGTCCCGATCTCGGTGATCGGAGTCGGCCCGGGCCGGGACGAGTCGATCGTCGTCCGCTCCCTGGTGTGACCGCATGGCGGTGATGCCGGGCGGGCGATCGCTCGTGGGTGCCGGCGTACGGCTCGATCCGAGTGACCTCGCGGACGCGGCCGGCATCTTCGCCGCCCTCGACTACGACGACGTGTGGGCGGCCGGTTACTCCGGCGGCCCGTCCGCCCGGCCCAGGCGCCCGGACCAGTGGGAGCGCCGGATCGAAGCGGCCGCGGTCGAGCGGCGGGCGATGTTCACCGTCCGGCAGGGTGACCAGATCATCGGCACGACCAGCCTCGGTGACACCAGCCTCGAACACCAGCGGACGCATCTCGGTTGGACCGCCTACACGCCGGCCGCGTGGGGTGGCGCGGTCAACCCGGAGTGCAAACTGCTGCTGCTCACGCATGCGTTCGAGGAGTGCGGGTTCGGCCGGGTGAAGATCCAGACCGACAGCATCAACCTGCGGTCGCAGGCCGCGATCGCGAAGCTTGGCGCCACCCGCGAGGGCCTGCTGCGCCGGCACATGGTCCGCCCCGACGGCACCACTCGTGACACGGTTGTCTTCGCGGTCACGATCGACGACTGGCCCGTGGTCAAGGCCGGTCTTCTTGCGCGGTTGGCGCGATAGGGCTGAGCCCTACGTGGCACCATCGCGGCCAAAGTGCTCTGAGACCGGACCGGCCAATCCGCCAGGATTCGCGTGGCGTCGTGTGTGGCCACGAGGCGACCCAGAACGGGGCCCTGCGGTAGCGCGAACTCGCCCTCGAACTGGCGTTAACCGATATCCACACCCAATTTGGATGTGGCGCGACACGAACCCTAGACTCCGTCGCGGGTACGGCGGCGATGCCGCCTTCCGTCCTACTCTGACGATGTGGGGTCGCGCGAAGTGGCTCGTCCTGGGCATATGCGCCTGCGTCTCCTGCACCCGTTTCGCCGCTTGGGGGCGACGCTTCAGTGGGGATCCGCATGACAGCATCGCGCGCTCGGAAGCTCCTCATTGTTGGTAAAGATGCGCGCACGGACGCGATTGCTGATGCTTGTGCTCGGTCGGCGGAGCCGGTCGAGCTTTACGCGTACAGCGAGTTCAGGATCCCCGGCCTCGTGGACAAGTGCAGAGAGGTCAAGATCGGATCTTTGACAAAGATTAGGTCGCTCGTGGAGTACGTGGCTGAGCTGCAGCCTGACTTGGTCATCGTAGGACCGGAAGAACCCCTCGCGGCAGGCCTTGTCGATGAAGTCGAGGCTTTAGGCATACCTTGCTTCGGTCCGAGACGGTCGTTGGCACGGATCGAATCGAGCAA
>JAVEEG010000098.1 GCA_030840585.1 Frankiaceae bacterium | reverse complement strand
TAGCGGCGGCAACTCGCCCGTTCGCTCGTACTCGCTGATCTGTCCGATCCGGCGGACGTGGCGCGGCTCGTCACTGAACGCCGTCGACAGGAACAGTTCGACGTAGCGCAACGCGGTCGCTTCGTCGTACATCCGCGCGCCGAGCGAGAGCACGTTGGCGTCGTTGTGTTCCCGCGCGAGCCGCGCGGTGTCGTCGCTGAACGCGAGCGCGCACCGGACGCCGGGCACCTTGTTCGCCGCGATCGCCTCGCCGTTGCCGCTGCCGCCGAGCACGATGCCGCGGCTGCCCGGCTCGGCGGCCGTACGGCTGGCTGCGCGCAGGACGTACGGCGGGTAGTCGTCCTCCGCGTCGTACGACGGCGGGCCACAGTCGACGGGCTCATGGCCCAGCTGGGTGATGTGCTCGACCAGCCGCTGCTTCAACTCGTAGCCGGCGTGGTCGGAGCCGAGGTAGACGCGCACAGTTGGGGAGTATTGCCGACGTGCGAGTGCGAGGTGTCGACGGCTGCCGTGGCGGGTGGCTGTCGGTCGACGTCGACCGGCTCGGCGCCGGGGCCGACGCCCGGTGGCGGTGGTGGCCGCTCGCGTCGACGGACGAATTGCTGCACGACACCGACGTGGCCGTAGTCGCGATCGACGTACCGATCGGGTTGCCCGACGCCGGACGGCGGGCGTGTGACCAGCAGGCGCGCCGGTTGCTCGGGCGGCGCGGCGTCAGTGTCTTCCCGGCGCCGTCACGGGCGGTGCTCGGTGCGCCGACGTACGCCGACGCCCGGGGCATCCTGGCCGCGCGCGGCGGCGGCTCGATGTCGGCGCAGGCGTTCGGGATCGTGCCTGCGGTCACGGCGGTCGATGCTTGCTTGTCGGCGGCCGACGACGATCGCGTCGTCGAATGCCACCCGGAGGTTTCGTTCTGCCTGCTCGGCGGCGGCCCCGGGCTGGTTGGCAAGCGCACCGCAGCCGGGTCGGCCATCCGGCGGCAGTTGCTCAGCAGCGCTTGGCCGCAGCTCGATCGAGTGCTCCGAGCCCGCCCCGACCGCGCGCCGGAGGACGACGTACTCGACGCGCTCGCCTGCGCGTGGTCGGCGCTGCGAATCGCCGCCGGGCAGCACGTCGTGCTCGGCGACGCGGAGCGAGACGCGCGTGGTCTGCCCATGCGCATCGTCGGATGAGAGCGTCGAACCGGACACTCGGTCGGAAACCGCCGCCGAAGTAGACCCGCCTGGCGGAAGGAATTTGGTAGGTATCTGTCGAACCTCCCTTGCGTACGGGATTCCTACCCTTAAGAATGCTTTCCTTCGGGTCCCAACGGGTGGGCCCCGGGGAGGAGAACCACAGTGATTCGCAAGTCTCTAGTAGTGGCCGCCGTGGCCGGGGCGAGCTCCATCGCCCTGCTCAGCGGTCAGGCCGGCGCGCTCTCGTCGAGCTCGCTGGTCCCGGCCATCGCCCTGCCGTCGCCGACCCTTCAGCTGAGCGGCACCTGCGTGCCGGAGTACGCGGCTGCGGGCGTCGGAAGCAACGGCGGTCTGCAGTACGAGGTCCAGGGCACCGGCGCCAGCTCGAACACCAACACCGTCGCGACACAGGTCGACTGCGAGTTCTTCGACACCGACGCGAACGCGGTGATCTGGTCGGCCTCGTCCGGCTACACCTCCGGTGTAGCGGCGGCACTGACGGCGTCGCCCGTCGTCCACACGCTCGACAACTTCGTCACCTGCGTGAAGGTCGACCGGTTCGACAAGTTCGGCAACACCAGCACCACTGGCTGGATCGCGACCAACGGCTCGCGCTGCAGCTGACGGATAGGGAGACACCATGAGCAGTCGCCGGCGCCTCACGCGCGGCGTCGCGGCGATGTCGATCGCCGCGCTGTCGTTGCTGGCGCCGGCGGCTGCCTTGGCCCGCACGGCGGCAGTGCCGACCCTGGGTGCGGTCAACCAGATCACCGCGACCGGCACGTCGTCCGTCCAAGTCCGTCTCGCGTCACCGATGCTGCTCAACGAGGATCACGGCAAGGGCAAGTTCATCCTGCCCGGGCTGACCGTGAGCGATCCGGCGAAGTTCGTCGCGCTCGCACTGGTCGCTGACAAGGGCATCTACTTTGCCGACGAACCGAATTACCGGCAGCGGCCGAGCTTCTTCGTCTTCCGCATCCCCACAGGCTCGACCAGCGTGATCGCGGACGGGAAGAACGCCAACCCGAACGTGCTGCCGGCCGGCACCTACCGGCTCACCGTCGTCGCGACCGGCCCGGAGCACCTGACCTGGCGGCTGCCGTTGCCGCAGCGCGGCGCATCGATCAAGCCCACCGCTCGGGTGTCGGTGAATTACCGGATCCAGACCTGGACCGGGCCGGTGCCGGCGATCAGTTACGCCATGGATGCCCCGACGACATCGGTGGCGCAGGTCTGGGGTTCGGTGTGGTTCAGCACCACGCATGTCCAACGCGTCGGTGGCTCCACGTTCTGCCTGTACAACGGCACCGACCCGAACGCTACGGCGACCGCGAAGGTGCCGGGCGTCTGCACCGGCCTCGGCGCGATGGGCGGGCCGGTCGATGGTGTCGCGGTGCCGCCGCTGCCGGAGACGACCAATCCGGTTCCGAGCGCAGGCGCGATCACCGTCGACTCGACGCAGAAGCTAAACACCGAGTTTCTGCCGCAGGTCGGCGTGAAGCAGACGATCTACACCGGCGGCATCATCAATGCCGCCACGGTCTTCTACCTCTGGCTGCCGGTCGGCTAACCGGGCATCGCGTCCCGGCTACGTGATGGTGAACACGCAGGCGGCCTCGAAGGTTCGCAGAGTCTGAGACAGAGCGAACGTTGCCGGCGGACCGACCTCCGGGAGCGGCGCGAGCTGACAGCGGCCGTCGAAGGTGCCGCCGAACTGCGGGTCCTCGAGCACGGTGCCGGACAACCTGAGCTCGGTGGCGGTGCGGCTGAACCTGCCGGACAACCACGCCTCGCCGTCCGAGGTGTCGCAGATCCCGTCATAGGTCCCCGATCCCTGCTTCACGGACGCGATGTCGTCGTTGGCCGTGATGGTGCAACCACCAGTGCCCGGAATTGGGGCCTGCACGACAGCATTGCCGACGAGGCGGAACCCTTGCGGCGCGACGGCCGCGGTCAAACCCTGGTCGTAGGTCAGCGTGCCTTCGATGACGCCGGACGCTTCGGCGCTCGCCGGCTGGGCCATGAATCCGACCGTTCCGGCCGCGACTGTCAGCGCGACGAGCGTGCGGCAAACCTTGCGTGCGTGCCTCATCCGTCCTCCCCGGTATACGTTCCGGGGAGCATATTAGAGTTGCAGCGCCTTGGGCTG
>JAVEEG010000312.1 GCA_030840585.1 Frankiaceae bacterium | reverse complement strand
GCGATCTGCCACGCGAGGTCCTGAGCCGGGTGTTCGGCGTCTTCGAGGCGCTCGTCCTCGTCGGGATTCTCGGCGCCAGCCTGGTCACCAGCCTGATCGTGCGGACGGCCGGCCTGCGCACAGCGCTGCTCGTCGTCGGTCTCGGTGTTTCGGTGGCCAGCGTTCTCGGCATGGGGCCCTTGGTGCGCGCCGACCGCAAGGCCGCTGCGGGTCTTGCGCTGCTTCGGCCGAAGATCGCCCTGCTCGAGGTCCTCGACCTCTTCACGGCCGCGACCCGGCAGACCCTCGAACAGCTGGCACGGGCCTGCGAAGAGCAGCGTGTCGATGCGGGCGAGGTCATCGTGCGGGAGGGCGACACCGCGGACGCCCTGTACGTCCTCGTCGAGGGCGAGGTCGACGTAGAGGCGAAGGGCGAGGCGGCGCAGGCGCACCACCTGCGCACGATGGGCCCGCGTACCTACTTCGGTGAGATCGGCCTGCTGCGCGGTGTGCCGAGGACAGCGACGGTGCGGGCAACCGAGCCGTGCCTGCTGTGGCGCATCTCTGCCGAGGACTTCCGGTCCGCGCTGGAGAGCGGCGCCAGCGCATCCATGCTCAACGTCGCGTCGTCACGACTGGCGCGCAGTCACCCCAAGCTCGCGGCCACGCCCGTCGAGGTGGTCCTGGCCTAGGGGCGTCAGGGCAGCTCGAGGACGAGTCCCTCGTAGGTTGCGATGACGTTGATGTCGTCGTTCTTCACCGGTGTCAGCAGCGCATCGACCTGGTCGACGGTCCGGTCCGGCGCGTGGTGGAACAGGGCCACCGTGCGAGCCCCGGCCTCACGCCCCAGGGCGATCGCGTACGACGCGGAGGCGTGACCGAGGTAGCCGACCTCTGGGAACTCCGCGGCATCGTGCTGCGCGTCGTGCACCAGCACGTCGACGCCTGCTGCGAGCTCCATTGCGGCGTCGTGCCGCACGCCCAGGCCGTCGGACCCCGGGCCGAGCGACGTGGGGCTGTGGTCGGACAGGTAGGCGATGGACGACGTTCCGGAGGTGATCCGGTAACCGAACGTGCGGCCACCCTTGTGCGGGATCTCACGCGCGAGCACCGTGAAGTCACCGAGCTGGTGCGTCCCCTCGTCGATGCCCCGAAAGGACCAGCCGGCACCGAGCTGGTCCGGTGTGATCGGGAAGTGCGGTGGCGAGAACGCCCGTTCCAGCACGCTTTGGAGCGGGCCCTCCTGCCCCGGTCCCACGACGCGGACCCGGCTACCGGAACGGCCGCCCGCGGCGAAGAACGGCATGCCGTGGGTGTGGTCCCAGTGCAGGTGGCCGAGCAGCAGGTGCCCGTCGTACGGCCCGTCGATCAACCGGCTCGCTGCTGTCAGGCCCGTGCCTCCGTCGAGCAGCAGCCGCACCGGCTGGCCGTTCGCCTGCACCGCGACACAGGACGTGCTGCCGCCGTACCGGAGGAACCCGGCACCGGGGGCGGGCGTGGACCCGCGCACTCCGCAGAAGGTCAGCCGCATGCGTGCAACGTACGGCGGTGGTGCCTGGCCGCGTCGTGATCGGACTCCGCGTCGTAAAGGCCGCCCTGTTGGTCAGCCCACCAGCAATGCGGAGGATCCGCCGGAGCGCGATGAGGGCCTTCTGCGGTCGTTAGTGTTCGCCGTACCGGATCGGGGGGTCGTCGGTGACACAACCGAACGCGCACGTGTCAGCGCGGCTGCGCCCGTACGTCGCGGGGTTGGCCGTGGACTGGCTGCGATCCACGCCGCAGGCGCGGCACCGTCGCGTTGAGGGCTCGCTCGCCTTCGTCGACATCTCCGGCTTCACGGCGCTGACCGAGCGTCTGGCGGCGCGGGGCAAGGTCGGCGCGGAGGAGCTCAGCGACCTGCTCGACGCGACGTTCGTCACGCTGCTCGAGCAGGCCTACGGCTATGGCGCCTCGTTGGTGAAGTGGGGCGGCGATGCAGTGCTGCTGCTCTTCGAGGGCCCCGAGCATGCGCCCTTGGCCTGTCGAGCCGCCTTCGAGTTGCGCCGCACCATGCGGCGGGTGGGCCGATTGCGCACCAGCGTCGGAGTCGTCCAGCTGAGGATGTCCGTGGGCATCAGCTCTGGGGTCTTCGACTTCTTTCTCGTCGGACAGCGTCACCGCGAGCTGCTGGTGACCGGACCAGCCGCGTCGACAGCCGCTGAGTTGGAGCAGACGGCGGATGCCGGCCAGGTTGTGATCTCCGGCGCCACCGCCTCCCTGCTGCCGCCTCGATGCGTCGGCGCCCCGGCGGGCAACGGCTTGCTGCTCCGCGCAGCCCCTGACGTGGATCCCCGCTCACGTTGTTGGCCGCGCGCGCCCGGGATCGACCTGTCCACGCTGCTCGATCCCTCGCTCGCAGAGCATCTTCGGCTCGACGTCGGCGACAGCGAGCACCGACAGGTGGCCATCGGCTTCGTGGAGGTGTCCGGTGTGGATGCCCTCATCGCCCGGCAGGGTCCGGCAGCGGTGTCGATCGCCCTGCAGGAGCTGTTGAGCTCGGTGCAGGACGCCTGCGAGCGGCACCGGGTCACCTTCTGGGAGTCCGACATCTCGCGGGACGGCTTCAAGGTGATGCTGGTTGGCGGTGCCCCCCGAAGCAGCGGACACGATGAGGAGGCGCTGCTGCGGGCAGCACGGGCGATCCTCGACGCGCACTCGGGATCGCTCCACGTTCGGATCGGCGTCAACTGCGGCCGGGTCTTCACGGGTGCGTTCGGGCCGGCTTTCCGCCGTACCTGGTCGGCGAAGGGCGACGCCGTCAACCTCGCAGCCCGCGTCATGGGCAAGGCCGGTGACGGCGAGCTCCTGGCGACGAGCGCGGTCCTCGATCGCGTCCG
>JAVEEG010000085.1 GCA_030840585.1 Frankiaceae bacterium | reverse complement strand
CGCGCGGCTTCTTCCTCGGCGGCGATGCGGGCGGCTTCTTCTTCGGCGGCGATGCGTTCGGCTTCGAGGCGCGCGGCTTCTTCCTCGGCCGCGATGCGCGCTGCTTCTTCTTCGGCCGCGACGCGGGCTGCTTCTTCTTCGGCGGCGATGCGCTCGGCTTCGAGTCGCGCTGCTTCTTCCTCGGCCGCCATGCGTGCCGCTTCTTCTTCGACGGCGATGCGCTCGGCTTCGAGTCGCGCTGCTTCTTCTTCAGCCGCGACGCGGACAGCTTCTTCTTCCGCCACGGCGCGTGCTGCTTCTTCTTCGGCGGCGGCGCGTGCTGCTTCTTCCTCGGCGGCGATGCGTTCGGCTTCGAGGCGCGCGGCTTCTTCGGCCGCGGCGCGCTCGGCTTCCAGGCGCGCGGCTTCTTCGGCCGCGGCCCGCTCAGCCTCGATCCGCTCAGCCTCGACCCGCGCCGCTTCCTCGGCCGCCCGCTGCTGGGCCAGCTCGGCCGCATTCGGCTCCTCGGCGGCGGCCTCCCGTAGCGCCTGCGCCAACGCGTGCGCGGCGGCGAGTTCCTCCGCGGCGGCCGCACGTACCCGGGCCGCCCGGGGGTCCATCGGCGGCGGGGTCGGACGTTCCTTCTTCCGGGTCCGCTTGACCCGCATCTCGGCCGGAATCTCGAACGGATCGTCGGTGACCTGCGCCGGGCCGAGCACCTCGGCCAACGCTGCCGAAACCCGCTCGACCGAGGTCGCGAACGCCTGGCTGTCCGGGCGCAACGGCACCGATCCGGCGGCCGGATCCGTCGATGCGACTTCTTCGGCCGCAACCGCCTCGGCGGCGGCGTCGTCCTCGCGGACACCCGCGGCAACCTCGGTGACGAGGCGGGCCAGCGCGGCCAGATCGTCGTCGTCGGCGGATTCGACCGCGGGGGCGTCACTCAGCGCCGCCACCGCCGCGGCCACTGCCGCCAGCGGGTCGTCGGCCGCAGCCATGTCCGCGGCGGCATCGGCCGCCGCAGCCGCGAGCGCCGAGCTGACCGACGTAGCGCCGTAGAACGCGTCGTCGTCGACCGCGGCCACCATGGGCTCGGCGGTCGGCCCGACCTCGATGTCCTCTTCGATGTCGACGAGCCCGGCCTGCACCAGGCTGACCAGCACCTGACCGGCCTCGAAAAGTGTGTAGCCGCAGTCGCGGGCGAGCTCGGCAACCGATCGCTCCCCGTCGATCTTGCACAGCATCGACCAGGCGTCCGCGTCGAGGGTCATCTCGGGCGCGCCGCCACCACTGGCGGACAGCACCGGTACGGCGGTCGGCCCGTGGACGACGGCGGAGATCGCCTCCCACTCGACCCCGCGCTCGCGCAGCGTCGTCAGCAGATCGGTCACGGCCATCGGCGGCGCGACGTCCTCGCGGGTCTTCTCACCCTTGCGGAACCGCCAGCGGCCCTCGGTCCAGCGAATCAGGTCCCAGACCGCGTCGTTGACCTGCTCCTTGACGAACGCCTCGACCACCGGCTGGTCGACGTAGCCCAGGTGGACGAGCAGTTCGCCGAGCTTCCACCCCTGCAGTTCGGTCCGCTGTGCCTCCAGCGCTTCGGACAGCGCTTCCGGCGCGAGGGCGCCCGAGGACACGAGCTTGGCGCCCAGTTGCGGGCGGCGGCCGGGCACCGAGACGGCGTACACCATCCCGGACCGGAAGTAGATGAGTGCCTCGTCGCCCTCGGCGTCGGAGATGTGCAGGCAGCCGGTCGAGTCGTCTTCGGCCAAAGAGAGGAGCAAAGGGGCGAACGGCGTCGACGTGAGGTCGCCTTTGAGCATGCCGGACCTCCCTCGCCAAGCCGTCGCCATGAATGCTCCATTTGCATCGGCAGGAGCACGCCTGGTGTTGAGCCATCTGGGGGAACCAGTACGAACCGCCCAGGCGGGGGCGAACGGCCCTGACCGAAGGGGTACGACGGCCCGATTCGGACATCGGCCGACCCTCCTAGGATGGGCTCATGGCGCCGACGCTCGTCACCGTCGCCCCGACCGGGGCGGAAACGGCGAAAGCGGACGTCCCAGCGCTCCCGTGCAGCCTCGACGAGCTGGTCTCGACCGCCAAGGCGTGCGAGGCAGCGGGAGCCGCGGTCATCCATATCCACGTCCGCGACGACGACGCCCAGCCCACCCTCGACCTCGCGCGGGTGACTGCCGCGGTCGAGGCGGTGCGCGAGGGCACCGACCTCGTCGTACAGGTCTCGACCGGCGGCGCGGTCACCGACTCCGAGGCCGATCGGCTGCGGGTGCTCGACAGCGCCCCGGACGCGGCCAGCCTGACCTGCGGCACGGTCAACTTCGGCACCGACGTCTTCCTCAACCGCTGGGAGTTCATCGAGCGGTTGTTCCTCGACATGCGCGACCGCGAGATCGTCCCCGAGTTCGAACTGTTCGACCTCGGGCACGTCGCGACGCTGCACCGGCTGCTCGACAAGCACGGAGCGCCGTACGGCGGGCACGTGCACTGCGACCTGGTGATGGGGGTGCCGGGCGGCATGCCCGGGACGCTCGGCGCGCTGACCGCCTGCGTCACCGCGCTGCCGGCCGGGGCGACCTGGTCGGCGACCGGGGTCGGCCGTACGGGCCTGCCGGTCCTGCTCGCCGCGCTGGCTGGCGGCGGCCATCTGCGGGTGGGGATGGAAGACACGCTGACGTTCGCGGCTGGCCAGCCGGTCCGCGACAACGCCGAGCTGGTGGAGCGCGCGGCCGCTTTCGCCCGGCTCGCGCAACGGCCGCCGATGTCGCCAGACGACGCGCGCGGCATGCTGGGGATACGCAACCGGACAGGAGCACGCTGATGGTGCAGGGCAACCGGCGGATCGACCGCGTGCTCGCCGAGGACTTCGTCACCGACCTCACGGCGTTGCCGCTGGCCGACATCCGCGAACGGCGGCGCGAAGCCGAGCAGGAGGAGGTCGACCTGTCCTACCTGCGCCGGGTGCTCCAGGGCCGGCTCGACATCCTGCGGGCCGAACTCGCCCGCCGGGCCGGCGACGAGACCGACCTCATCCAGGCGCTGCCGCGCATCCTGGCCGACGATCCAGGTCCGGGCCAGCGTGGCCCGCGCGGTCTGGGTCGCCACGCCGCCGCCGAGCCGTCGCGCGCCGACGCGCACCGCCGGCACGTCGAGTCGCTGATCGCCGACGTCGACCTGTCCAACCCGCAGGCGCACGACGACGAGTCCTTGCGCGCGGTCCTCGTCCGGCTCGAAGACGAGGAACGCCGGGTCTCCGTACAGCGGCGCGCGGTGCAGTCCGCGATGGACGCGCTGACCGCCGAGATCACCCGTCGCTATCGCGACGGCGACGCGGATCCGAGCGACCTGCTGCCCAGCGAGGCATGACCGCTCCCCTCGTCGTCGAGGTCACACGCAACGGGTTCGTCGAGAGCATTCATCACGGCGCTGTCGTCGTAGTCGATCCGGCTGGTGCGGTACGCCGTTCGTGGGGCGAGGTCGACGAGCCGATGTTCCCGCGCAGCAGCCTGAAACCGTTGCAAGCATTGGGTTTGCTCGACGCCGGTTGGTCGCCCGCGGATGCCGAGCAGGTTGCGCTCGCGGCCGCGAGCCACTCCGGCGAGCCGCGCCATCTCGACGTCGTACGGCGGATCCTCGCCGCGGCCGGTCTCGACGAGTCGGCCCTCGACAACACCCCGGATCCGGATCACCTGCGGCAGAACTGTTCGGGCAAGCATGCGGCGATGCTCGCGACATGTGTCGCGGCCGGCTGGCCCACCGAGGGCTACCGCGACCCGGCTCATCCGGTGCAGGTCGCCATCCGGGCCGGGGTCGAAGCGCGCTGCGGTGAACGCGTGTCCGCGGTTGCCGTAGACGGCTGCGGCGCCCCGTTGTTCGCGCTCTCGCTGACCGCGCTGGCTCGCGGCTTCATCCGGCTGCGGGGTACGGCGGTCGCGGCCGCGATGCTGGCCCACCCCGACCTCGTCGGCGGCACCGGCCGGGACGTCACCGGGCTGATGTCCGCCGTACCCGG
>JAVEEG010000084.1 GCA_030840585.1 Frankiaceae bacterium | reverse complement strand
GGCATCGGCTACGCCAACCTCGGCGCGCTGTTGATGGCGACCGGGCACGCCTACGACAGTGACGGCGGCCGTTCGGTCGCCGCGGCCATCACGTCGCTCATGACCGGCACGGCGTACAAGCGCTCGGCCGAGTTGGCCGGCGTGGTCGGGCCGTACGACGGCTACGCGCGCAACGCCGACGCGCACAAGCGGGTCATGCGCAAGCACTCCGCCGCGAACGACGCGGTGCGGCCGGTTGACGCCGATGCCGCGCGGATCCTGCACGTCGCGACGAAGGCCTGGCAGGACTGCTTGTCGGTCGGTGACAAGAACGGCTGGCGCAACGCGCAGGCTTCGGTGATCGCGCCCACCGGCACGATCGGGCTGATGATGGACTGCGACACCACCGGGCTCGAGCCCGACCTCGCGCTGGTCAAGTTCAAGAAGCTGGTCGGCGGCGGGTCGATGCAGATCGTCAACCAGACCATCCCGCGCGCGCTGCGCAAGTTGGGCTATCAGGACGAGCAGGTCGAGGCGATCGTCGAGCACATCGCCGAGCACGGCAACGTGATCGATGCGCCCGGGCTGCGCCCGGAGCACTACGAGGTGTTCGACTGCGCGATGGGTGTGCGGTCCATCTCGGCGATGGGCCACGTGCGGATGATGGCCGCGATCCAGCCGTTCGTTTCCGGTGCGTTGTCGAAGACCGTCAACCTGCCCGAGACCGCGACCGTCGAGGACATCGAGGACGTCTACTTCCAGGGCTGGAAGCTCGGGCTGAAGGCGCTGGCGATCTACCGCGACAACTGCAAGGTCGGCCAGCCACTGACCGACGCCAGGGCGAAGAAGGCCGACGCGTCGGCGGAGGTTGTCGACCCGTCCGCGCGGCCGCGCCCGATCCGCACTCGGTTGCCGAAGCGGCGCCCGTCGCAGACGGTGTCGTTCTCGGTGGCCGGTGCCGAGGGGTACATGACCGCCGGGTCTTACCCCGACGACGGTCTCGGCGAGGTGTTCCTCAAGCTCGGCAAGCAGGGCTCGACGCTGGCCGGTGTGATGGACGCGTTCTCGATCGCGATCTCGATCGCGCTGCAGTACGGCGTGCCGCTCGAGACGTACGTGCAGAAGTTCACCAACATGCGGTTCGAGCCGGCCGGCATGACCGACGACCCGGACATCCGGATGGCGCAGTCGGTGATGGACTACATCTTCCGCCGGCTCGCGCTGGACTACTTGCCGTACGAGACGCGGGCCGAGCTCGGCATCTTCACCGCCGAGGAGCGGGCCGCGAGTGTGGCGACGTCGTACGGCGCCGTGCCGGCGGTTGCGCCGGCCGAGGAGGAGCTCGACCCGGAGACGCTGCGCGACAGCGTCCCGATCGAGCACGTGCCCGACGCCGACGTAGCCGCGAAGCCCGCGGTTTCCGAAGCGCGCTCCTCGACGGAGCTCATCGAGGCCCAGCAAGGCACCGCGGCCGACGCGCCGCTATGCCTCAGCTGCGGCGTCAAGATGCGGCCGGCCGGCAGTTGCTACGTCTGCGAATCGTGTGGGAGCACAAGCGGCTGCAGCTGACGCTGCGGCGCACCAAGGCTCATGATCATCGCGGGATAACCAGACTAGAACACGGTTATCCCGCGATGATCTTGAGCGGGTCGGGCCGGCTGGGTCTGCACCGCGCTGGGGCGCCTGGCTGACGGCTGGTCGCAATCTGGCATATTTCCGTCGTATCGGGCGCGCCGCGCGCTCGCATCCGAACGGAGATCGCGCGTGAGCCCATCGCTGTCGAGTCGTCGCCGCCTGTCCCTCGCCACCGCAACCGCACTCACCGCAGCCGCCGTCGCGGCTGCGGTCGCCGTACCCACACCCGCTCACGCAGACGGGCCGGGCGTCGGCAGCCCGTGGGTCGTCACCGTCGGCGACTCCTATATCTCCGGTGAGGCGGGTCGCTGGGCCGGCAACACCAACAACGGCGAGCAGTACATCGACGCCCTCGGTTCGACCGCGTACAACGACAACTCGACCAACTCGGCCGAGCTGATCACCCGCTGCCACCGGTCGCACTCGGCTGAGGCGTTCACCGGCGGTTCCGTCAGCGGTCAGAACTTCGCCTGCTCCGGCGCCAAGACCACGACGTTCACCGACTCCGATGGCAACTTCAAGCCCGGCCTCGACTTCTACGACGACGGCGCCGGCCACCAGGGCCAGGCCAAGATGCTGCAGGGCTTCGCCGCAACGCACAACGTCAAGCTCGTCGCCGTCTCCATCGGCGGCAACAACTTCAACTTCGGCAGCATCGTGCAGAGCTGCGTCTCCGACTTCCTCGCTTCGCCCTCGTGGTGGCCGGACTACTGCAACGACGACTCGTCGGTGACCGCCAACTTCACGTCGAGCAACGTCAGCGCGCAGACCACCGCCATCAAGAACAGCCTGCTCAACATCGCTACGGCGATGCGCAACGCCGGTTACGCCGACAGCCAGTGGACCCTGCTCGTGCAGGACTACATGTCGCCGGTTCCGGGCGGCGCGGCGTTCCGCTACTCGCAGTCCGGCTACACGCGGCAGAGCACCGGCGGCTGCGGGTTCTGGAACGCCGACGCCGACTGGGCCAACAACAGCGCGCTGCCCACCATCAACAACGCGGTCAAGAACGCGGTAACGCAGACCGCGCTCACCAACACCAAGGTCCTCGAGATCGCGACCGCCTTCAACGGCCGCCGGCTGTGCGAGAACACCGTCGGCCTGCTCGAGGAGAAGGGCCTGGCGTCGTGGACCAGCGCCGGAGCCGTCGACAAGACCGAGTGGATCAACCAGATCCGTACCGTGTCGGCGTGCTGCGGCAGCAACTACTACATCCAGGAGTCGCTGCACCCCAACTACTGGGGCCAGCTCGCGCTGCGGGACTGCCTGCGCCAGGCCTACAACGGCGGGACCCCGCGCGGCGGCACCTGCACGCGGACCGGCACCGGGTTCGACGCCTACGGCGACCCGGTCATGACCCTGGCCTAACCGCACAAGATCATCGCCGTCAGCGCGGCATAGAGGTCGCGCTGACGGCGATGATCTTTAGCAGGAGCCGGCGCTCCGACCTAGAACTGCGTTCGGTATGCGCCGACGCCTTGCTCTAGCAGTCGCTATCGCCACCGCGACCACGCTCGCCGTACCGTCCGTCGCCTCACCCGGATCCGGGTCCGGTTCCGGGTCCGGCAGCAGTAGCTACGACGTGACGGTCACGCGGACCGAGTACGGCATCCCGCACATCGTGGCCAAGGATTTCGGCTCGCTCGGGTACGGCTACGGCTACTCCTTCGCGCAGGACAACCTCTGCACGATTGCCGCCGACTACGTCACGGTCGAGGGCGCGCGGAGCCGGTGGTTCGGTCCGAACGCGTCGTACACGATGCAGGGGAACGGCGTGACCGTGTCCAACCTCGACTCGGACATCTTCTGGACCGAGGTGCAGCAAGCGCACGCCGTCGACGCCCTGCTCGCGGTGCAAAGCGGCCCGAACGCGCTCGCCCCGCAGGTGCGGCAGGCGGTCACGGGATACGTCGCCGGCTACAACCGCTGGCTTGCTGACATCGGCGGCGCGGCCGGCGTCACCGACCCGGCCTGCCATGGCGCGGCGTGGGTCCACCCGATTACGACGATGGACGCGTACCTGCGCTTCTACCAACTCATCCTGCTGGCCGGGCAGGACGTCGTGATGCCCGGCATCGCCGAGGCCCAGCCGCCGAGCCCGTCCAACCCGGTGCCGGCCACCGCCGCGATGGACGCGAACAGGGCGGCGAACCTGCTCGCGGTCGGCTGGCACCGCGCGATGGGTGGCCTCGGCTCCAACGCGGTCGCCGTTGGCAACGCGGGGACCGCCGACCACAAGCACGGGCTACTGCTCGGCAACCCGCACTTCCCGTGGACCGACACCGAGCGGTTCTACCAAGCACAGCTCACGATCCCCGGCACGATCGACGTCACCGGCGCCTCGCTGTTCGGCGTACCGGTCGTCCTGATCGGCCACAACGCCGACATCGCGTGGAGCCACACGGTGTCGACCGCGTTCCGCTTCACGCCGTACCAGCTCACGCTCGTCCCCGGCTCGCCGACGACGTACCTGTACGACGGGAAGCCGACCGCGATGGAGCCGCGGACCGTGACGGTGACGGTGCGCGGTAGCGACGGGACGCTGTCGACCGTCACCCACACGTTGTGGTGGACCCGCTATGGCCCGGTGTTCAACTCGATCCTCGGCATCCCGCTGCCGTGGACGCAGACGACCGCGTTCGCGATCCGCGATGCCAACGTCGACAACTTCCGGGTCTTCAACCACTTCCTGTTCACCGACATGGCGTCGTCGGCGGACGATGAGCTCGCGATTCTCAACAAGTACGAGGGCATTCCGTGGGTCAACACGCTCGTCGCGGACAAGACCGGGCATGCCCTCTACGCGGACATCGGCGCGATTCCAAACGTGCCGAACTCGCTGGCGCTGCAGTGCAACACCGCGCTCGGCGCGGCGACGTATCAACTGCTCGGGCTGCCGGTGCTCGACGGGTCGACGTCGCGTTGTGAGTGGCTGACCGACAGCGACGCCGTCGAGCCGGGGCTGTTCGGGCCGTCGCACCTGCCGCACCTGTTCCGGTCGGACTACGTGACCAACTCCAACGACTCGTACTGGTTGTCCAACCCGGCGCAGCCGTTGACCGGGTTCGCCCGCATCATCGGCACCGAGGGGACGCAGCGATCACTGCGCACGCGGATCGGTCTCGTGATGACGGCCGACAACGCGAAGGCCGGCTTCACGTTGCAGCGGATGCAAGACGAGGTGTTCAGCAACGAGCAGTACGCCGGCATGCTCACGCGCTCCGACTTGGTGTCGATGTGCAACTCGTACGCCACCGTGGGCTACCTGCCGACGTCGTCGGGTCAGCCGGTCGGGATCGGCAACGCGTGCAGTGTGCTGGCGAACTGGGATCTGAAGGAGAACGTCGACTCGCGCGGCGCGATCCTGTTCCGGCGGTTCTGGGATCACCTCAGCGGCTCGACGCAGAACACGGCGTACAACTACCTGCCGGTCACCGCGCCGGCGTGGAAGACGCCGTTCGACCCGAACGACGCGGTGCACACGCCATCGGGGCTGAACACCGCCGACCCCGAGGTGCCGACCGCGCTCGGTGATGCGATCTCGGATCTCAACGCGGCCCACCTCCCGCTCGACGTGGCCGTCGGCGCGACCCAAGGCATCACGAAGAACGGCGTCCGCTACCCGATCCATGGCGGCACTGGCGACCCCAATGGCGACTTCAACGCGATCTGGACCAACTGGGTGTCGGGCCGGGGCGTGGACACGCCGAGCGGCGGCTCGTCGTTCGTGCAGGTGGTGACGTGGGACGGCGGCGCATGCCCGGTCGCGCGGACGATCCTTACGTACTCCGAGTCGACCGACCCGACCAACGCGCACTACGCCGACCAGACGGCGTTGTTCTCGAACAAGGATTGGGTCGTCGACCGGTTCTGCGCCGCCGACGTCAAGAACGCGCCGGTGCGCCAGGTCACCCGCCTCACCGGCAACTGACCCGTCAGCCAGCGCAAGATCATCGCCGCCACGGCGCTCTAGGTCGCGCTGACGGCGATGATCTTCGGCGGCGCCGGCAGGAGGACGTCGTACGGATGGCGAAACTCGCGGTTACCGGGGGTACACCGCGTCACCCGTCGAGACCTGGAGAGCCATGCGCCCGCGCCTTCTCGCCGCCGCGGCCGGCGGCATCGTCACCGCCGCCGCCGCCATCAGCCCGATCGTCGGCACGGCCGGCGCCGCCGGGGCGGTTACCACCACCAACGGTTGTGTCACCAGCGTTCCAGCGCCGGGCACCACGACGCCGGTCCAGATCTGTTACTCGCTGTTCCAGCCTCCGACGGCTGACGCCA
>JAVEEG010000077.1 GCA_030840585.1 Frankiaceae bacterium | reverse complement strand
TCGCGTGTCGTGGCCTCCCCGGCTCACGGTCGCGGCCGATACTTTCTGCGTGGCGCTGGCCGATCGGTTGCGCGCGCTCGACGATCAGGTGGTCTGGGTCGACGCGCCCAAGCCCAAGCTCACCCCCGGCACCGCCCTCGGGCTCGGTCTGCTCGCCATCGGCGTCTACGTCGGCTGGTCGTTGTGGTGGGGGTGGCCGCGGGCGCTGATCGCCGTCCTCGCGCTGACCGTGGCGCTGGTCGCGATCGCCCGGTTCTGGTTCTCAGACCCCGAAGGTCGACCGGGGGTAAGCAGCGGTGGGGTCGGTCACGACGTTGACGAGGTACGGCACGGCCGCGTCGAAACCGCGACGTAGCGCCGGCCCGATCTCGCCCGGATCGGTGACCAACTCGCCCGCCCCGCCGAGTGCCCGCACCACTTCGTCGTACCGGGTCGACGGCTGCAGATCCGCCGCGACGTCGTATCCGTAGAGCATCTGCATCGGGCCCTTCTCCAGGCCCCAGACGCCGTTGTTGCCGACCACCATGACGACCGGCAGGTTGTGCCGGACGAGGGTGTCGACGTCCATCAGCGAGAACCCGGCGGCGCCGTCGCCGAGCAGCAGCACGACCTGCGCGGACGGGTGCGCCAGCCGGGCCGCGGCGGCGTAGCCGAGGCCGGTGCCGAGGCAGCCGAACGGACCGGGATCCAGCCACCGGCCGGGCATCGCCGGTTCGACGAACCGGCCGGCGAAGGAGACGAAGTCACCGCCGTCGCCGATCACGACCGCGTCGTCGTCGAGCACCCGGCGCAGTTCGCCGTACACGCGTCCTGGATGGATCGGATCGCTGGTCGCGCCGAGCAGGTCCGCGTCGCCGGCCGCCGCCTCGTCAGCGGCGGCGCGCATCGACGCGGTCCACTCCGACCAGTCGGGCCGGCCCGGCATCGCCGCGACGATCCCGGCGAAGACCCGGCTCAGGTCGCCGGCCGCGCTGGCCGCGAGTTCGACGTGCGTGGCGACCTGCCCCGGGGAGTCGGCGAGGTGTACGACGGCCGCAGGCGCGGCGCCGTCCCGGCCGCCGAACCGGCCGTAGCCGAGCCGGAAGTCCAGCGGCCCGCCGGCGACGACGACGAGATCGGCGGCGTTGAATGCGGCGCTGCGTGCGCGGGTGATCAGCAGCGGGTGGCCGCGCGGCAGCACGCCCCGGCCCTGTCCGGTGGTGATGACCGGCACACCGAGCTCCTCGACGACCGTACGTACGGTTTGCTCGGCGCCGTCCATCCAGACGTCCGAGCTGACCACAAAAACCGGACGTACGGCTTGGGAAAGGGCGACGGCGACGGCCCGCAAATCGGCCTCGTCCGGCTCCAACGGCGCGGGCACCGGCGGCGAAGGTGCCGGGGCAGTTGCGTGCGCGTAGATGACGTCGAAGGCGATGTCGAGGAACACCGGCCCGCGGTGCGCGCTGGTCGCCAGCCGCAGGGCCGCGTCGACCTCGCGCCCGACCGCGTCGGCGGTCTCGATCGTCGCGGCGTGCTTGGTGATCGTGGTGAACAGCCGCGGGTGGTCGAGCTCCTGCAGGCTGCCCTGACCCCAGCGGTTCGCCGGCGCGCGGCCGCCGAGGACCAGCAGTGGCGAGCCGGTGAAGTACGCCGACGTCACCGCGGACACGCCGTTGGTGACGCCGGGGCCGGCGGTCAGTACGGCGAGGCCGGGCCGGCGGGTCAGCCGGGCGAGCCCCTCGGCCGCGAACACCGCGGTCGCCTCGTGCCGGACGTCGACCAGGCGCATGGGATCGGGGCCCTTGACCGCGGCGTCGTACAGCGGGAAGACGTGCGCCCCGGAGAGGGTGAACATCACCTCGATGCCATGCGCGCGGGCCGCCGCGACCGCGTGGATGCCGCTGTGTCCAGAGATCTCGCGGCTGGTCGCGTCGTCCACAGCGCGAACACTAGCCAGGGTCGCGCCGGCCGCCGCCGGTCACAATGACCGCATGCCGACGATGGACGAGGTGCTGCGGGCGGGTGGCATCGTCGGCGGCGACGCGGACCACCTGCACCGGCTGGTCGCCGACTGGCAGTTGCTCGCGGACCTGTCGTTCGCCGACTTACTGCTGTTCGTGCCGAGCGGGCCGGATGGCAGCGAGTTCGTCACGGTCGCGCAGATGCGCCCGACCACGGGTCCGACCGCGCACACCGACGACCTCGTCGGCACCCGGACCACCGCCGTCGAGCGGCCCCAGCTCGTCCTGGCGACCCGGGAAGCCCGGATCGTGCGGGAGGGCGACCCGGTCTGGGTGCAGGGCGACCCGGTCCGCGAGGAGGCCATCCCGGTCTGCCACGGCGGGCGGGTCGTCGCCGTCGTCGCCCGGCACACCAACCTCGCCGCCGCCCGCACCCCGAGCCGGCTCGAGATCGCCTACCTGCGCAGCGCCAACGACCTCGCCCAGATGCTCGCCGAGGGTCGCTGGCCCTACTCGTACGACCCGAGCGACCCGTCGGCGGCCATGCGGGTGGGCGACGGCCTCATCCGGCTCGACGCCGACGGCACCGTCGCCTATGCGAGCCCCAACGCGCTGTCTGCGTACCGCCGGCTCGGCCACCTCGGCGACCTCGAGGGCGGCCGGCTCGACGAGGTGACGGCGGCGCTGGCCGACCGGCCCGGGCCGGCGCTGCCGGTCGAGTCATCGATCGCGGCGGTCGCCCGCGGCCGGTCCCCGCTGTGGGGCGAGCTGGAAGCGCGCGACGCCGTGCTCGCGCTGCGGTCGCTGCCGCTGCGTCCGGCCGGTGAGCACATCGGCGCGCTGGTGCTCGTGCACGACGTGACCGAGTTGCGCCGGCGCGAGCGGCAGTTGATGGGCAAAGACGCGACCATCCGCGAGATCCACCACCGGGTGAAGAACAACCTGCAGACGGTCGCCGCGCTGCTGCGGCTGCAGGCCCGCCGGATGGCGGTGCCCGAGGCCCGGGCGGCGCTGGAGGAGTCGGTGCGGCGGGTGTCCTCGATCGCGGTCGTGCACGAGACCCTGTCCGGCACCCTCGACGAGGCGGTCAGTTTCGACGACGTCGCCGACCGGATCGCGGCGATGGTCGCGGAGGTGACAACGGTCCCCGGTGCGGTGGCGGTCCGGCGGACCGGAACCTTCGGGGTGCTCCCGGCCGAGATCGCGACGCCGCTCGCGATGGTGCTGACCGAGTTGCTGCAGAACGCTGCCGAGCACGGGTTCGCCGGCCTGGACCGCGCGGGGGCGGTGGAGATCGCCGTTCACCGCACCGGCGAGGGCGGCGGCGGGGGCGAGGGCGGCGGCGAGCTGACGATGGCGGTCCGGGACGACGGCCGCGGCCTGCCGGCGGATTTCCGGCTGGACGGCTCGACCCGGCTGGGGCTGCAGATCGTCCGGACGCTGGTCGAAAGCGAGCTCGGTGGCCGGCTCGAGATCGGCGCCGCCCCGGCCGGCGGGGCTGGGACGGTCGCTAGCGTCCGGCTGGGCTTGCCGCCGTAGCCGCCGTAGCTGCCGTAGCCGCTCTGGCCACCGGTACGGCGAGGCCGCCCACGGTCGCGCCACCCTCGCCGCCGCCGGTGATCGCCCGAATGGCGAGCACCAGCCCGGCGGCGAGGATCACGACGATCAGGGCCATGACGGCGCGGAACCGCCAGACCGCTGCCCGCCGCGACGGCGGCTCGATCGCGAGGATCGGCGGACGGACGTAGTCCTCGGCCACAGCTGGCGCGGGGGCTAGCCGGTGTGCGCGGGGGCGCGGACGCCGCGCCGCTTGAGCGCGAACCGCTCCTCTTCCGCCAGCCCGCCCCAGACGCCCGCGTCCTGACCGCTTTCCAGCGCCCAGGACAGGCAGTCGTCAATGACGTCGCAGCGGCGGCAGACGGCCTTCGCCTCTTCGACCTGCCGTACGGCCGGTCCGGTGGTTCCGATCGGGAAGAAAAGCTCCGGGTCTTCGTCACGGCAGGCGGCTAGGTGGCGCCAGTCCATGCGTCCTTCCCTTCGTCCAGGCGGGTCAGGGCCAATTGTGAACGATTTCACGAACTGATCCGTTTTGCCCCGACCATGAAGATCACATTCGGGGCGTGGCCGCGACGCTAGTGGCTCGTCAGGGCTATGTCCACCAGTTCTGCTTGGACGTTAGAACGCCGTTCGGATGAGCGCAAGCATCGTGGGGGGATGTTCGGCCTCACGTCGGTGTTGGGTTCGTCACACCTGGGTCAGCAGATGACCCGCAGCGCGGCCGGGACGGCCTGCAGGTGCAGCCCCTCGCGCTCGCCGAGGTAGTCGCCGTCGACCTCCACGTGCATGGGCCGGTCCGCGCGCAGGGTGAACTCGGACAGGTCGGCCCAGGTAGCGACGTGGCGGCCGCGGATGCCCTCGGCGCCGAACATGCCGGCCGCCGCCCGCAGCGTGCCGATCGTGCCGAACTTGCGCAGCACGGCGAGGTCGAGCCCGGCGTCGAACGACGCGGTCGGCGTCACCGTGATCGGCCGGTCGCCGAAGTACGTCCACGGCGAGGTGTTGCCGATGATGCCGAGGTACAGGCCCGGGACGGGTTCGTGGCCCGGGATCTCGAGCGTGAGCGCCGGGTGCCGGCGGTCGGTGCCGCGGAAGAACTGCCGCAGCGCGGCCCAGGCGTAGCGGGTCGGGGAGGCGTTGCGGCCCTCGGCCCGGGCGCGCTCGACCATCCGTACCGCGTCCGCGTCGAGACCGATGCCGGCGGTGAAGGTGAACCAGCGCTCGTCGGCCCGGCCGAGGCCGATCCGGCGGCTGCGACCCTCGCGCAACGCATCCAGCAGGTGGCCGGTCGCCTCCACTGGGTCGTGCGGGATGTCCAGCGCGCGGCTGAACACGTTGGTGCTGCCGCCGGGTACGACGGCGAGCGCCGGCAGCGCCGCCCGTACGGCGGCTTCGTCGGCAGGTGATGCCGCGGCAGCGTCGAGGGGTCGCAGCAGGCCGTTGACGACCTCGTTGACCGTGCCGTCACCACCGAGGACGACGACGAGGTCGAGCCCCTCCGCGGCAGCCTGGGCCCCGAGCTCGATCGCGTGGCCGCGGCGCTGGGTCTCGGCGAGATCGACCTTCAGGTCGCTGCCGAGGGCGCGGGCGAGCACGTCGCGCACCCGGGCTGTCGTCGCCGTCGCCTTCGGGTTCACGACGAGCAAGGCGCGCATCTGTCGAGGTTAACGGTGATCGGGGCGTTTCACCCGGACCTCCACCCGCGACTTCGGAGGCCTGGTGACCATTTTTGCCGGGTCGTATCGGCGTGTCGTGGTCACCAGGTCTCCGAAGTGCCGGATGGCGGGGTGCGGATGGCCGGGCACTAGCCTGCGTCGGGTGTCGCGTCCCCGTGCGTTGGCCATAGCCGCTGCATTGGTCGGCGTAGAGGCGCTGGCTTGCGTCGTCGCCGGGGTCGGGTTCCTGGTCGCCGTAGGCGTGGGCAAGCCGGCCGACCGCCAGGTCGCCGCGACCCTCGCCGCGCTGTTGCTTGTCTTCGGTGCCGGGCTGGCCGCCGACGCGCGCGGGCTGTTGCGGTCGAGGCCGGCCGCGCAGACGCCGGCGTACCTCGCGCAGTTCTTCGCCCTCGTCGTGGCGTGGTACCAGCGGCACACCTTGCCCGTGGTGACCGCGGTTGTCGTCGTACTCGTGGTTGCCGTCGTAGCCGCGCTGTCCGCGCGTGAGGCGAGGGACGCGCTACGGCGCTGAGCGTCAGTCCTCGGCGAGCAGGCCTTCGCGCAGCTGGGCCAGCGTGCGGGCGAGCAGCCGGGACACGTGCATCTGCGAGATGCCGAGCTCGGCCGCGATCTGCGACTGGGTCATGTTGCCGAAGAAGCGCAGCAGCAGGATCTTCTTCTCCCGGGCGGGCAACCGTTCGAGCAGCGGCTTCAGCGACTCGCGGTACTCGACGCCTTCGAGCGAGTCGTCCGTCGTACCGAGGGAGTCGGCGACCGCGGGCGAGTCGTCGTCGCCGGTGTCCGGCGCGTCCAACGACACCGCGCTGTAGGCGTTGGCGGACTCGAGCCCTTCGAGCACCTCTTCCTCGGACATGCCGAGGTGGGTAGCGAGCTCACCGACGGTCGGCGCCCGGCCGTTGCGCTGGGACAGCTCGCTGGTCGCTTTCGCCAGCGACAGCTTGAGCTCTTGCAGCCGCCGCGGCACCCGGATTGCCCAGCCCTTGTCGCGGAAGTGCCGCTTGATCTCGCCGACGATTGTCGGCGTCGCGTACGTCGAGAACTCCACCCCGCGCTCGAGGTCGAACCGGTCGACCGACTTGATCAGCCCGATCGTCGCGACCTGGATCAGGTCGTCGAGCGGCTCGCCCCGGTTGCGGAACCGGCGGGCGAGGTACTCGACCAGCGGCAGGTGCATCTCGACGAGCTGGTCGCGCACCCGCTGGTGCTGCGGGTCGGCGTCATCGAGCTTCGCCAGCTCGCCGAACAGCTCGCGCGCGTAGGCGCGGTCATGTGAGGTCCGGGCCGCGCGCTCGGCGTCCGCGGTGATCTTGCGCTCTTCGGGCGTCAGCGCCGGCGTCTCGTCCGCCGCGGCCTCGCCCGACTCCGTCTCCGTCTCCGTCTCCGCCCCCGTGGCCTGCGTAGCCGCTGTATCGTCCGCCGCTGCGTCGTTGTCCGCGGCGTTCAGTGGACCACTGGTCACCGGGCGTTCCCGCTCCGCCGCTTCAGCAAAGTGATGGTGATCCGATTGTCACCGTCCGCGGCGCTGTCGACGTCGCCGGCCAGCGCGGACAGGACGGTCCACGCGAAGGTGTCGCGGGACGGCTCGACGCCATCGACGGTGAGAACGCTGACGCCGACCCGCATGCTGTCGCCGTCGAGGGAGAACGTGCATTCGAGGTCGACCCCGGCCACCGCCTGGGTCAGCAACATCGCGCACGCCTCGTCGACCGCGATGCGCAGATCCTCGATCTCGTCGAGAGTGAAATCTAACCGGGCGGCCAGGCCGGCGGTCGCCGTACGGAGCACCGAGAGGTAGGCGCCGGCGGCCGGCAGTCGGATGGTTACGACGTCTTCCTGAGCGGCCTTTGCCTGCGCTGCTGCCTGTGCCACTCGGCTTGCCTCCCGCGCGCGATCGACGTTGACCGGAACGGGAAAAAGGTATCTCACCGACCCCATTGAGGTCGTCCCCGGGACGATGGGGCCGTTGTTGCGACAGGGACCTAGCCGCGTAGAAGGAAGGAGAACGGCGTTCGGCGGCGTATCGCTCAAGGACGCACCCCGTAGACGGCCACGAGGAGTTCGCACATGCGCAAGGCCTACCGGACGGCTCTGTTCCGCACCGCACTCGTTGTCAGCGCGGGTGCGGTGGTCGCGGGGTTCATCCCGTCGTCCGAGGCCGCCAAGTCCACGACCACCGCGACCTCGTCCGCGCGGACCCAGGTCGCGTACGTCGGGACGCCGGAGTCGATGACCCCGGCGACCGAACCGACGAACCACAAGCTGGCCAAGGCGGGCGCGCCGTTCGTGCTGCAGTCGTCGATGATCGGCCGTCAGTCCGGTGAGCCGACCGTCGGTGTCGACAAGAAGGGCGTCGTGTTCTTCCCAGGCGACACGTTCGACACCCCGGGTGGCGAGCTGGCCCGCAACCTCGAGATGCGCTCGACCGACGGTGGCCTGCACTGGACCGACGTGTCGCCGAAGACCGCGAACGCCGGCCCGGACTCGCATCCGGTGACGCTCGACACGATCACCTGGATGGACAAGGACTACAACCGCGTGTTCAGCGTCGACACGCTCGCCGCCGAGGGTTCGGTGATCTCGTTCAGTGACGACGAGGGCGCGACGTGGACGACGAGCTTCGCGCCGGCCGCCGGTGTCGACGACCACCAGACGATCGTCGCGGGCGTCGTACCGGACGGCTCGCCGTTGCGCACGGTCGACCCGAAGTTCCCGAAGATCGTCTACTACTGCGTCAACACGGTCGCCGCGGTGTCCTGCTCGCGCAGCCTCGACGGTGGCGTCACGTTCACGCAGATGAACTCGCCGTTCCCGACCCACGTCGCCGGCAACCTGCCCGACTCCAGCCTTTGCTCGTCGCTCACCGGTCACCTCGCGGTCGACCGCAAGGGTGATGTGTTCCTGCCGAGCGCGTTCAACGAGCCGGGTTGTGGCGAGCCGTCCGTTTCCGTCTCGACCGACGGTGGCAACACCTGGACCGACCACGTCGTGTCACACATCAAGGACCCGTCCAACGCGATGTACGTGGCCGCCGACTCGACCGGCAACCTGTACGTGACCTGGCAGGACGACAAGTGGAACCAGCCGTACATGTCGGTGTCACGCGACCGCGGTGCGCACTGGTCGACGCCGATCATGGTCGCGCCGCCGGGTGTGAAGGTGACCAACTTCCCGTCGCTCGCCGCCGGTGACAACGGTCGCGTCGTCATCACCTTCCCGGGCTCGACCGACGCGATGGCGAACAAGCCGGCCGGCAAGCTCTCCGGCTGGAACTACTACGTCGTCGAGACGCAGAACGCACTGTCGCCGCGGCCGACATTCGTGTCGCAGATCGCGCCGATTCCGAGCGGCCTCGGTAGCGGGTCGACGGTCATGCACCGCGGTGCCTGCCACGGCCGCTGTGGCGGGTTGTTCGACTTCCTCGACGTGCAGGTCGCGCCGACCGCGGGTGGTCCGGCGTACGCGTCGTTGTCCGACGACTGCACCGGCGCCTGCGCGAAGCTGCCCGGCTCGCCGAGCAGCGACAAGTCGGCCGGCCAGGGCATCCTCGTCCGCCAGGTGGCCGGCCCGGCGCTGACCGGTCACGCAACCCAGCTCGGCAAGCAGAAGTTCCTCGCCGGCTCGCTGCCGGTCGGCGCGCCCGCGCTGGTGCTGCTGCCGCTCGGTGTGGTCGCGATGCGCCGGCGCGTGTTCGGCCTGGTCTAACGCAGACTGGCGGGGTGCTGATCCACCCCTGGGACGAGCCGCTTAGCGGCGACGACCCGGTCGAGTTCGTCCGGCGTACCGGCTTCGGCCACCTGGTCGCGCCCGGGCGGCGCGAGGTGCCGGTCGTCGTACCGACGCAGTACGTCGTCTCCGCTGCTGCTTCTGGCGGGGCGGCGTTCCCGGACGTGCTGCTGCACCTCGCCCGGCCGAACCCCATCTGGTCGGCGTTGGCCGAGAGCTCGACCGTCGTGCTGTCGGTCGCGGGGGAGTGGGCGTACGTCCCGTCGGCGTGGAAGGCGATCGGCGACGAGGACCCTGCGCTGGGCATCCCGACGACGTACTACGCGGCAGTGCAGTTGGTGGCGGACGCGGTGATCCTCGACGACCCCGGCGCGAAGCTCGACGTACTGCGGGCGCAGTTGTCGGAGTTGGAGCCGGATGGCGGCGCCGCCGATCCGTCCGTGCACGACCGCAAGCTGGTCGGGATCCGCGGGCTGCGCCTGTCAGTGCGTGAGGTGAAGGCGAAGTTCAAGTACGGCGGCAACGTCGACGCCGCGCACCGGTCGTCGATCGCCGAGCGGCTCGCGTCGCGGGCCGGTCCGGGTGACGCGGCGGCCCGTGCGCACGTGCTGCGGTCGTTGGCGCGAGGATGAAGCCGTGATCGAGATGACCGGGCTGACCAAGAGGTACGGCGACAAGACGGCGGTCGACGGGTTAACCCTGACGGTGCGGCCGGGGGTGGTGACCGGCTTCCTCGGACCCAATGGCGCCGGCAAGTCGACGACGATGCGGCTCATCCTCGGGCTCGACCGCCAGACCAAGGGAACGGTCACGGTCAACGGCAAGCGGTACGCCGAACTGCGCGCGCCGTTGCATGAAGTCGGCGCGTTGCTCGAAGCGCGGTCGGTGCACTCGGGGCGATCGGCGCGCAACCACTTGCTTGCGCTGGCGGCGTCGCACGGCGTCGGTCCTACCCGGGTCGACTCGCTGCTGGAGCTGGTCGGGCTGACCGAGGTGGCGCGCAAACGAGTCGGCGCGTTCTCGCTCGGGATGGGTCAGCGGCTCGGCATCGCGGCGGCGCTGCTCGGCGATCCCGCGGTGCTGTTGATGGACGAACCCGCGAACGGTCTCGATCCTGAAGGCATCCGCTGGATCCGGCAGTTGCTGCGCCGGCTCGCTTCCGAGGGCCGCACGGTGTTCGTGTCGTCGCATGTGATGAGCGAGATGGCGTTGATGGCCGACCATCTCGTCGTGATCGGACGCGGCAAGCTGATCGCGGACATGCCGGTCGAGGAGTTCGTCAACCGCGGCACCCGGCATCAGGTTCGGGTCCGGTCGCCGCGACTTGATGAGTTGGTCGGGCTGCTCTCCGGCTCTCCCGACGTAACCGTACGTACGGTTTCCGACGGCGTCGTCGAGGTCGACGGCATGACCAGCGACGCGATCGGCGAACTGGCCGCGTCGCGCGGGATCGCGTTGCACGAGCTGGCGCCGCTGGAGGCGTCGCTCGAGGAGGCATTCATGGAGGTCACCGGCGGATCGGTGGAGTACCACGCTTCGGCCGAGGAGGCGTCGTGAGTTCCGTTGCCGCGGCCGCGCCGGGCCGGAAGGTCGACGTCCGGGTCACGTTCCCGCGAGTGTTGTATGCGGAGTGGATCCGGTTGCGGTCGTTGCGCAGCACGTGGATCACGATGTTGCTGACGATCGCGCTCGTCGTGGGATTCGGCGCGTTGTCGTGCCTCGGCGCGGTCTCGCACGAGCGCGGCGCGCAGACGTTCCGCCCCGACTTCGACCCCGCGCTGCGCAGCCTGGTCGGCACGTTCTTCGCGCAACTGGCGTTCGGTGTACTCGGTGTGCTTGTCGTGACCGGCGAGTATTCGACCGGCATGATCCGCGCGACATTCACGGCCGTGCCGCGCCGGATGACGGTGTTTCTCGCCCGGCTGTCGTTGTTCGCGATGATGACGTTCGCGGTGCTGCTGCCGACGGCGATTGTGTCGTTCCTCGTCGGTCAGACGATCCTTGCGCGCGAGCATCTCGACACGACGCTCGGCGCTCCGCACGTCCTGCGTGCGGTGGTCGGTTGCGCGCTCTACCTGGTCGCGATCGGCCTGCTCGGGATGGCGCTCGGCTGGCTGATCCGCCACACCGCCGGCGCGATCTTCACCCTGGTCGGCGTGCTGTTCGTCGTACCGCTCGTCATCGTGTTCATGCCGGCGCCGTGGCCGAACCGGCTGGAGAAGTGGCTGCCCGGTGGTGCCGGGCAGGCCATCCTGCACACGGTGCACGACGCAGACAGCCTCGGGCCGTGGACCGGTTACGGGGTTCTCGTGCTGTACGTCGTCGCCGTGCTCGTCGCGGCCGCGGTGCTGCTCCGCACCCGCGACGTCTAGCGCCCCGTTGTTCGTTGACTGTGACGTTGTGTGTCAATGCAGGGGGTCGCATCGACACACAACGTCACACTCGACAGAGTGGTCTAGGCGACTGGGGGCGCGTCCGTGCCGGTGGCCAGGCCGTCGTCGTGCCGGCTGGCCAGACCGATTCCCAGTACGACGGTCTGGATGAGCGTGGTGAGCAGGGCGAGGATGAGCCCGACCTGGACGCCGACCTCGTCACCGAAGCTGGGGCTCACCTGACCCTTGCCGAGCAGCACCGCGATACACAGCAGGAACGCGCTGGCGGCAAGCCCGGTGGGGATCGCGCTGGGTACGCCGCGGCCACGGCGGCGTTCCATCGCACCGAGGAACGCGATCAGGCCGGCGGCGACTGACAAGGCGATGATGGCAGAGGACGGCGTCTCCAGCGCGTACCCGCCGAACTTGTGCTCGTCTTTGCCCTCGCCGACGCTGAACCACTTCAGGAAACCCCAGATGAACGTCAGGATGCCGAGGCCGCCGGCGATCATCGAGAGCAGCCGCTCCCGCTCGACGGCGGAGCCGGATCGACCAGTCGATGCACCGTACGTAGACATGGGACCTTCCCTTGGGTATGGGCGCGAACGCTTCCGGCCGCCTGTACCCGAGCCGGGTACGCGCAAACGAACGCCGCGTCCGCTCGGATCAACACGCCCGGGTTAGAGGCCGCAGGTACCTGAGTTCTTAGGACCGCAGAACGTCACGGTCTCGCTACCCCCGACGATGGTCATGACGTCGGTGCGTGGGTTCCATTGAAAGCGCAGGATGCCAACCGGCAGCCAGCTTGGCTGCGTGCTCGTGATTGCCCGCCCGACCGCGGCGTCCGGCGCTGTCTGCTTCGTCACCACGATGATGGCTTCCCCGCCGGCGGTGACCCCGGGCTGCTCGCAAGGAGGCGGGGCGTCGGAACAACTCACGTACGTCCGCCAGTCGATGTATCCCAGCCCACTGCGGTCCATTTGGAAGCCGCGCCCGTGGCCGTAGTAGCCGCGAAGTAGGAATGACGAAGGCGCGAGTCGCGCAGTTAGCAGCGGGGAGGGGTGCGATGTTGGCGTTGGTCTGGCGACAGGCGCGCTCCTGCCTCCGCCGCTGCACGCGACAAGGGCGAACGCCACCGCATTGAGGGCTGCCCGCAACCGCACCTGTGGACGCTACCTCCCGCACACGTGCTCGCAGTCGCCGTCATGCCCCGTATGACTCCAAGGCCTCTCCGGTTAGCCGCCAGGTGGTCCACTCTTCCATCGGAGTCGCGCCCAAATTTCGGTAGAAGCCTTGCGCGGGAGTGTTCCAGTCGAGGACGGCCCACTCGACCCGGCCGTAGCCGCGCTCCACCGCGATGCGCGCCAGTTCGGTCAGCAACGCGCGGCCGTGTCCGGCGCCGCGCGCGGCTGGCCGGACGAACAGGTCCTCGAGATAGATGCCGTGCGTGCCGAGCCAGGTCGAGAAGTTGCAGAACCAGATCGCGAAGCCGACAACCTCCCCGCTGTCGTCCTCGGCGACGTTGCAGAACACTTTCGGCTCCGGGCCGAACAGGGCATCGCGGAAGTGTTGCTCGGTGGCGACGACCGCGTCGGGCTCGCGCTCGTACGTCGCCAGCTCGTGCACCAGGGCAAAGACAACGGGTACGTCGTCGACCGTGGCTGGGCGGATCAACGGCGTACCCGTTTCAGGAAACGCGGAGTGCTAGGCCTGCTTGG
>JAVEEG010000074.1 GCA_030840585.1 Frankiaceae bacterium | reverse complement strand
CGAGCCGCGGGTGCCACTCCAGCGCCTCGAACAGCGGCTCGAGATCGTCGACGACCGCGGCCAACGGCTGGCCACCACCTGCGGTCGGCTCGATCAACACCGAAGGATCGTCGTCGCCCAACCCGTCGAGAAGAGGCAGCAACCGCTCCCGCATCAAGACCAGCGCCCGATCCCGGTGCAAGGCATCGACGGCAGACCCGGCGTGTACGACGACACCGGCCGCGCCGATCAGCGCACCGCGCCGGATCGAATGCGCAACCGCGGCGGCGGAACGTTCCCGGGTCAGCTCGGTCGGCGAGCCGAAGTTCACCAAGTACGGCGCATGCACGTAGACCGCCATCGACTTGTCCCGGCACAGCTCACCGAAGGCCGAATCCGCAGCAGGATCACCCGCGGCCTGCGCCCAGCCACGCGGGTTGGACACGAATACCTGCAACGCCTCGGCGCCGATCGTTTCGGCGTACGGCAGTGCGTGTTTGGCCAGGCCGGCGCGGACGAAGACGTGCGCGCCGATCGGGGAACGAGACAAGCGGCTAGAAGTAGTCGAGCTCGATGATGGTGCCCTTGGGCTGCTTGCCGCCGGGGGACTGCCGGAAAACCTTGCCCGGCCCGCCCGGATACGCCCGCTGCGGATTGGCCCGGAAGCCGGCCTGCTCGATCACCTGGATCGCGCGGTCGATCTTCATGCCGGTCACGTCCGGCACCTGGAACAGCTGCGGACCCTTCGACACGACGAGGTTCACCGTCGCGCCCTTGCTCAACGTCGCCCCAGGACCGGGACTACTCGACATGACGATCCCGGCATCGACGGTGTCGCTGAACCTGTCGGTCCTCGTCACCTGCAACCCGAGGTTGGTGAGGATCGAGGTCGCGGTGCCGACTGGCTTGCCGTGTACGTCCGGCACCGTCACCGGCGGCGGTCCCTTGCTGACCACGACCGACACCGCGGTGCCCGGGGTGATCTCCGCACCGGCGGACGGGTTCGACTCGATGATCCGTCCGGTCGCGACCGACGACGAGTACGCCTGCGTCGTCGCACCGATCTTCAGCTGCGCGGACTTCAGCGCCGCGGTCGCCTCGGCGACCGTCATCCGCCGCAGGTTCGGCACATGGTCGGGCCCGCGCGACAGCGCCAGTGAGACGGTCGCGCCTTTGCGCACGTCATGGCCTGGCCCCGGGCGCTGCACCGCGACCAGCCCAGCCCCGACCGTGCTGCTGTAGACCGAGGGCAGCCACGCAGCCTTCAGCCCGGCGTGGCGCAGCTTCGTGATGGCCGCGTTGCGGTTCAGGTCGAGCACGCTCGGCGTCGTCGTATAGCGGCCGACCGCGAGGTACCAGCCAGCGCCGGATGCGAGCAATGCCAACACCAACACGATGGCCAGCGCGATCAGCCCACGGCGGCGGCGCCGCTTCCGCTTCACCGGCGCCACGGGATCAGCGGGCTCGACGACCAGCGTGTCCTGCTGCCGCGGCGCGATCAGGGCCGTGGTCGCCGCGGTCGGCAATGCCGGCACCGCGCCGTGCAGATCCAACCGGTTGCGTACGGCGACCATCGAGCGGTGCAGCGCACCCGCATCGGCTGGCCGATCGTCGGGCTCACGGGCAGTCGCGGCGAGCACCAGCGCGTCGAGCTCGGCCGGCACTCCCGATGCGATCGACGAGGGCGGGGGCACGTCCTCGGACAATCGCTGGTTCGCGATCGCGACCGCGTGCTCGCCGGCGTACGGCGTCCGCCCGGTCAGCAACTCGAACAACATGATCCCGGCGGCGTACACGTCGGTGCGGGCGTCCGCCGTACCGTCGCGCACCTGCTCGGGCGCGAGGTACGCCGGCGAGCCGAGCAGCGCGCCGTCGGCGACGGTGAGGTGGTTGCCGGCGATGGCCCGGGCGAGGCCGAAGTCGGCGACCTTGACCCGGCCATCGGCGGTGACGAGCACGTTCTCCGGCTTCACGTCGCGATGGACCAGCCCGGCCTCGTGCGCCGCACCGAGGGCGGCGAGCACGTGGTCCATGACCGCCAGCGCCTCGGCGGCGGTGAGCCGGCCGCGGTCGCGCAGCACCGCTCGCAACGTCGCGCCCGGCACGTACTCCATGACCAGGAATGCTTGGCCGTCGTCCTCGCCCTGGTCGTAGACGGCGACGATGTCCGGGTGCGACAGCCGGGCGCTGGCCCGGGCCTCGCGGTTGAACCGGGCGACGAAGTCGGGGTCCTCGGCGAGCCCGGGATGCATGACCTTGACCGCGACCCGGCGGTCGAGCCGGGTGTCGGTCGCGAGATAGACGCTGGCCATGCCGCCGCGGGCGAGCCGCGACTCGACCGCGTAGCGCCCGTCGAGCAGCCGATCGACCATAGGGTCGCTCAGCGTCGTATCCATCGCAACCACTGTAAGTGGTGGCCCCGGCTAGAACCGGTTACGCAGAGCCAAGACGTTCGCGACGTACCGCTTGGTGTCGTCGTACATCCCGCGGCTCTGCACCGAGGCGAGGCCCTGGTAGTAGCCGGCGACCGCCTTCGCCGCGTTGCCGTGCGTCTCGCGCAGCAGCACGGTGAGCAGCGCTACGCCAGCGGTGGCGTTGTCCGAGATCTTGTGCAGGTCGAGGTGCCGGCGGACGACGTACTTCGACACGAACTCGCCGGTGTACGGCTCGACCTGCATCGCGCCGACCGCGCCGGTCGAGGAGATCCAGCGCTGGTTGAACCCCGACTCCTGCCAGCCGACCGCGAGCACCAGGCGCGGGTCGATGTGCCAGCGCCGCGCGGTCGCCCGCAGCACCGCGGCCACGGTGGCCTGCGACGGGGCCGGCCCGCTCAGTTGGTAGGCGCCATGGCTGGCCGACGAGCCGCTGGAGCCGCCGCGCGTGCGCACGTCGTGCGGGATCCGTAGCCGCTGGCCGACGTAGATCATGCTCCGGTTGCGCAGGTGGCTGTAGGCGGCGATCCGGTGTGCGCTGGCCCGGAACCGCTTGGCGATGGCGGTCAGGTTGTCGCCGGGCTTCACGATGTACGTCGAGACGACCGTGTGGGTGGTGCGCGCAGGCTTCGCCGCGGTGTGCCGGGGCGGCCCGGTGGGGATCCGCAGCGTGGCGCCGGCGTAAATCGTCGTGCCGGGTCCGGGCAGGTGGTTGAACGCGACCAGCCGGTGCAGGCTCATGTGGAAGTGGTGGGCGATGCCGCTGAGCGTGTCGCCGGACTTGATCCGGTAGAGCGACGCGCCGCTGGTCGACGCCGTAGCGACGATCGCGAGCAGGAGCACGGCCACGGGGAGCCGGTATCTGGACACGAGGATCCACGGTAGACGCCTGTGACTGGTGTGACAAGAGGGACTGATGGTACGAATGTGAACTTTGGCCGGACGCGGGCGGCCGGCGCGGCGCCGAGGATCGGCCCGCTACGGTCGGAGGCCGTGCCCGAGCCTTGGTCCCTACTGGCCCTGCCGCCGCTCGACCCCTCGCTGCTGGCCGCGCTGTTCGCCGACCTGCCGGTGACGGTCAGTACGCCGGCCGAGCGCGCCCCGGCCGCCGTGACCGAGGCGATCGGTACCGCGGAGATCGTGCTCGGCGACTGGTCCGGCGCGCTCGGCATCAAGGCCGAGCAGATCGCCGCGGCCACCCGGCTGGCGTTCGTGCAGCAGCCCAGCGTCGGCATCGACACGCTCGACCCGGAGGCACTGGCCGCCGCCGGCGTACCGGCCGCGAACGCCGCCGGTGCGAACGCGATCAGTGTCGCTGAATGGTGCGTGGGTGCCGCGTTCGCCGGCCTGCGCTCACTGGCCTGGGCGGACGCGCAGATGCGCCGGGGCGAGTGGCCGCAGCTGACCGTCAGCCAGCGCGGCGGCGGCGAGTTGGCCGGCCGCCGGGTCGGCATCGTCGGCATGGGTGACATCGGCCGGGCCTGCGCGACCCGGTTCGTCGCGCTCGGCGCGGACGTCGCGCACTGGAGCCGCCGCGAGCGGACGGCCGAGGAGGCCGGTGGCGCCCGCTGGCTGCCGCTGCCCGAGTTGCTCGCGCACAGTCAACTGCTCGTCCTCGTCGTAGCGCTCGCGCCCGAGACTTACGGCCTGATCGGCGCGGACGCGCTCGCCCGGTTGCCGCAGGGCGCGTACGTCGTCAACGCCGCGCGCGGCGGGGTGCTCGACGAGGCCGCGCTGCTGGACGCGATCACGTCCGGGCAGTTGGCCGGCGCGGCGCTGGACGTCTACGCGACCGAGCCGCTGCCGGCCGGGTCACCGTTGCGCGACGACGACCGCATCCTGCTCTCGCCGCACGCCGCCGGAGCCTCCCGGGAGGCGCAGGGCCGGCTGATCACGCTGGTGATCGACAACGTCCGGCGCGCAGTCTCGGGGGAGCCGGTCTTGCATGTGGTGAACGGCGTGGATCCGGTTATTCGCCGGCGAGGCTGACCTCGAGCCGGCCGCCGGTCACCCGGGTCTCCAATCGGTGCTGCGGCGATGTCGCCGGGCCGTGCTCGACGCCGCCGTCGGAGAGCCGGAACGTCGAGCCGTGCCACGGGCAGACGATGCAGCCCTGGCCCTCCTCGACGGTGAACTCGCCGTCGGACAGCGGCCCGGACAGGTGCGAGCACTTGTTCGACAGCACGTCCACGTGCTGGCCGCGCCGGACGATCAGCAGGTCGACGCCCTCGACGGTGCGCTTCGCCGGTGCCCCGTCCGGGAACTCGTCGAGCCGGCCGAGGTCGTGCCAGCCGCTGGGGAACAGGTCCGGGAGGTCGGCGCCGTGGTTCGCGCCGGCCGCCTGGCGGAAGGCGAGGTGGCCGCCGAGGTAGCCGCCCGCCGACATCGCGGTGAAGCCGGCGAACGCGAGCATCTTGCCCCGGGCCTTGCGGCCGCGCATCCGGGCGCCGAGCGAGGCGGTGTAGAAGCCCAGCGCGATCACATTCGCGGCGGCGTGGATCACGCCCACCCGCTGGTGCGGGCCGTGCAGTTCGGACCAGTCGGCCAACCCGCTGACCGCGGTGGGCACGGCCGCGGCGCAACCGGTCGCAATGAGGGTGCCGGCGCCGATTCCGGTGCCCGGTACGACGTCCAGCACGGCCGCCGCGGTCCACGCGCCGATCGGTACGTCGGTGAGCATCGGGTGCAACGGGTGGCCGAGCCACACCCCGTGCAGGATGTCGCGAACCCCTTGTGGCGCAAGGACTTTCTGGCTCAGAGACCGGAGACCGTTCACGACCGGATCCAGCATCGAGGTGCGTTCGAGCCGGTCGACGACGTCGGTGACGGGCGCGGTGGTGGTCGGCATACCCCTGTCGTGCGTCAGGCCGCGCCGAGGCAAACGTTTTAAGGTGGGGGAATGAGCCGGCTGGCGGTGATCACCGCGTTGCGTGCCTCTGACCTTGGCGCCGCCGTCGACGACCTCACGGCGTATCTCGCTCGGTGTGGTTTCGCCGTCGGTGAGCGGGTTGCCGACGCCGACGCGATCCTGGTGTGGGCCGATGAACGTCTGCCCGACGATGTGATCGCGGATCTGCAGTCGAGCAGCGTGCCGGTGCTGTTCGGTGGCGCGACGCTCGAGGCGCATCTCGATCGGCCGGCGATGGCCGACGCGGCTGGTGTTGTTGCCGGGCGGGCGACGCCGCGACACGAGATCCGTCTCCGGACCGAGCCCGGCGGCGACGAGATCATCGTGACCGATCGTTGGCTCGAGCTCGACAAGACGTTGGACGACGTCGAGGTACTCGCCACCGCGATGACAGGCCTCGCGACGCATGCCGTGATGACCTGGCGACCGGCGACGCACGTCGGCCTGCTGACGACGGGGACCGAGCCGGCGACGTTGCGCGATCCGCGCGTCCAGCGGTTGATCCATCGCTGGCTACGGCGCGCGCTCGGTGTGAGCGACGGGCCACCGATCCGGGTCGGCATCCTCGGCTACGGCGCGATCGGGCACGAGCACAGCGCGGCCATCGCGGCGGTCGACGGCCTGGTGCTCGCCGGTGTCTGCGACAAGAGCCCGGAACGGATCGCGGCCGCGCGGACACTTGCGCCGGACGTGACGGCGTACGACGACGGCGACGCCTTGCTGGCGTCGCCTGACCTCGACCTCGTCGTCGTATCGACTCCGCCCAACACGCATGCCGAGTGGGCACTGCGCGCGATCGCGGCCGGCAAGCACGTCGTCGTAGAGAAACCGTTCTGCCTCACCACCGCCGAGGCCGACGAGATGATCGCCGCCGCCTCGGCCGCCGGCCGGTCGATCAGCGTCTACCAGAACCGGCGTTGGGACGCCGACTACCTCACGGTCAAGCGGCTGATTCGCTCCTGCGCGATCGGTGAGGTGTTCCACTACGAGTCGTTCGTCGGCGGCTACGGACACCCGTGCAACTTCTGGCACTCCGACGAAGAAGTCAGCGGTGGCGCCGTTTACGACTGGGGCTCACACTTCCTCGACTGGATCCTCGACCTGCTGCCGCAACCGGTCGCGTCGGTCACCGCGGCGGCGCACAAACGGCGCTGGTACGACGTCACGAACGCCGACCACTCGCGGGTGACGATCGCGTTCGACGACGGCGCCGAGGCCGAGTTCGTGCACTCCGATCTCGCCGCGGCGATGAAGCCGAAGTGGTACGTGCTCGGCACCGAGGGCGCGATCGTCGGGCACTGGCGGCACGAGCGGGTCGTCAGCCGGTCGGCGATCGGCACACTGGTCGAGGACCCGCTGGCGGCGTCGGAATCGCCGGCCCGGATCACACTGCACGCACCGGACGGATCGGTGACCGACGTCGCGATCGCGCCGGCGCCGCGGGTGCCGTTCCACCGCGAGCTCGCCGACCACCTGCTGTCCGGGGCGCCGATGTCGGTGACCGCGGCCGGGTCCCGCCGCAACATCTCGGTGATGGAGGCGGCGACCGCTTCTGCCCGCGAGGGCGGCCGGCCGGTGGTCCCGCTCTGACCGTCCGCTGGGGCTTTCTCGGCGCCGGGTGGATCGCGGGCCGCGCGCTCGCTCCCGCGGTACATGCCGCATCCGGCGCGGTGCTGCACGCGGTGGCGAGTCGGGACGTTTCGCGCGCTTCTTCCTTGCGGCCGGCGGGGCCGGTGTACGACGACTACGCGGCGCTGCTCGCCGATCCCGATGTCGACGCCGTCTACATCTCATTGACCAACGAGGCGCATGCACCCTGGTCGATCGCAGCGCTGTCCGCCGGCAAGCACGTGCTGTGTGAGAAGCCGCTCGGGATGACCGCGGCCGAGGTGGATGAGATGGCAGCGGCCGCGGCGGCCGCCGACCGGTTGCTGGTCGAGGCGTCGTGGTACCGCTGGCATCCGCGGGTCCGGCTGGCTGCGCAGATGGTCCGCGACGGCGCGATCGGCGAGGTCCGGCACGTGGCCGCCGGCTTCACCTTCGACGGCAGCCTCGACGGCAACTACCGGCTCGAACCCGCGCGCGGCGGTGGGGCTCTGTACGACGTCGGCTGCTACGCGGTGTCGGCCGCGCTGTGGGCGTTCGGCGGCGCGTCGGTCCGGGAAGTGACGGCGCGGCAACGGATCGGACCCACCGGCGTCGACCTCGCCACCGACGCGATCCTGTCGTTCGATGCCGGCGATGCGGAGATCCACGTCGGCATCAGCGAGCCGGCGAAGCAGTGGCTGGTCATCACCGGTGAGTCGGGCGAGCTCGAGCTACCGGGTTCGGCGTACACGTCCTGGGTCGACGACGAGACGGTGCTGTCGGTCTCGGACGGGACTGGGACGCGACGGATCCCGGTGCCCGCAGCCGACGCGTATCAGCTCATGGTCGAGGAAGTGTCCGCGGTGATCGACGGCGGCGACGGGTGGCTGTTGCCGCTGCCGGAGTCCCGGGCGACCGCCGCCGTACTCGACGCGTGCTTCGCCGCCGCTAGAAGTTGAGACTGTCCGGCTCGGCGGACGCCGCAGCGGTGGTGATGAGCGCGGCCGCCGAGAACAGCGCGGAGAGGACGGCGACCAGGATGGCCGCCCGAGCCAGCGGCGGGCTCCAGGTGCTGTCGTCGTCCTCGGAGCGGACCGAAAGCATCGCGCCGAAAATCGCAAACAGCGCAACGCCGAGCCGGATCCCGGCCTGGATCATCAGGAACGTCCGTTGGTTGTCACCTCTGTCGGCATAGAAAATCGCCTGCGTGACCTCTTGAGCGGGGCTGAAGGAAATCAACGTGACGATCGCGATGGCCAACGAGGCGATCGCATACGTTTCGGGCCGGTGCAGCGACCACCAGTAGGACCGCTGCAGGTCCTCGTCGTCGGGATCTTCGTCGAGATTGAAGCGGATCGCGTCCGACTCGTCGGAGGTCATGTCGCGGGACATTAGCCTGTGCACGTGGATCTCGACAGCCTCGCCTCCGGCTGGCTGACCCTTCCGGACCTCGCCGATCTGATCGACGTACCGCTGCCGAAGGTGCGCCAGCTGGTCCGGGAAGGCAAGCTCGTCGTCATCGCCCGCGGCACGCCGCCGGTGAAGCACGTGCCGGCCGAGTTCGTGCACGATGGCGAGCTGATCAAGGGCCTGGCCGGCGCGCTGACCGTGCTCCGCGACGCCGGTTACAACGACGAGGAAGCCGTGCGCTGGCTGCTCACCGAAGACGACCTGATCCCGGGCCGTCCGGTCGACGCGATGGCGGCCGGCCGGCACACCGCGGTGAAGCGGCGCGCGCAGGTTTTGGCGTTCTAGCGGTGGGTCACCGCCGCGCGCAGATCGAGCTGACATCGGCCGAGCAGGCCGCGATGCTGGAGACCGCGCGGACGGCGATCCTCGTGACGATCGGCCCGGACGGCGTGCCGGACCCCACCGCCATGTGGTTCGTCATCGACGACGGTGTCGTGGTCATGCGGACGTACGCGAAGTCGCAAAAGGTGCGCAACCTCGAACGCGATCCGCGAGTCGCCGTACTGATCGAGGACGGCGAGACGTACGACACGTTGCGCGGTCTGCAGCTCACCGGGCGGATCGCGTTGTCCCGCGACGTCGATGAGGTGCTCGATGTCGTCGAGGGGTTGGCCCGCAAGTACCAAGGCGTCGACGGCCTCGACCGGGAGGCACTGCGCGACTACGCCGGCAAGCAGGCCGTGTTGCGGCTGCAGGTCGAGCGCACGGTCAGCTGGGATCACGCCAAGCTCGCTTCCCAATGAGCTGGATCTATCCGGCGGTTCTCGGTGGTTGCCTGCTCGCGACGTTGCCGCTGGAACTCGTGTTAAAGGTCGGCGTCTATCGCCGGCTGCGCCGGCTGTTGCTCACGTTGCTGCCGGTCCTCGCGGTCTTTGTGCTGTGGGACGCCCTCGCGATCCACGCCGGGCACTGGCACTACCGGCACCTGCTCGGCATCCGGATCGGCAACCTGCCGATCGAGGAGCTGGCGTTCTTCGTCGTCGTACCGCTGTGCGCCGTGCTGACGCTGGAAGCGGTCCGGCGGCGACGGCCTGAGTGGTCGATCGGCGACGAGCGGCCGTGACCTATACCTGGGCCGCGCTGCTCGGTGTCGCGTTCGCAGTGCTGCTCGACCTGCTAGTGCTGCGGACAAAACTGTTGTACCGCAAGGCTTTCTGGACGGCGTACGCGATCGTGCTGGCGTTCCAGCTCGTCGTGAACGGCGTGTTCACCGGCCAGCGGTTGGTCGTCTATTCGAGCAGCGACATCGTCGGCACCCGGCTGTTCTACGCGCCGATCGAGGACGTCGCGTTCGGCTTCTCGCTGGTGCTGCAGACGTTGGCGTGGTGGTTGTGGTGGGGCCGCCGGGCCAGCCAGGCGCGGCCCAGGCCGGTGACCGCGAGTGTGGCGCGCCGGCCCGCGCCGACGGACACCCGCCGGTCGAGCACCCGGTAGTCCGCGCGCTCGATCTCGTCGAGGATGCCGCCGTACAGCAACAGCGCGGTGCGGACGCAGTCGCGGCTGGTCGGGTGCAGCAACCGGATGCCGAGCGCGGCGGTCGCGAGCAATCCGCGGGCGCGCTGGATCTCGAAGTCGAGCAACGCGCGGACACGGTCGTCGAGGTCGCGTCGTTCGAGTTGGCCGCGGGTGACGCCGAACCGGTCCAGATCTTCCTGCGGGAGGTAGAGCCGGCCGCGGTCGAGATCCTCACCGATGTCGCGGAGGAAATTCGTCAGCTGGAAACCGAGGCCGAGATCGCGCGCGTACGGCGCGGCGACGTCGCTGAGGCCGGGCAACGGTTCGAGAATTGGCAGCGTTTGCAAGCCGATCACGGCGGCCGAGCCGTGCATGTAGCCGAGCACGTCAGACCAACTCCGGTACGACGAGACGCGTAGGTCCATCCGCATCGAGTCGAAGAAGTCGTCGAACAGCGTCCACGAGATGTCCCAGCGGTCGATGGTGTCGCGGACCGCGGTGAGCACCGCATCGCGGCCGTCGCCGGCGCGTAACCGGCGCTGCAGGTCATCCAGCGTGCCGGCCGGATCGGCACCGGGGTGATCGACGATGTCGTCCGCGACCCGCGCCAGTGCGTACAGCGCATGGATCGGGGGCCGCTTCCACGCCGGCAGCAACAGCGTGGCGAGGTAGTAGGACCGGCCGTGCTGCGCGTTGATCCGCCGGCATTGCGCGTACGCGGCGGTGAGGTCGGCGGTCATCTCGTTGAACCAACGATGCGTTCGGCGGCGAGCCGGCCGGACAGCAACACCATCGGTACGCCGATGCCCGGGTGGGTGCCGCAGCCGGCCAGTACGACGTTGTCGCCAATCAGGTTCCGCGGCCGGAAGGGTCCGGTCTGCCGGAACACGTGTGCGGCCGAGAACGGGGTGCCGGCGGCGAATCCTTGCGCCGCCCACCCGGCCGGTGTGGTCAGGTGCTCGACCTCGATCGCACCGCCGAGGCCGGTGTATCCGGACGTCTCCAACCGGGCGATCAGTTCGTCCCGGAAGCGCGGCCCGACGACGTTCCAGTCGACCGGGGTGTCGACGTTCGGCACAAGCGCGACGATCGCGACGCTCGATCGGCCGGCCGGGGCGAGGGCCGGATCTGTCGCCGTAGGCACCGAGACGAGCAACGACGGATCGGTCATCAGTTCACCGCGACGGACCTCGCGCATCGTTGCCCGCCAGGCTCGGCCGAAGTGCAGGTTGTGGTGCGCGACCTGCCCCCATCGCGCGTCGGCACCGGCGAGCAGCAGCACGCAGGACGGCGACCATTTCATCCGCGGCCGCGGCGTTTTGCCGAGCAACTCCCACGCGGCCGGCAGGTCGGCGTTGACGACGACGGCGTCCGCAGCGATCCGGTCGCCATCGCTGGTGTGCACCGCGACCGCTCGACCCGCGCGCATCTCGACCGTCGTGACGGTCGCGTCGTACCGGACCTCGACACCGTGCTTCACCGCCGCGCCGGCGAGCGCGCGCGGGACGGCGTGCATGCCCCCGACCGGGAAGCACACGCCGGCGACGCTGTCGAGATACGGGATGCTCGCGTAAAGCGCGAGTGCCTGCTCGGGAGTGACGCCCGCGTACAGCGATTGGAACGACAGCACCCGCCGCAGCCGCGGATCGCTGACGTACGACGCCACCACTGGCGCGAGCCGGCGGAAGCCGCCGAGGGCGACCAGCCGGGCCAGCGAGACAGTGAGCAGCGACAACGGCGAGTCGAGGTTGCGGTCGATGAAATCGTTGCGTTCCAAGGCAAACATGCGCTCGGCGTAGCTGGCGAAGCGACGGTAACCGTCGGCATCCTTGGCACCGCAGAGCGCGCGGACTTGATCGGCCATCCGGTCGACGTCGGCGATGACGTCGAGCCGGGAACCGTCCGGGAAGAACGCGCGATACGCCGGATCCAGCGGTCGCAATTCGAGCCAGTCGTCGAGTTCCTCGTCGACGCACGCGAGCGCATCCCCGATGAGCGACGGCATCGTCAGTACGGTCGGGCCGGTGTCGAACCGGTAGCCATCGAGTTCGAGCAGGCCGGCCCGCCCGCCCGGTTGCGCGGCGCGTTCCAGGACGGTGACCCGGCGGCCAGCGCCGGCCAATCGCAGTGCGGCCGAGAGCCCACCCAGGCCGGCCCCGACGACCACGACATGGTCGGTCGGCCCGGTGACCGTACGCATCAGGCCACGCGTTCCGTCGCGAGCGTCGCGAGCGCGGCCAGTTCGGCCCGGGCGTCGTCCGCCATCGCGGTGCGGTCCAGCGCCGCCAGCGCGGCGGTGAAGCGTTCCTCGATGAGCCGCTCGACCGCTGTGGTCGCGCCGGTCGCGATGATGACCTCGCGCAGTGTTTGTACGCCCGTTGGATCGAGGTCGGCGTTGCCGATGCCGTCGCGCAACACGGCACGTTGCGCGTCGTCGGCGTGCTCGGTCGCGTACGCGACGAGCACCGTGCGCTTGCCTTCGCGCAGATCGTCGCCGGCCGGCTTGCCGGTGAACTTCGGATCGCCGAACACGCCGAGCAGGTCGTCGCGCAACTGGAATGCTTCGCCGATCGGCAAGCCGTACGCCGACAGCCCGTCGAGCAGGTCGGCGTCACCGCCGGCGATCGCGGCACCGAGATGCAGTGGCCGCTCGACCGTGTACTTCGCCGCCTTGTAGCGAGCGACCCGCAGTGCCCGCTCGACCGACCCGCCGCCGCGGGCCTGCTCGGCGACATCGAGGTACTGGCCGCACATGACCTCGACTCGCATCGCGTCCCACATCGGCAGCGCGCGCAGCAGCGCGTCCGGCGCGAGGCCGCTGGTGGTGAGCATCGAGTCGGCCCAAACCAGTGCGAGGTCGCCGAGCAGGATCGCCGCCGCGTGACCGAACGCTTCCGCGTCGCCGACCAAGTTCTCCGTCTCATGGGCGATCGTGAACCGCCGGTGGATGGACGGTCCGCCGCGGCGGATGTCGCTGCGGTCGAGCACGTCGTCGTGCATCAGAGCACACGCCTGCAACAGTTCGAGCGCGGCCGCCGCGCGCACGATCGCCCCGTCGTCATCCGGCTCCGCTGCGGCGGCGCGGTAGCCCCAGTAGCAAAAAGCCGGCCGCAGCCGCTTGCCGCCGTCGAGGACGAACGCAGCGAGCGCGTTGACGAACGGTTCGAGATCGGGTGAGATCGACGCGATCGACGGTCGCGCCGCCTGCATCCACTCGTGCAACGCCTTGTCGACGCGATCTTTCAGCACGTCGGCCGACGAGGTCACCACCCGAGTATTCCGTAGGCTGAAGGGATGCCCGTCAGCCCGACCACACGCCTCGCCGACCGCGCGCCGGCGACCCGGGTCTCGAC
>JAVEEG010000379.1 GCA_030840585.1 Frankiaceae bacterium | reverse complement strand
CTGAACGCCCGCCCGAACCTGTCACTGCACGTGAAGTTGCTCAACGTGGGCAGCTACGGCATTCCGCCTACGTCGAACCAGAAGGCGGGTCCGGTGCCGTTGAAGGACTGCCTCAACGTCGACTGCGCCGGTCAGGGCTCCGACCCGTACGCACCGGAGCAGGAGAGCACGCTGGACTCCTCCGACACCCGGCCGCTTACTGCGGTCTACGCCAACGGCTCCGTCTACTCCGCCCTTGATACGGCGATGCAGGTAGCTGGCAACGTCGAGGCCGGGTTCCAGTGGTTCAACATTTCGACCCAGGCGTCGAGCCCACGCGTGGTGAAGCACGGGTACTTCGGTGTCGCGCATGGCAACGCGATCTTCCCGGCGATCGCTACCGACGCTTCCGGGCACGGCTACATCAGTTACACCCTGTCTGGTGACAACTGGTACCCGAGCGCGGCGTATTCGACGTTCTCCGCCGGCCCCGGGTCTGCTGCGAACATCGCAGGAGTCGGGGCGGCGCCTGAGGACGGATTCTGCGGGTATCTGTTCTTCAACTGCGCACAGACCGACACACCGGCCATCCGGCCGAGGTGGGGTGACTACGGCTACGCAGCGTGGGACGGGTCCCGCTTCTTTGTCGCCAACGAATTCATCGGGCACTCCTGCTCGTACGCGACGTTCAACAACGATCCCACCTGCGGCGCGACGCGAACCTTCTATGGCAACTTCTCGACCCACATCACCCAACGGCATTGACAGGCCCATGAACTTGACGTTGTGGGCGGCGAACACCAGCTCAGCCGCCAACAACGTCAAGGTCGCGAAATGGTCAGAGCGCGGCGCGCGCCTTCGACGTCACGGCCAGACCTGACCTGTCCTCGGTGACATCGACGACCACATCATCACCGTCTCGGATCTCACCCGATAGGAGCCCGCGCGCCAGCTGGTCGCCGATCGCGGTCTGCACCAGGCGCCGCAACGGCCGGGCGCCGTAGACCGGGTCGAAGCCGCTGATCGCCAGCCACTCTCTGGCGGCTTCGGAGACGTCGAGCGTCAGCCGACGATCGGCCAGCCGGGCGGCCAACCGGTCGATCTGGATGCCGACGATCGCCGCGAGTTGTTCGCTGCCGAGCGAGCGGAAGACCACGATGTCGTCGAGCCGGTTCAAGAACTCCGGCTTGAAGTGGTCGCGGGCGGCCCGCAACGCGGCCTCGCGCTTCGCGTCGTCGTCCATCGAAGGATCGTTGATGAAGACCGAACCGAGGTTCGATGTCATCAACAGGATCGTGTTGCGGAAGTCGACCGTGCGGCCTTGACCGTCGGTCAGTCGGCCGTCGTCGAGGACTTGCAGGAGTACGTCGAAGACGTCGGCGTGAGCCTTCTCCACCTCGTCGAGCAGCACGACGGTGTAGGGCCGGCGCCGGACCGCTTCGGTCAGCTGGCCGCCCTCGTCATACCCGACATAGCCGGGCGGCGCGCCGACCAGCCGCGAGACGGTGTGCTTCTCGCCGTACTCGCTCATGTCGATCCGCACCATCGCCCGCTCGTCGTCGAACAGGTAGCCGGCCAGTGCCTTCGCCAGCTCGGTCTTGCCCACTCCCGTCGGGCCGAGGAAGAGGAACGACGCGGTCGGGCGGTCGGGATCAGAGATGCCGGAGCGCGCGCGGCGGACAGCATCCGACACGGCACGGACCGCCTCGTCCTGGCCGACGACGCGCTCGGTCAGTGCGTCTTCCATCCGCAGCAACTTGGCGGTCTCGCCTTCGAGCAGCCGGCCCGCAGGGATGCCAGTCCAGGACGCGACGACCTCCGCCACGTCGTCAGGCCCAACCTCTTCCTTGACCATCGCGTCGCGCTGCTGTGACGCCACCGACGCTGCCGCCAGCTCGGCCTCAGCCGCCGGGATGTCGGCGTACTGCAGTCGTGACGCGGTCTCCAGGTCGCCGGTGCGCTGCGCCCGGTCCATTTGGGTGTGCAGGTCGTCCAGGCGCTGCTTGAGCTCGCCGACCTTGTTCAGCCCGCCCTTCTCCTGCTCCCATCGAGCCGTGAGCGACGCAAGCTGCTCGGAGCGGTCGGCGAGCTCGCCACGAAGTTTCTCCAGCCGGTCTTTCGACGCGGCGTCTTCCTCGCGTTCGAGTGCCAGCTCCTCCATCCGGAGCCGGTCGACCGCGCGCTGCAGCTCGTCGATCTCGACCGGCCGGGAGTCGATCTCCATCCGCAGTCGCGAGCCGGCCTCGTCGATCAGGTCGATCGCCTTGTCCGGCAAGAACCGCGCGGTGATGTAGCGGTTGGACAGCGTGGCCGCCGCGACCAGCGCCGCGTCAGTGATCTCGACTTTGTGGTGGGCCTCGTACCGTCCTTTGAGGCCGCGCAGGATCGCGACAGTGTCCTCGACGCTCGGCTCGCCGACCATCACCGGCGCGAACCGCCGCTCCAAGGCAGGGTCCTTCTCGATCGAGGTGCGGTACTCGTCGAGCGTCGTCGCGCCGATCAGCCGCAGCTCGCCGCGCGCCAGCATCGGTTTGAGCATGTTGCCGGCGTCCATCGCGCCTTCACCGGTCGCGCCCGCACCGACGATGGTGTGCAGCTCGTCGATGAAGGTGACGACCTCGCCGTCGCTGTCGCGGATCTCCGCCAGGACGGCCTTCAGCCGCTCCTCGAACTCGCCGCGATACTTCGCACCGGCGACCATCGCCGCCAGGTCGAGGGCTACCAATCGCTTGCCCCGCAACGATTCCGGGACATCACCCGCGACGATCCGCTGCGCCAGGCCTTCGACGACGGCGGTCTTGCCGACGCCGGGCTCGCCGATGAGCACGGGGTTGTTCTTGGTACGGCGTGACAACACCTGGACCACGCGACGGATCTCGGTGTCGCGACCGATGACCGGGTCGAGCTTGCCGTCTCGGGCGGCGGCCGTGAGGTCCACGCCGTACTTCTCGAGTGACTGGTAGGTGCCTTCGGGCTCGGGACTCGAGACACGCGCCGAGCCACGGACCGCCGTGAACGCCGCCTGCAACGCATCAGCAGCAGGAAGCAGGTTCGTGACCGGTGAGCCGCCCTCCTTGGCGAGGCCGACGATCAGGTGCTCGGTCGATACGTAGTCGTCACCGAGGGAGTTCGCAAGCTCCGCAGCGGCGTTGACGACGGCGATCGCCGGGCGGGACAGGCCGGGCGCGGCAACCGTCGCACCGGTCGCTGCCGGCAGTCGCTCGATGGCAATCTTCGCCTCACGGGCAACCGTGTCCGGGTCGCCGCCGGCCGCCTCGACGAGCGGTCGGGGGACTCCGTCGGTCGGAGCGAGCAGCGCCGCGAGCAGGTGCAGCGGCTCGACGTGCGGATGGCCTGCCGCCGCGGCCGATTGGACGGCTGCCGCCAGCGCTTCCTGGCTACGGGTGGTGAGTTGGTAGGTATCCATCAAGAGTCACTTCTTTAGGTGTTTGTTGAGGGTGAACGTCATGGGCCGGCGGGTGTCGGGCGCCAGACGACAACCGCCGCCTGGTCAACGGGGACGAGGTCCCGCCGGTAGGACTGGTGGACTGCGCGCTCCCGCCGCGCCATCTCACCGCGCATCGCCTCGAGCTCAGCGTGGACGTCGAGCAGCCGCTCCTGCAGCGCCTGGACATGCCCCTCGAGCTCGAGGATCCGCTTGACGCCGGCAAGGTTGATGCCCTCGTCCTGGCTGAGCTTCTGCACCTCGCGCAGCATCGCGATGTCACGGGCGGAGTAGCGACGCCGCTGGCCGCTGGTGCGGCCCGGGGTGACCAACCCGATCCGGTCATAGGTCCGCAATGTCTGCGGATGCATCCCGGCGAGCGTCGCCGCGACCGAGATCACAAAGACCGGCGCGTCGTCGTCGGGGACGCCGGGAGCGAAGCCGTCAGTCATGGCCGGCCACCGCCGAGTCCAGGTGTGAGCGCGGGTTCTCCGGCTGCAAGGCGGCGTACGTCGCCAGCGCCTCCCGCGCCTCGTCGGACAGGTCGTGGGGGACGACGACCTCGACGGTCACGAGCAGCGCACCTCGCGAGCCGTCGCGCTTCTTGACACCCTTGCCGCGGACTCGCAAGACCTTGCCGTTCGGCGTGCCGGGCGGGATCTTGACCGTCACCGGCGGGCCGTCGAGCGTCGGGACCTTGACGGTCGCGCCGAGCGCGGCTTCCGCGAAGGTCACCGGCACCTTCACCGTGAGGTTGTCACCCTTGCGACCGAACAACGTGTGTGACTGCACATGGACAGTGACGATCAGATCGCCGGCCGGACCGCCGCGGGCGCCCGGCTGGCCCTTGCCCTTCAACCGGATGCGCTGGTTGTTGGCGACGCCGGCCGGGATGCGCGCCCGGATCGTCCGCGAGCTGATCGCCTGGCCGTCACCGTGGCAGGTCGGGCACGGATCGTCGATCAGCAGTCCGCGGCCGCGACATTGCCGGCACGGCTCAGCGAACGCGAAGCCACCCTGGTTGTTCGTCGACATCCCGGTGCCGGAGCAGACCGGGCAGACCCGCGGCGTCGTCCCAGGCTTGGCGCCGGTTCCCGAGCAGGTCGGGCAGGTCTGTGGGCCGGACAGCGTCAGCGGCACGGTCGCGCCTTCGGTCGCATCGGTGAACGACAACGTCACTTCCGCTTCGACGTCGGCGCCGCGGCGCGGACCTGCCGCGCCGCCACCACGCCGACCGCCGAACAGACCGCCCAGCAGGTCGCCGAGGCCTCCACCGCCGCCGCCGGCATTGCCTCCGAAGAGGTCACCGACGTCGAACGTCGTGCCAGCGCCGGCCGGACCGCCGTGCGGCACACGGAAGCCGCCGCCGCCGAACAGCGTGCGGGCCTCGTCGTACTCCTTGCGCTTGGTCGGATCCGACAAGACGTCGTAGGCCTCGGAGATCTCCTTGAACTTCTCCTCCGCCTTCGCATCGCCGCTGTTGGCGTCGGGGTGGTACTTGCGGGCCAGCTTGCGATACGCCTTCTTGATGTCGGCGGCAGCCACGTCCTTGGAGACGCCGAGCGCTGCGTAGTAGTCCTTCTCGACGTAATCACGTGCGCTCAAGGCGTCTCTCCTTTCTTATCTCGCAATGGCTGGTGGTCACTCGCCGCCGGTCGTGTCGTCGTCCGTGGCGTCGGCGGTCTCCGGCAAGACCGCGGTCTCCGGCTCGAGCACCGCGACCCGCGCCGGGCGCAATACTCGCTCCCCCACCCGGTAGCCGGGCTGGTAGATCTCCGAGCAGACCGGCTCGGTCACCTCGCTCGAGAACCCGTGGGTCATCGCCTCGTGGAGCGTCGGGTCGAACGGCTCGCCGGTGTCGCCGAATCGCTCGAGACCGAGCTTGGTTAGCGTCGTCTCGAGACCGTCCGCGACGAGAGCGAAACCGCCGGCCACTTCGTCGTGGGAGCGCGCCCGGTCGATGTCGTCGAGGATCGGCAACAGGTTGGCGAATACCGCCGCCAGCGCCGTCTCAGCAACCGCTTGCCGATCGCGCTCGACCCGACGTCGGTAGTTGGCGTACTCGGCCTGCACCCGTTGCACGTCTGCCGTGCGCTCCGCGAGCTGCGCCTCGAGATCGGCGCTCCCGGCTGCACTGGCATCGGGGCCGGCGCCAGCCGGTGCGGCCGCAGCGGCAACGTCTGCCGCTCCGGGCCTCACCTCGCCGGTCGTCGGGTCCAGCCGGCGCCGGTCACGGATGACCGGCGCCTCCGGATCCACGCCATCATCACGGGAAGGACCGTCGCTCATTGGCGCGCCCTTCCCGGGCGCACCAATGCGGAGACGCCGATGTCATTGGAGCGAGCCACCTTCGCTCCGCTTCGGTACTCGCTCATACAGCACTCCCGCCGCTGTTGTCGGTCGGCTCGTCCACGATCTCGGCGTCGACGACGTCCTCGTCGGCACTCGGGGCGTCGCCGCCACCGGTCGAACCCGGGCCACTCGTGCCGGCCTCAGGGTTGGCGGCGTACATCGCCTGACCCATCTTCTGGCTGATGGTGGCGAGCGCCTCTGAGGTACGACGTATCTCGTCGACGTCGTCGGCTTCGAGGGCCTTCTTCACCTCCGCGACCGCGTCGGTCACCTCGGTCTTGACGTCGTCCGGGACCTTCTCGCCGTTGTCAGCAAGGAACTTCTCGGTCGTGTAGACGAGACCGTCGGCCTGGTTGCGGACCTCCGCGGACTCACGCCGCTTCTTGTCCTCTTCGGCGTACTCCTCGGCCTCCCGCATCATGCGGTCGATGTCGTCCTTCGGCAGCGCTGATCCGCCGGTGATCGTCATCGACTGCTCCTTGCCGGTACCGAGGTCCTTCGCGTGGACATGAACGATGCCGTTCGCGTCGATGTCGAAGGTGACCTCGATCTGCGGGACACCACGCGGGGCCGGCGGTAGGCCGGTCAGCTCGAAGTTGCCGAGCGACTTGTTGTAGCTCGCGATCTCGCGCTCACCCTGGAAGACCTGGATCAGCACCGACGGCTGGTTGTCATCGGCCGTCGTGAAGATCTCGCTGCGCTTGGTCGGGATCGTGGTGTTGCGCTCGATCAACTTGGTCATGATCCCGCCCTTGGTCTCGATCCCAAGACTCAGCGGCGTGACGTCGAGCAGCAGAACGTCCTTGACCTCGCCCTTGAGCACACCGGCCTGCAGGGCGGCGCCGACGGCGACGACCTCGTCCGGGTTCACGCCCTTGTTCGGCTCGCGACCACCGGTCAGCTCCTTGACGACATCCACGACCGCGGGCATCCGGGTCGAGCCACCGACGAGCACCACATGGTGCATGTCGCCGACATTGATCCCGGCGTCACGGATCGCCTGCTCGAACGGACCCTTGACCCGGTCGAGAAGATCCGAGGTCACCCGCTGGAACTCAGCACGGGTGAGCTTCTCGTCCAGGTGCAGCGGACCGGCGTCACTCGCGGTGATGTACGGCAGGTTGATCGTGGTGTCAGAGGAGGAGGACAGCTCGATCTTCGCCTTCTCCGCCGCTTCGCGAAGGCGCTGCACGGCCATCTTGTCCTTCGACAGGTCGATGCCGTGGCCGGCCTTGAAGCGCTCGACCAGCCAGTCGACGACGCGCTGGTCCCAGTCGTCGCCGCCGAGGAGGTTGTCACCGCTGGTCGCCTTGACCTCGATGACGCCGTCGCCGATCTCGAGCACCGACACGTCGAACGTGCCGCCGCCGAGGTCGAAGACCAGGATCGTCTGGTCGGACTCCTTGTCGAGCCCGTAGGCGAGGGCCGCGGCGGTCGGCTCGTTGATGATGCGCAGGACGTTGAGGCCGGCGATCTGCCCGGCCTCCTTGGTCGCCTGCCGCTGGTGGTCGGAGAAGTAGGCCGGGACGGTGACGACCGCGTCGGTCACGGTCTCGCCGAGATAGGCCTCCGCGTCCCGCTTGAGCTTCTGGAGGATGAACGCCGAGATCTGCTGCGGGGTCAGGTCCTTGCCATCGATGCTGACCGACCAGTCCGTTCCCATGTGCCGCTTGACCGACCGGATCGTGCGGTCCGGGTTGGTCACGGCCTGGCGCTTGGCGACCTCGCCGACGAGCACCTCACCGTTCTTGGCGAACGCGA
>JAVEEG010000037.1 GCA_030840585.1 Frankiaceae bacterium | reverse complement strand
GTTCTTGGTCCGACGGGACAGCACTTGCACCACCCGGCGGATCTCGGTGTCGCGCCCGATCACCGGATCCAGCTCGCCCTCGCGCGCCCGTGCGGTCAGGTCGACGCCGTACTTCTCCAACGACTGGTACGTCGACTCCGGGTCTTGGGACGTGACCCGCTTATTGCCGCGCACCTTCTCGAACGCCGCGACGATCGCGTCCGGCTTCGGCAGTAGCGCGGCGAGCTGCGAGCCACCGTCCTTCGCCAGCGCGACCAGCAAGTGCTCGGTCGAGACGTAGTCGTCGCCGAGCGATTTCGCCAGTGCGGCAGCGGCGTTGACGACCGCGATCGACGGCCGGGACAGCCCCGGCGCGGACACCGTGGCACCGCTAGCCGAGGGCAACCGGCCGAGCAGCTCGGCCGTCTGGCGCGCGACCGCCGCCGGGTCGGCACCGGCGGCGGTCAACAGCGGTCGAGCGATGCCATCGGCCTGGCCGAGCAGGGCACCGAGCAGGTGCACCGGCTCGACGTGCGGATGGCCGGCGGCGGCAGCGGTCTGAACCGCGGAGGACAGCGCCTCCTGGCTCTTGGTGGTCAGGTTGTATTCAGCCACCGGTCAATCATGTCCGAACGGGCCGGCGATCAGTGCACGCCATTGCCCGCGTGCACGGCTTCCATCGTGTACGACAGCGCGAAGCCGGCCGTTGCATTCGGGTCGTCGGGGTCGCCGACCATGTTGTCGAACACGCAGACCTGCACCAGCGCGAGACCGGTGTGGAACGGCGGCTGGGTCGCGCTCGGCGGCCACATGAAGACCGGTTGCTTCTTCAGCACGACGGTCTGCGTGTGCGACGTGCCGTCACAGACCAACGCGTTCGGCCCGGAGTCCGACTTCCAGTTGGTGCTGTAGAACGACACGGCGAAGTCGCTGCTCGAATGCTCGTCGGTGTCGATCTGCGGCCCCTGCTTAACCGCGACGAACAAGTGGTTCGCCGGCGAGACGCTGGCATCGCACGTATAGGTGATCGAGACGGTCACCGCGCCCGGTCCGGCGACGAGGTGACCGGCGTACGCGGCACTCGGCTGCGGCGGCCCGTCGTCCGCGACGGCGGGAGTCAGGTTGACCAGTCCCAGGCTTGCGGCGACGGCGGTGGCGAGAGCGAATTGACGCATCATGGGCCCGTGTCTAGCGAGGCCAGCGTCGTACGGCGGTGAAACTGAGGAATCCCAGCGAAAAATGGCCCGATCGAGTCAGGGACGATTGCGACGTTGTTCCCGCCACGGGGCAATCTCGCCGGCTGGCGTGAACGGCACCAACTCGCGCCGGTACGACGCGTGCACTTGCGCTTCCCGTCTCGCCATCTCGGCCTGCGTCGCGTCGAGTTCGGCCAGCAACTCGGCCAGCCGGCTGCGCAGCGCGTCGACCTGCGCTTCGAGTTCGAGGATCCGCTTGATGCCGGAGAGGTTGATGCCTTCCTCTTGGCTCAACCGTGCGACTTCGCGCAGCATCAGGATGTCGCGGGCGGAGTAACGGCGGCTGCGGCCACTGGATCGACCCGGGCTGACCAGGCCGATCCGGTCGTACTGCCGCAGCGTCTGCGGGTGCATCCCGGCCAGCGTTGCGGCGACCGAGATGACGAAGACCGGGGTGTCCGCGCCGACGCCCGGCGGCAGGTCGACGCCGAGGCCGTCGGTCACGTCCCGGCCATCCGAGTGAGGTGCTCGCGCGGATCGTCGGTCTGCATCTCGGCGTAGGACGCCAGCGCCGCCTTGGCCTCGTCGGTAAGCGTCGTCGGCACCGCGACCTCGACGGTGACCAGCAGGTCGCCGCGGGTGCCGTCGCGGCGAGTCACGCCCTTGCCACGAACCCGCAGGGTCCGGCCGCTCGTCGTACCGGCCGGGATCTTCACCGAGACCGCCGGCCCTTCAAGGGTCGGCACCCGTACAGTCGCGCCGAGCGCGGCCTCCGGGAACGTCACCGGCAGCGTCAGGGTCAGGTTGTCGCCCTTGCGCCCGAACACCCCGTGCGGCTGCACGTGTACGTGCACGATCAGGTCGCCGGCCGGCCCGCCGTTGAGGCCCGGCTGCCCCTTGCCCGGGATCCGGATCCGCTGGCTGTCGCGGACGCCGGCCGGGATCCGGGTGCGGATCGTTCGGGTGGTCACGGTCTGGCCGACACCCGAGCAGGTCGGGCACGGATCGTCGACCAGCAACCCGCGACCGCGGCACTCGCGGCACGGCTCGGCGAACGCGAAGCCGCCGGCGTTACGGCTCGAGCTACCGGTGCCCTCACAACGCGGGCAGACCCGGGTGCTGGTGCCCGGCTTGGCCCCGCTGCCGTGGCAGGAAGGGCACGGCCCGGTCGACGCGAGCTGTAGCGGCACCGTCACCCCTCGCGCGGCGTCGTCGAACGACAGCGTCACCTCGGTCTCGGCGTCGGCACCGCGGCGGCCGGCCTGGGCACCGCGGCCGCGGCCGCCGCCGAAGATCGTGGTGAAGATGTCGCCGAAGCCACCGCCGCCACCGGCGCCGCCGAACAGGTCGCCGAGGTCGAACGGGGTGCCGTTGCCGGCCCCGCCGCGCGGCATCCGGAACCCGCCGCTGCCGAACAGCGTCCGCGCCTCGTCGTACTCCTTGCGCTTCGTCTCGTCGGACAGCACGTCGTACGCCTCGGAGATCTCCTTGAACTTCTCCTCCGAGGCCGCGTCACCCTTGTTCGCGTCCGGGTGGTGCTGGCGGGCGAGCTTGCGGTAGGCCTTCTTGATCTCGGCCTGGGTCGCGGTCTTCGGCACGCCGAGAGACGCGTAGTAGTCCTTCTCGACGTAATCGCGCGCGCTCACCGGCGTCCCTCCTTCCGTCCAGCCATGTCGAGTGAGACGTTGTCGGGCATTTTCACGGTCTTAGAGCCCAACAACGTCTCACTCGACGTCGGTGCTTGCCGGCTCGGCCGGCTCCGCTACGGCGACCCGCGCGGGGCGTAACACTCGCTCGCCGACCCGGTAGCCGGGCTGGTAGATCTCGGCGCAGACCGGCTCGTCGACGTCGGCAGACAGCGTGTGCGTCAGCGCCTCGTGCACGTTCGGATCGAACGGCTCGCCGGCCTCGCCGAACCGTTGCAGGCCCAGCTTCGCCAACGTCGTGTCGAGGCCGTCGGCGACCAGCTTGAACCCGCCCTCGACCTCACCGTGTGCCCGCGCCCGGTCGACATCGTCGAGCACCGGCAGCAAGCCGAGCAGCACCGAGCCGAGTGCCTGCTCGGCGACGGCCTGCCGGTCGCGGTCGACCCGACGCCGGTAGTTCGCGAACTCCGCCTGCAACCGCTGTAGGTCCGCCGTACGTTCCTCGACCTGGCGCTGCAGGTCGGCTTCGAGGATCCCGGCCAGCTCGTCCTCGATCGCCGAGTCCGGACCGGGGTCCGCGGCGGCCCGCGGTTCCCCGGTCTCGGGATCGATGCGCCGCTTGTCCCGGATGACTGGCCGGTCCCCCTCGTCGAGTGGGGAATCGGTCACTGCGATCCGCCTTCACCCGGCTCGTCGACGATCTCGGCGTCGACGACGTCGTCGTCACTGCCGCCGCCCGGCGTACTGCCACCGCCGGCTCCCGGGTGCCCGCCGCTGCCCTCGCCGGCCGACGCAGCACTCGCGGCGTACATCGCCTCGCCCATCTTCTGCGAGACGGTGGCAAGCGATTCGGTCGCCCGCTTGATCGCGTCGAGGTCGTCGGTCTCCAACGCCTTCTTGACCTCGGCGACGCCGTTGGTCACGTCGGTCTTGACGTCGTCCGGCACCTTGTCGCCATTGTCGGCGAGGAACTTCTCGGTGCTGTAGACGAGCGTCTCGGCCTGGTTGCGAGTCTCGGCCGCGTCGCGCCGCTTCTTGTCTTCCTCGGCGAACTGCTCGGCCTCGCGCATCATCCGCTCGATGTCTTCCTTCGGCAGCGCGGAGCCGCCGGTGATGGTCATCGACTGCTCCTTGCCGGTACCGAGATCCTTCGCGGAGACGTGCACGATGCCGTTGGCGTCGATGTCGAAGGTGACCTCGATCTGCGGGATGCCGCGCGGCGCCGGCGGCAGGCCGGTCAGCTCGAACATGCCGAGCCGCTTGTTGTACGCCGCGATCTCGCGCTCGCCTTGGTAGACCTGGATCTGCACCGACGGCTGGTTGTCATCGGCCGTTGTGAAGGTCTCGCTGCGCTTGGTCGGGATCGTGGTGTTGCGCTCGATCAGCTTGGTGAAGATGCCGCCCTTGGTCTCGATGCCGAGGCTCAGCGGAGTGACGTCGAGCAGCAGGACGTCCTTGACCTCACCCTTGAGTACGCCGGCCTGCAGCGCGGCGCCGACCGCGACGACCTCGTCGGGGTTGACGCCCTTGTTGGGCTCGCGACCGCCGGTCAGCTCCTTGACGACGTCGATCACCGCAGGCATCCGGGTCGAGCCGCCGACGAGCACCACGTGATGGATGTCGTTGACGCTGAGGCCGGCGTCCTTGATCGCCTGCTGGAACGGGCCCTTGCAGCGGTCGAGCAGGTCCGAGGTCATCCGCTGGAACTCCGAGCGGCTGAGCTTCTCCTCCAGGTGCAGCGGGCCTTCGCCGCTGGCGGTGATGTACGGCAGGTTGATGGTGGTCTCGCTGGAGCTGGACAGCTCGATCTTCGCCTTCTCGGCGGCCTCGCGGAGGCGCTGCATCGCCATCTTGTCTTTCGACAGGTCGATGTTGTGGCCGGCCTTGAACCGCTCGACCAGCCAGTCGACGACCCGCTGGTCCCAGTCGTCGCCGCCGAGCAGGTTGTCGCCGCTGGTGGCCTTGACCTCGATCACGCCGTCGCCGATCTCGAGCAGGCTCACGTCGAAGGTGCCGCCGCCGAGGTCGAACACGAGGATGGTCTGGTCGGCCTCCTTGTCGAGGCCGTAGGCGAGCGCGGCGGCGGTCGGCTCGTTGATGATGCGGAGAACTTCGAGGCCGGCGATCTGGCCGGCTTCCTTCGTCGCCTGCCGCTGGTGGTCGGAGAAGTACGCCGGAACGGTGATCACGGCGTCGGTGACGCTCTCGCCGAGGTAGGCCTCCGCGTCCCGCTTGAGCTTCTGCAGCACGAACGCGGAGATCTGCTGCGGGGTGAGGTGCTTGCCGTCGATGTCGACCGACCAGTCGCCGCCCATGTGCCGCTTGACCGACCGGATGGTGCGGTCCGGGTTGGTGACCGCCTGGCGCTTCGCGACCTCGCCGACGAGAACCTCGCCGTTCTTCGCGAACGCGACCACGCTCGGGGTGGTCCGCGACCCCTCCGCGTTGGCAATGACGTTGGGCTCGCCGCCTTCGAGCACGGTCACGACGCTGTTGGTGGTACCGAGGTCGATGCCGACCGCTCGTCCCATGGTTGTTGTCCTCCGGATGCTTAAGTGGCGCGGCCCGACCTTGAGCCGCCTACGCTCATCTTTAACACGGCCGCCGCCGCTGTCAATTCCGCCTTGCGCCAGATCGGCTCAACTTTTCTGGTAGCTCAGGCTCACCCAGCGGCGTCGTACCCTTCGACCATGCTGGGGCGGCTCCAGGATCGGCGGGGCGAGCCCAAGCTGCGCACTCGCGTCCTCGCCGCGCTGGTGGTTGTCGGGATGGTCGCACTGACCGCGCCGCTGGTCGTGCTGCCGATCGTGGCGTGGCTGGCGCGGATCCTCTAGATCGCCGCCCGTTACGCTTCCGAACGTCATTCTCCTCGACGTGTCGGAGCGCCCGCCTTGACCGCACGCCTCATCGCCGGACTCCTCGTCACGGTCGTCGCCCTCGCCGTCGCCGCGGGCCGGGTCGTCTGGCTGGGCCGGCTGGTGTGGGCCGGCGCCGACATCCCGCCGGAGCGGCGGCCGTCGATCGGCGGCGCGATCAATGCGCAGCTCGTCGATGTCTTCGCCCAGCGCAAGCTGTTCAAGCGACCGCTGTCCGGGTGGGCGCACGCGTTCACGTTCTGGGCGTTCATCGTCCTGCTGCTCACGATCATCGAGGCGTACGGCGCGCTGTTCCAGCGGGACTTCGCCATCCCGGTGATCGGCAAGAGCGCAGCGGTCGGGCTGATCGAAGACATCTTCGCGGTCGCGGTGCTCGTGGCGCTGGCGATCTTCACCGCGATCCGGCTGGCGCAGTCACCGGCCCGGCTGGACCGGCGGTCACGGTTCTACGGCTCGCATGTCGACCAGGCGTTCATCGTTCTCGGGATGATTTTCCTGGTCATCGCGACGCTGCTGCTCTACCGCGGTGCGCAGATCGCGGCCGGCATCTTCCCCTACCAGGACGAGGGCTGGTGGGCGTTCGCGTCCAAGGCGACGTCGTACATCACGCCGTCGAGCGAAGCGTTCGAGACGGTGTTCATCGTCGCGCAGATCGCCGTCGTCATGGGCTTCCTGGTGCTGGTGCTCTACAGCAAGCACATGCACATCTTCACCGCGCCGCTGAACGCGTCGATGAAGCGGCAGCCGAAGGCGTTGGGCGCGCTGGGCACGACGCCCGACCTCGAGAAGTTGATGGAGGACGAGGACGCCGTCCTCGGTGCCGGGCAGATCGAGCACTTCCACAAGCAACAGCTGCTGCAGACGCTCGCGTGCACCGAGTGCGGGCGGTGCCAGGACAAGTGTCCGGCCTGGAACACCGGCAAGCCGCTGAACCCGAAGCTCGTCATCACCAATCTGCGTGACCACATGTTCGCCGAGGCCGATCGGCTCTTGGGTAAGTCGGATCGCGATGGTGCGTCTCTCGTCCCGGACGTGATCGATCGCGACGTGCTGTGGTCGTGTACGACGTGCGGCGCGTGCGTCGAGGAGTGCCCGGTCGACATCGAGCATGTCGACGCGATCATCGACATGCGGCGCTACCAGGTGTTGATGGAGTCGTCGTTCCCGAGCGAAGCCGGCGTGATGCTGCGCAACATCGAGAACAACGGCAACCCGTGGGGCATGTCGGCTGCGGCTCGCACCGAATGGACCGAGGGCGTCGAGTTCGACGTACCGGTTGTCACTGATCACATTCCGGACGATGTCGAGTGGCTGTACTGGGTGGGTTGTGCCGGTGCGCTGGACGATCGCGCCCGGCGGTCGACGCAGGCGATCGCCCGGGTGATGAACGCGGCCGGGTTGAAGTTCGCCATCCTGGGCCCGCGCGAGTCGTGCACCGGCGACCCCGCCCGGCGGATCGGCAACGAGTACCTGTTCCAGGAGATGGCGAAGGCCAACATCGAGACGCTCGATTCCGTTGGCGTGCGCAAGATCGTCGCGTCCTGCCCGCACTGCTTCAACACGATCGGCAACGAGTACCCGGCCCTCGGTGGCAACTACGAGGTCGTGCACCACTCGCAGCTGCTCGGCCGGCTGGTCGCCGAGGGCAAGCTCTCGCCGCAGGACCCAGTCGTGGCGAAGCTGACGTACCACGACCCCTGTTACCTGGGCCGGCACAACGACGTGATGGACGAGCCGCGGACAGTCCTCGACGCGATCCCCGGTGTGCAGCGGGTGGAGATGGAGCGGCACGGCCGGCGCGGGTTCTGCTGCGGCGCGGGCGGCGCGCGGATGTGGATGGAGGAGCGGATCGGCAAGCGGGTCAATGTCGAGCGGACCGACGAGGCGCTCGGCACCGGCGCGGAGCTGATCGCGACGTCGTGCCCGTACTGCCTGATCATGCTCGACGACGCGGTGAACCAGCGGCGCTCCGAAGGTTCAGTCCGCAACGGCGTCAAGGTGATCGACATCGCGCAGGTGCTGGCCGACTCGATCGGGCTGCGCAAGGTGCCGGCGCCGGTGGGTGCTGCTGGCGCGTCTCCGGAGCAGCCGCTTGAGCAGTCGACCG
>JAVEEG010000329.1 GCA_030840585.1 Frankiaceae bacterium | reverse complement strand
CGGACGGCGGCGAGGACAACGCCTCCTTGCAGTTGTCCGACGGCACGAGGAAGACAGTTGCGCCCTTGCGACGAGCGCCGATGAGCTTCTGCTGGATCCCGCCGATGGGGCCGACCACGCCGTCGTCATCGATCGTGCCGGTGCCGGCGATGAAGCGGCCGTCGGTGAGAGAGCCAGGCTGGAGCTTGTCCACGATCCCGAGGGCGAACATCATCCCGGCGCTCGGCCCGGTGACGTCGCTGAGCCGGAGCTGCACTGTGAAGGGGAAGACGTAGCTGCCGGCGGTGACGACGCCGAGGAGCGGCCGGCGCCCCCCGGGGACGTCCGTGAGCCGCGGCGTGACTTGGACGGTGGACGCCGTACCGCTGCGGCTGAGCGCGACGGCCGCCGGCGCCGCCCCGTGCCCCACCACGAGGTCCTGCAGCCCGCAGGCGTCGACGACGGGCCGCCCGGCGTAGGAGCGGAGGACGTCGCCGACCCGCAGCTTGCCGACCGCGGCCGTGCCCGGCGCGACCTGGGTGACCCGCACGCTGCCCTTCACGGGATAGCCGAGCCGGCGCAGGGCCGCCGCGATCGCGCTCTGCTGCGACTCGGTCATCTCCCGGGCGCCCTGCCGGTTCGACTCACGGACGCTCTCCCCGGCCGGGTACACCGCCTCTAGGGGCACCACCGACTGGGTGGGGTCGAGCCAGGCGGCGGCCAGGTCCAGCCAGGACGGGCCGGCGGTCGGGGTGCCGACCACAGTGACGGTCAGCACGTCGAGAGAGCCGCTCGTGGGGTAGGTCCTGCGGCCCGGCACCTCGATCAGCGGGGTGCCGGAACCCTTCTGGCCCGTGCGGCCGAGGGTGTCGAACACGGGCCCCGGACGCTCGATCGCGTACGGCGAGGGCAGCAGGGAGACGATCAGCACCGCGGCCAGGGCCAGCAGCACGAGCAGCGCCCGCCACGGCACGCCCGCTCGGGCGGGAGGTTCGACGGTCACGGAACCTTCCGGGGATCGGGCGTTACGGAACGTGAGTAGCGTACGTGGCATGCCCGACGAGCCGGAGGAGAACGGGTCCGAGCCGGACCTGCAGGAGCTCCTGCGCCGCATGCTCTCCGAGGGCGGCGGCCCGGACGCGGCCGAGCTCGCGAAGGCGATGGGGCTGCCCGGCGGGGCCGCCGGCCTCGCGAGCCTGATGGCGCAGCTGCGGCAGGCGATGCAGAACGCGGACGGCACGATCGACTGGTCGATCGCCACCGAGCAGGCAGTGGCGCAGGCGGGCGCGGCCACCCTGTCCGCCACCGACCGGCAGACCGCGAACGTCGATCAGGCCTTCACGGTGGCCGACCTGTGGCTCGACGAGACGAGCAGCTTCGGCGCCCTGCCGGAGCGGCCACGCGCCTTGACCCGCACCGAGTGGATCCGCGCGACGATGCCCTTCTGGAGCCAGCTGGCCGAGCCGGTCGCGCTGCGCATCGCCGAGTCGCTGACGACGGTGTTCACGGAGCAGCTGCCGGAGGACGTGGTGAGCACGCTGCCGGACGCCGGCCGGATGCTGCGCAGCGTCTGCGGCACGATCTTCGCCGCCCAGCTCGGGGCCGTGGTCGGCAACCTGTCCACTGAGGTGGTGTCGGGCGGCGACGTGGGGGTGCCGCTCCTGCCCGACGGGCAGTCCGGGCTGCTGCCCCAGAACCTCGCCGACTTCGCCGCGGGCCTCGACATCGACGAGCAGCAGGTGACCCTGTACCTCGCGGTCCGGGAGCTGGCGCACGCGCGACTGTTCCGGCACGCCCGGTGGCTGCGCCTCAATCTCACGAGCGCGGTCGGGGACTTCTCCCGCGACCTCAGCATCGACATCGACCAGGTGCAGTCGTTCGCCGCGGGCTTCGACCCGAGCGACACCGATCGGCTGCGCGAGGCGCTCTCGAACGGGGAGCTGATCCCGCCGAAGACGGACGCGCAGCTCGCGGCCCTCGCCCGGCTGGAGACCTTGCTCGCGCTCGTGGAGGGCTGGGTGGACGTCGTCACCGCGGACGCCGCGAAGCGGCTGCCCCGCGCGGACGCGATCGCGGAGACGGTGCGCCGCCGACGCGCGACGGGCGGCCCGGGCGAGCAGGCGTTCGCCACGCTGGTGGGCCTGGAGCTCCGGCCGCGCAGGCTGCGGGAGGCCGCGGCCATGTGGCGGCGCGCCACCGACGCGGCCGGGATCGAGGCGCGCGACGCGCTGTGGTCGCACCCCGACCTGCTCCCGACCGCCGCCGACATCGACGACCCCGAGCGGCTGGTCGCCCGCCTCACGGGCGGCGGCGAGCCGGCGGACGACGTGGACCGCGAGATCGAGGACCTGCTCCGGGGGGACGAGGACCCGCCGGTCTGAGCCGCCCCGCGGCGCTGCGGTGCAGCGGGTCGCGCTGTGGACAACGGCGGCGGGGCGAAGCGTTCCGCCGCACAATGCCCGCCATGTTCCGGCTGGACCCTGCCGCATCCCCGCTCTGGCGCTCGCCCACCTGCCTGCAGTTCGGCACCGATCCGGTGCTCGTCGTGCTGGACGACGTGACGGCCGGCACCGAGTTCCTGCTCGCCGCCCTGGCGGAGGGCGCCGAGCGCGACCACCTCGACGACCTCGCCGACCGGCGCCGCCTCCCGTCCTCCGCGGTCGACGCGCTGCTGACCGCCCTCGGCCCGGCGCTCGAGCAGGGACCTCCGCCGGTCGCCGGAGCCGTCGTGGAGGGGCCGGACGACCTCGTGGACACCCTCGTGGCGCGGCTCGAACCGCTCGGCTGTGCGCGACCCCGGCGGGGCGAGGTCCCGGGGCTCGTGCTCCTCGCGGCGCATCACCTGATCCCGCCGGCCCGCTGGATCCGGTGGCTCGCCCGGGACGTGCCGCACCTCCCCGTGGTGTTCGGCGGCCAGTCGGCGCT
>JAVEEG010000279.1 GCA_030840585.1 Frankiaceae bacterium | reverse complement strand
GCTGCCGGCGGCGTGCACATATGACGTCGCGTCGATGAGCCACCCGCACCCCGACCTCGGGGATCCGCCGCCGCTCGCGCCCGGTGCGTTGCGCATCGTCGCGCTCGGCGGGCTCGGCGAGATTGGTCGCAACATGACCGTCTTCGAGTTCGGCGGCCGGTTGCTGATCGTCGACTGCGGCGTGCTGTTCCCGGAGACCGATCAGCCCGGTGTCGACTTGATCCTGCCGGACTTCGGTTACCTGCGCGATCGCTGGGACGACGTCGACGCAGTCGTGCTGACGCACGGGCACGAGGATCACATCGGCGGGGTGCCGTACCTGTTGCGGGAGAAGCCGGATGTCCCGCTGGTCGGATCTCGGCTGACGTTGGCGTTGGTCGAAGGCAAGTTGCGCGAGCACCGGATCACGCCGTACACGTTGGAGGTACGGGAAGGGCAGGTCGAACAGCTCGGGCCGTTCCGGTGCGAGTTCTTCCCGGTCAACCACTCGATCCCGGACGCGCTCGGTGTCGCCATCGGATCGGATGCAGGTGTGGTTTTGCACACCGGCGACTTCAAGATGGATCAGCTCCCGCTCGACGGCCGGCTCACCGACCTCGGCGGTTGGGCCCGGCTCGGCCGTGACGGCGTCGACCTGCTGATGAGCGACTCGACCAACGCCGAGGTGCCCGGCTTCGTCACGCCCGAACGCGAGATCGGCCCGGTGCTCGACGAGGTGTTTCGAAAGGCGCAGCGACGGATCATCGTCGCCTGTTTCGCCTCGCACGTGCACCGGGTGCAACAGGTCCTCGACGCCGCGCACTCGCACGGTCGGCAGGTCGTGTTCATCGGCCGGTCGATGGTGCGCAACATGGGCATCGCCCGCGACCTCGGTTACCTCACCATCCCGCCGGGTCTCATCGTCGATCTCGACGCGCTCGAAGACATCCCGCCGGAGCGCATCGTGCTGGTGTCGACCGGGTCGCAAGGTGAGCCGATGTCGGCGCTGGCCCGGATGGCCAACCGCGACCACCGGCACGTCCGGATCGAGCCGGACGACACCGTCGTCCTCGCGTCGTCGCTGGTGCCCGGCAACGAGACCGCGGTGTGGCGGGTGGTCAACGGCCTGGCGCGTTGGGGCGCGCGGGTGGTGCACAAGGAGACCGCGCTCGTGCACGTCTCCGGACATGCGCCGGCCGGCGAATTGCTGTACGTGCTCAACCTGACCCGGCCGTCCAACGTGATGCCGATCCACGGAGAGTGGCGACACCTGCGCGCGCATGCCGAACTCGCCGTACAGACGGGGGTGCCGCGGGAGAACGTCGTACTCGCCGAAGATGGCGTCGTCGTCGATCTGATCGAGGGCAAGGCGCGAATCGTTGGCGCGATCCCGGCCGGATACGTGTACGTCGACGGGCTCGCGGTCGGCGATGTCGGCGAGGAGTCGCTGAAGGATCGGCGCATCCTCGGTGGCGAGGGCTTCGTCACTTGTGTCGTCGTTGTCGACTCGGTGACCGGCAAGGTCGCAGCCGGCCCGGAGATTCTGGCCCGCGGTTTCTCCGAGGACGCAGCCGCGTTCGAAGACGTGCGGCCGCTGATCGAAGAGGCGCTCGCCGAGGCCGCCCGTGAAGGGATCGCCGACTCACACCAGTTGCAGCAATTGGTTCGCCGCGTGATCGGCAAATGGGTATCCGACACCTACCGCCGCCGGCCGATGATCATCCCGGTCGTCGTCGAGGTCTAGGCCAGTACTTTCGTCAAGGCTTCGCCGAGACGGTCGTAGTGCTCCGCGGTGTTGTAGAGCTGGCCGCACATCCGGACGTACGTCGTACCGGCGTGCTCGGTGATGTGCGCGGTGACGCCGTGCTCGGTGATCAGCCGGTAAGCGACCGCCTCGCGCTCGGCTTCGGACCGCAGGTCGACCGGCAGCCGGACCAACCGCATCGCCGCGGTGAACTCGTCCGCGATCGCGACCTCGGTGCCGATCGCGGCGGCGACCCGTCGCGCACCCGCGGTGACCAACTCGCGTTGGTGCCGCCGTACGGCGTCCCACCCGAGGCTGTCCCAGAAGTCGAGCGCGGCCGGGATCGCCAGCACCGGTACGGGGTCCGCCGTACCGGTCCAGTCAAAGGCGTCGTGGTAGCCGAGCGAGTAGCCGTGTGATGCGACCAGCGGGCGGACCACGTCGCGCCACTTCGGTGCGACCGCGAGCGCGGCGCACCCTCGCGGCGAGCACACCCACTTGTGCAGGTTGCCGACCCAGAAGTCGACGCCGAGCGCGTCGATGTCGACTGCGATCTGGCCCGGGGCGTGCGCGCCGTCGACGAGCACGGCGATGCCCCGCTCGCGCGCGGCGGCGGCGATCTCCGCGACCGGGAACAGGAAACCGGTCGGCGATGCGATGGAGTCGATCACGACGAGCTTGGTCCGCTCAGTCACTCCGGCCATGATCCGGTCGACGATCTCCGCGACCGAGCCGATGTCGACCGGCACGTGTTGCTCGACCACCTTCACGCCGTAACGCAGCAACACACCGAGCTGGCTCGCGACCGCCGGGTAACGGTGGTCGGTCGAGACGACTTCATCACCGGGTTCCCAATGCAGGCTGGACAGCACGGTCGCGGTGCCGGCGGTCGCGTTCGGGACGAAGACAAGGTTGGCAGGGTCGGTGCCGAGCAGGCCGGCCACTCGATCCCGCACGGCGTCGATCAGCGCCGGCCAGCGGCGCATCAACATGTCGGTCGGGTTCGCCTCGACCTCGGCCCGGATCGCGGCGGCCGCCTCGGCGACCGACACCGGCAGCGCGCCGAAGCCGCCGTGGTTGAGGTACGCGTGATCCGGATCGACGAGCCATCGCGTCGCGGTGAGATCGGTCATTGCAGGCAGAACTCGTTGCCGTCGGGATCGGCGAGCACGACCCAGTACTCGCCCAGCGGGCTGATCTCGCCCGGCCGTACCACTGTCGCGCCCAGGCCGACCAGCCGCTCGACCGTCGGGTCGACGTTGTCGCGGCCGACCTTGACGTCGAGGTGCACATGGTTTTTGTCCCGCTTGCGCTCCGGGACCTTCTGGAAGTACAGCCGCGGCCCCTTGCCCTCGGGGTCGGTCGCCGCAGCGGCGTCGTTCCACCTCTCCTCGGGAATGCCCCGGTCGGCCAGCCACGCGGGCCAGTCGTCGTAGCCAGGCGGCGGCGGCTGGATCTGGTAGCCGAGCACCTCGCACCAGAACTCGGCCGACCGCCGCGGGTCGGCGCAGTCGAGGGCGACCTGGATCGTGTGCGCCATGGTCGGAACCTAGCAAGCCAAAAAATTTCTCTTGTTGCGCGCGTAAGCGCGGCGCCCCAGGGACGGTAATACATACCGTCCGTTCATTCGCCGAAACGGGAGGAGCGTCGGGCGAGATGAAGGTACGACGAGTTCTGGCCATCGGTGCGATAGCGCTGGCGGCAATGTGTCAGGCGGTGCCGGCATCAGCGGTGTTCAGCGGCGGCGCCACCGCGACCTGTGGCTACTGGCAGGAGCAGCAGTGCTCGGGCTTCGCCCAGGATGTCCCCGGCGTTGGCAGCGCCGGCAGCGACGTCGAGGTCACCTGCAGCGCGACGACGCCATACGTCGTCCAGGCGACCGTCGTTCAGTGCTTCATCTGGGGCAACAACGGAGACACGCACTACACGACACCCACGCTCACCCAGGGCCAAGCGTCCACGCAGACGTACCGGTTCTCGTCGTGGGAGCTGTCCAGCCGCTCCTACATCGTTTGTGTCGGTGCGGGGACCTTCGACGGGACGTACAACGAGCCGTCGAACTTCGTCTGCAATCCCGGGGTCTGACCAGCCATGCACGTCGTACGGACGCTCCGCGCGGTCGCGATCGGGGCAGCGCTACTGGGGGCCGCGGTGCCCGTCGGCGCGTCCGCGACGGCCAAGCCGCGTCCGGTCGTGCTGGGCGGCACGGTCACCGTGATCGGCACTTCGCCGTACGTCCGCGAGGTCGTGCTCCCGCGCCCGGTCACCGTGTCGGTCCGCGACTGGAACTCCACGGTCACGGTCATGGCATGGCGGGGTCGCTACGCCGGGTTCGTCCTGCAGCCCGAGGACCCGCACGTCGCCGGCGCGCTGATGTCGATCCAGCCGGGCTACTGCCCGACCGTCGGCTGCACACCGCCGTCGTGGGCGTTCCACGGCGGTCAGGGTTGCGTCTGCGGGGTGGCGAGCGACAACACGACGACGGCCACGTTGCCCGCCGGGCGCTACCGGCTCTTCCTGATCGCGGACGGCGCAGGCGTCGGTGTGACCTTCCACCTCCCCGGGCTGCACGGCGCGACCGTTGTGCGGTCGGGCAGCCGCGCCGCGGTGAGCGTCGACGCGCCGGCGCCGAGCCAGCTGTGGCCGTCGTACACCGGCGGGTTCGGCGGCAACCTCTACAGCGCCGGCGTCAGCCACACCTCGAGTGCCCGCGGCGGCGCGTACTTCCTGCTCGGCTGGAAGGTCTTCGTCGGTGCGCCGAAGTCAGCCAACGCGGTCGGGCCGTGCATGTGGCGTGGGCCGGCCGGCGGGGTCACCGTGGCGTACCAATACCCCTGCGACGCGGCGAGCGCATCGCCGGCCGGGATCGCGGGGCAAGTCGAGGCCGGGACGGCGACCGGTCCGGGTGGCGCGCTGGCGCAGTACGCGACCTTCTACGAGGCGTTCGGGCTGCACCAGGGCGGGCCGATCAGCGCCGGTGGTTACGTCGACACCGAATCGCCGGCCACGGAGGCGCACACCCTTGCCCTATGGGTCGACTTCGCCTGACTGACCTCTCGCGTCGGCGCGCGACACGCGTTCGCTGAGATCGTGACTTGTGGGGCGGATGTGACGGGAGGGACTAGCCTGGCCCCGTGGCTACGCGCACCCCGGCGCGGCCCCGACCGAGCCCGCGCTCGTCCGGGCCGTCCACCCGCCGTCCCGCGTCGGGAGGCGCAGGTACGGCGACCCGCGCGCCGGCTCAGCGCCGTAC
>JAVEEG010000231.1 GCA_030840585.1 Frankiaceae bacterium | reverse complement strand
GCCGGTGGCTTCCACGGCTGGGCGCAGCTGGTCGCGGACGGGGTCAAGTTCGCGCAGAAGGAATCGGTCGTACCGGCCCGCGCGGACAAGCGGGTGTTCGAGCTCGCCCCCGCGGTGGCGCTGTTGCCGTACCTGTTCGTGCTCATCACCATCCCGGTCGGTCCCGGGCAGACCGCGCGGGATCTGTCGGTCGGTGTCTTCTTCGCGCTCGCGATCGTGAGTGTCGGCGTGATCGGCGTGCTGATGGCCGGCTGGTCGAGTGCGAACAAGTACTCGTTGCTCGGCGGCATGCGGGCCGGCGCGCAGTTGATGGCGTACGAACTGCCGCTGGTGTTGGCCGCGGCGAGTGCGGCGATGGCCGCCGGCACGTTGTCGCTCGACGGGATCGTGCACGCCTGGCGGTGGTGGTGGTTGCCCTACCAAGGTGTCGCCGCCGTTGTCTTCTTCATCGCCGCCCTCGCCGAGCTGCGCCGGCCGCCGTTCGACATGCCGGTCGCCGACAGCGAGATCGTGTTCGGCCCGTTCACCGAGTACACCGGCCTGCGGTTCGCGCTGTTCCTGCTTGCCGAGTACGCCGGCATCGTGGTGTTCTCCGCGCTCACGGCGGTGCTGTTCCTCGGCGGCTGGAAGGGTCCGTTCTTCGAATCGCAACTCGGCTGGTTGTGGTTGCTGCTCAAGACGATGGCGTTGTCGTTCGTGGTGATCTGGCTACGGGTGACCTATCCGCGGTTGCGCGCGGATCAGCTGCAGCGGCTCGCCTGGATCGGGCTGGTGCCGCTCGCGCTCGGACAGATCGCGCTGACCGGCATCGTGCGGGTCACGTCATGACGCCGAGCATCCCGGGCAAGGGTCTCGCCCAAGGGCTCGGCGTGACGTTGCGCACCATGACGAAGCGGTCGGTGACGCAGGAGTATCCGCACGTCCGGCCCGACCTGCCGCCGCGCAGCCGGGGCGTGATCGCGCTGCTGGAGGAGAACTGCACGGTCTGCATGCTGTGCGCCCGCGAGTGCCCGGACTGGTGCATCTACATCGACTCGCACAAGGAAACGGTGCCGGCTCGCGAGGAGGGCGCGCGGCCGCGCACCCGCAACGTCCTCGATCGGTTCGCCATCGACTACTCGCTCTGCATGTACTGCGGGATCTGCATCGAGGTCTGCCCGTTCGACGCGCTGTTCTGGAGCCCGGAGTTCGAGTACGCCGAACATGACCTTGGCTTCATGACGCACGAGCGGGATCGGCTGCGGGAATGGATGCCGACCGTGCCCGCGCCGCCGGCCGACGTACCGAACGCTGAGCCACCGAAAGAGATCGGCGGCACGCGATGACCCTCGCGGACGTCGTCTTCGGGCTGCTCGGTGTGGTTTGCCTCGCCGCCGCAATCCTCGTCGTGACCGCCCGGCACGTCATCCATGCCGCGCTGTGGTTGGTGGTGTGCTTCGGCGCGCTGGCGGGTTGCTACCTCGTGCTCACGGCCGAACTCGTCGCGTGGGTGCAAGTGCTCATCTACATCGGCGCGATCGTCGTACTCATGCTCTTCGGCGCGATGCTGACTCGCGCCCCGGTCGGCGCGGTGCAAGAACTCGACAGCGGCAACCGGCCGGTGGCAGCGGTCGCCGGCCTCGCGACCGCCGGCGTACTCGGCACTCTCGTCGTCGCTGCGTTCCGCGGTGCGTACGTCGACATCCATCACACCGCGATCGGCGACGGCAAAGTGATCGGTACGTCGCTGTTCCGGTTCTTCGTGCTGCCGTTCGAGGTCGCGAGCGTGCTGCTGCTCGCGGCATTGGTGGGTGCGATCGTGCTGACCCGGCGTGCCGCCTGATGCACCTGTCCATGGCGCTGCTGCTGTCCGCGCTGCTGTTCGGCGTCGGCGTGTACGGCGTGCTCGCCCGGCGCAACGCGATCGCGCTGCTGATGGCGGTCGAGTTGATGCTCAACGCGGCCAACCTCGATCTCGTTGCGTTCGACGCGTGGTTCAAGGACACGGTGCACGCGGGCCAGGTGTTCGCGTTGTTCGTCGTCGTCGTCGCGGCGGCCGAGGTCGGCGTCGGGCTGGCGATCGTGCTCGCGCTGTTCCGGTTGCGCGAAACCGTCGCGGTCGACGAGTTGCGCCAACTCGCCGACACCGATCCGCCGGTGCGAGTCGAGCCATGACCGACGTCGCCTGGTTGCTGCCGGCGCTGCCGGCGCTGGCCGCGGTGCTCGGGCTGTTCCTCGGTACCCGGATGATCGGCGGTCCCGCGGTACCCGCGATCCTCGGCACCGCCGGCGCGACAGTGGTGTCGCTGCTCGTCCTGGCGGCGGTCGAAGGATCGCCTGGCACCGTGCACGAGTCCGCCGTGACCTGGGCGCCGATCGGCGGCCGGACTCTGCACGTCGGGACCCGAGTGGACGGGCTCGTCGCGGTCGTCGCGGTCATGGTCTGCGTCGTCGCGTTGCTCGTGCAGATCTACTCGACCGCGTACATGGCCGGCGATCCGCGGTACTCGGTGTACGCCGCCGAGGTGTCGCTGTTCACCGCCGCGATGCTGCTCGTCGTCGTCGCGAGCAACCTGTTCGAACTGCTCGTCGGCTGGGAGCTGATGGGCCTCTGCTCCTACCTGCTGATCGGCCACTACTGGCAAACCGAAGGCGCACGCGCCGCGGCGGTGAAGGCGTTCGTGACCACGCGGTTTGGCGACGCGGCGTTCCTCATCGGCATCCTCGTCGTCGGCGTACACGCCGGGTCGTTCGAGATCAGCCGCGTCCTCGCGGCGCCGCACAGCAGTGCGGCGCTGACCGCCGGCGTGCTGTTGCTGCTCGGCGGCGTCGTCGGCAAGAGCGCGCAGTTCCCGCTGCACGTGTGGTTGCCGGACGCGATGGCCGGCCCGACGCCGATCAGCGCGCTGATCCACGCGGCGACGATGGTGGCCGCCGGCATCTTCGTGGTCGTGCGGATGTACCCGTTGTTCCTCGCCGCGCCGGTCGCGTTGACGGTGCTCGGGATCATCGCCTGCATCACGATGCTGGGCGCCGCACTGGTCGCGCTGGCCGAGGACGACCTCAAGCGCGTGCTCGCGTGGTCAACCGTGAGCCAGCTCGCATACATGGCCGCCGGCCTCGCCGTCCGCGGCTGGACCGCGAGCATTTACCACCTGCTCACGCATGCGGCGTTCAAGGCGTTGCTGTTCCTCGCCGCCGGCTCGGTGCTGCGCACCGTGGGCACCAACCTGATGAGCCAGATGGGCGGGTTGCGCCGGGCGATGCCGGTCACGTTCGTCACCGCCGTCGTCGGCGCCGCCGCGCTGGCCGGGTTGCCGCCCTTCGCCGGCGGGTTCAGCAAGGACGGCATCCTCGATGCGGCGCACGAACGCGGCGGCGCGCTCGGCACCGCTGTCTACGTCGTGGGGCTCGTGACTGTCGTCGTGACCGCGGCGTACGTGACCCGGCTCGTGCTGCGGACGTTCCTCGGCGACTACCGGGGCAGCGCCGGCACGCGGCTGCACGAGTCGCCGGTCGTCATGACCGCACCGCTCGCGGTGCTGGCGACGGCAGCCATTGCGTTGGGCCTGCCGGTGCTGCCCCATCGGTGGGGCGTATCGCGCTGGCTCGACGCACCGATCGGCACCAGCGCGTTGCACGTCGGCGCAGGCGGAGTCGCGCTGTCGACCACGCTGGTCGTGGTCGCCGCGGCCGCTGTGTACGCGCTGTGGCGGCGTGATCCCGCCGCCGATCCGCTGGCCGCGCTCGCTCACCGCCCGCTGACGAGTGCGTTCGGTGTCGATGCTTTCTACGACCGCGCCGTCGTACGGCCAGTGCACGCGCTCGCCAACGCGGTCCTTTCAGCCGACGACGGCGGTCTCGACGCCGCGGTCGAGGGCAGCGGCAGCACCGCGACCGGACTCGGCGGCGCGTTGCGGCGGCTACAGAACGGCAACGTGCAGGCATACGCGAGCGGGCTCGTCGTCGCGGTGATCGCGCTCGTCGTCGGCGTCTCGTTGGCGGTGGCCCGATGAACCGCGCGCTGCTGCCCTTGCTGCTCGGGCTGCCCGCGCTCGGTGCCGTCCTGCTTGCCGCGATCAAAGTGCCGGTTCGGACCGCACGCACGATCGGTACGGCGGTGAGCGCGGCGACCCTGCTGGTCGCAATCGAGGTCGCCACGCGCTTCGACTACGGCGCGGGCGGTCGCGCGCAGGACGTCGTGAATGCACGTTGGTTGCCGACGGTCGACGTGCGGTTCCATCTCGGCATCGACGGCATCAGCTTGCCGCTGGTGTTGCTGACCGCGCTGCTCGTCGTGCTGTGCGCTGCGACGATTCGCGACCGGTTGATGATGGCCGTCGTACTGCTGCTCGAAGTCGGCATGCTCGGCACCTTCGTCGCGCTGGATCTGGTGCTGTTCTTCGTGTTCTTCGAGGTCGTGCTGATCCCGATGTACGTGCTCATCGCCGTCTGGGGCGGGCCACAGCGACGGCCGGCAGCGACGAAGTTCATCCTGTTCACGTTGCTCGGCTCCGGCCTGATGCTGGTCGGCTTCCTGGTGATGTACGCCGCGACCGGCACCTTCGACATGACGGCGCTGGCCCGCGCGCACGGCCACGGGATCACGGCCGGGACGCAGTTGCTCGCGGCCACGCTATTGCTGGTCGGCTTCGGGGTGAAGAGCCCGATGTGGCCGCTGCACACCTGGCTGCCGGACGCGCACACCGAGGCGCCGACCGTCGGATCGGTGCTGCTCGCCGGGGTGCTGTTGAAGATGGGCACCTACGGCTTCGTCCGCATCGTCGTACCCGACCTGCCGTCCGGCGCCCGCGACCTCGCGCCGGCGCTCGGCTGCCTCGCCGTCGCCGGCATCCTATGGGCCTGCTTCGCTTGCCTCGCGCTGGCGCGTGGACCGCATGCGGATCTGAAGCGGCTGATTGCGTTCTCGTCGGTGGGACACATGGGTTTCGTCCTGCTCGGCATCGCGACGCTCACCTCGGCCGGGGTGCAAGGCGCGCTGATCGGCAACATCGCGCACGGCGTCATCACCGGGTTGCTGTTCTTCGTCGTCGGCGGCGTCAAGGATCGGTTCCACACCAGCGACGTCACCGAACTCGGCGGCGGGCTGCTGGCGAAATTGCCGGCGCTCGGCGGGCTGTTGCTGGTCGCGTCGATCGCCAGCCTTGGGCTGCCGGGCCTGGCCGGATTCTGGGGCGAGATGCTCGCGCTGCTCGGTGCGTACTCGCCCGCCGCCGGCCTGTCCCGGCCGCTGTTCCTCACCCTCACCGGACTCGCCGCGGCCGGCACCGTGCTGACCGCGGTCTACTTCCTGGCGATGTTGCGCCGGGTCGACTTCGGCGTCGTCACCGACCGCTGGCGCGGTGAACGGATCGCCGACGCGGCCGCGGTCGACCTGGTCGCCTGGACGCCACTCGTCGTCCTCGCCGTCGGTATCGGCGTCTGGCCCGGACTGGTCTTGCGGGTCTCGGAGTCCGCAGTCAAAGGCCTGCTCGGATGAGCCTCACCCAGAGCATCGACTACGCCGCGATCAGTCCGCCGCTCGCGATCGTCATCACCGCCGTGGTCGTGTTGCTCGCCGACTTGTTCGTGCCGGCAACGATGCGGCGAACGTTGCTGGCCGCGCTCGCACTCGCCGGCAGTCTTGGCGCGCTCGGCCTGACTGCGTGGCTGGCCACCGGATCGACGCGCTCCACGTTCTGCCTCGCCGGCGGCGGTTGCTCGTACGTCGCCGACGACTTCGCGACGTACTTCCAGATCGTCGTGCTCGCGGCACTCGTCGTCGTACTGCTGCTGTCGGTCCCGTTGTTCGAGGAGCGCGAGCGGGTGCCGTCGGGGGAGTTCCTTGCGTTGTTGCTGATGTCGGTGAGCGGCATGCTCGTCGTCGCCGCCGGACGCGATCTGCTCACGTTGCTTATCGGTCTCGAAGTCGTGTCGCTGCCCGCGTTCGTCCTCGTCGGCCTGCGTCACGGCGATCCGCGCGGCATCGAAGCCGCGTTGAAATTCTTCATCTTTTCGGTGATCTCGACCGCGCTGACGGTGTACGGGATCGCGTTGATCTACGGCACGACCGGCAGCATCGAGCTGCACCACATCGCCGATGCTTTGGCGTTGCGGCACGGCCGGCCCGGATCGCTCGCGGCGGTCGGCGCAGCGGGTGTCGTACTCGTCGTCGTCGGGTTCGGCTTCAAGGTCGCCGCGGTGCCGTTCCACTTCTGGGCCCCGGACACCTACCAGGGTGCGCCGGTGCCGGTCGCAGCGTTCCTGTCGGTCGCGTCGAAGGCGGCTGGGTTCGCCGGCCTGATCGTGCTCCTCGTCGTCGGATTCCGGCCGTACGCCGACGTGTGGGGACCGGCGGTTGCGGTGCTCGCGGCCGTGTCCATGACGGTCGGCAACCTGGTCGCACTCCGGCAGCGGCATGTCGTGCGGCTGCTCGCGTGGTCGACGGTCGCGCATGCCGGCTACCTGCTGGTGCCGCTCGCCGTTGCGTCGAGCCAACTCGATGACGGCGTGCACGCGACGCTGGCCTATCTCGGCATCTACGCCGCGATGAACCTCGGCGCGTTCGGTTGCGTCGTACTCGTCCGCCGGATGCATCCTCGGCTTGCGATCGAGGACCTGCGCGGCCTGATCACCCGCGCGCCGCTCACGGCGGTGCTGTTCGCGTTCTTCCTCACCGCACTGGCCGGGCTGCCGCCGGGCGTGGCCGGGCTGTTCGCGAAGGTCGTCGTACTGCGGGCGGCCGTGCACGGACACGTCACCTGGCTCGCCGTCGTGGCCGCGGTGAACACGGTGATCGGGCTCGCCTATTACCTGCGAGTGGCCGCAGTGATGTTCGCGCCGGCGGCCGAGGACGACGACGTGACGCCGGTGCCGGTGCCGGCGCAACGCAGCTGGTCAGTCTCGGCCGGAGTCGCGGTGGCCGCTGCGGTGACGGTGCTGCTATCGGTCTACCCGCAACCGCTGCTGCACCTCGCCTCGTTGGCAATCGCGCACCAGTTCGCCTAGAAGCGAACCTGCGCGCGATTGCCTCAGCGGAGCCGGCGGCGAGTTAGTACCGCATGCCCTGCAGGTTCACCGTCGCGGACGCGCCGTTGCTGTCGGAGTCGCCGAACTGGACCTGGATGTTGGTGCCCGGCTTGACGTACATCGTGACGTCCA
>JAVEEG010000223.1 GCA_030840585.1 Frankiaceae bacterium | reverse complement strand
GCAACCCGAGTGCCGTTGACGGTGCCGAGATAGGTGACGTCGTTGATCCGGCGGAACGTCTCGTCGTCGGTGTCCCAGAAGAACCGCAACGCACCGACGAACGCGTCGTTGACCCATACGTCGATCGGACCGAGCTCGCGCTCGATTTGATCCGCCGCGGCCTCGACCTCGGCGAGGACGGACACGTCCGTTGGGATGCCCAGCGCCTTCACGCCGGCCTGCTCGGCGTCGCGGACCGCGCCGTCGAGACCGGTCCGCCCGCGGGCCAGCACCGCGACGTCGTAACCGTGCGCGGCGAACTCGCGCACGATTGCCCGCCCGACTCCCGCCGATCCACCCGTGATGACCGCCACCTTGCTGCTGCTCATGTCCGCCCTCTACCCGGCGAACGCCGACTTCATGAGCCCGAGCCGCACGCCACGCTGCACGCCCCCACCGCCACTTCGGAGGGCTGGTGACCAGATCCGCGCCTCGTTATCGGCGTGTCGTGGTCGCCAGCCCTCCGAAGTGCGTGGGGGACGACAATGTGCGCCGTGGATGCCGCCGACGTAGATCGCTATCTCGAGTCCGTACTGCTCGATGCCGACCCCGCGCTTGACGCCGCGCTGCGGCGGGCCGCCGACGCCGGATTGCCGCCGATCCAGGTGTCGGCGATGCAGGGCAAGCTGCTGCACCTGCTCGTCCGCGCGATCGACGCGAAACGCGTACTGGAGTTCGGCACCCTCGCCGGCTACAGCGCGATCTGGATCGCGCGCGGCCTCGCCGATGGTGGCCGGTTGACGACGCTGGAAGTCGACCCGCGGCACGCGCAGATCGCCACCGAAAACCTTGCCGCCGCTGGGGTTTCCGACCGCGTCGACGTCCTCGTCGGACCCGCCATCGACTCGTTGCCCGCGCTCGACGGCGAGACGTTCGACCTCACCTTCGTCGACGCCGACAAGGTCAGCACGTCGGCGTACGTCGACTGGGCGGTCGGGCACACCCGCCCCGGCGGTCTCGTCGTCGTCGACAACGTCGTCCGGCAGGGCGCGGTCGCCGATGCGGACAGCGACGACGTCAACGTGCGCGCGGTCCGTGACTTCCTCGCGCAGATCGCCGCCGACCCGCGCGCCGACACCACCGTCATACAGACCGTCGGCACGAAGGGGTACGACGGCTTCGCGGTGGTCGTCGTGCGCTGATGGCTACGATCAGAGCCATGTCCGAACGCCGCCGGGCCACGGTGCTCGTCTACTCGAGCAACGCGACGACGCGCTCCCGAGTCATCGGCGCCCTCGGCGTACATCCGGCACCGGATCTCGACGTCACGTACGCGGAAGCGACCGTCGGCGCGGAGGTCGTCGCCCGCTGTGACGAGGGCGGCATCGACCTCGCGATCCTTGACGGCGAAGCTGCGCCCACCGGTGGCATCGGCCTGTGCCGTCAACTCAAGGACGAACTCGACGCGCCGCCGCCGGTGTTGCTGCTCCTCGGCCGGCGCGACGACGCATGGCTCGCGACCTGGGCGCATGCCGAAGGCGTGAGCGCGCATCCGGTCGAGGCGGTGCGAATCACCGAAGCGGCGTTGCGATTGCTGGCACCGGCCGGTTCCGCCGTCGCCGGCCACTGAGAGCCGCTGAGCATCGATGGACGTCGGCGCTTGGTGCGGCCACTGCGGTGAGTCGTTCCGGCTCGCCGAGATGGTCGACGGCGGGTTCGACGGGCGTTGCCCGCGCTGCGGTTTCGACCTCGCGCCCGGTTACCTTCCGGTCGCCGCCGCGGCCGTGCACGACGTACTGACCGCGGCCTCAGCACTGGAGTCCGCGGCCGGTCGGTTGCACGACGTCGCACCCCGGCTGCACGTCGACGGGCGCAAGCTCAATGCCGACCTCGGCGCGGCTCTCGGCGAATCGTGACCACCTGGCCCGACGTACTCGCGGCGTTGGTGCGGGGCGAGTCGCTGCCCACTGACATCGCGCGCTGGGCGATGGACGAGGTGATGTCCGGCGAGGCGACGCCGGTGCAGGTCGCCGGGTTCGCCGTGGCGTTGCGGGCGAAGGGCGAGACGCCGGAGGAGCTGACCGGTCTGGTCGAGGCGATGCTGGCGCACGCGCAGCGGGTTCCCTTGACGACTCGTGCCGTCGACACCTGTGGCACCGGTGGCGATCGCGCGCACACGGTGAACATCTCGACGATGGCCGCGCTGGTCGTCCGGGGTGCCGGCGCCATCGTCGTGAAGCACGGCAACCGGGCCGCGTCGTCGGCGTGCGGTTCGGCGGATCTGCTGGAAGCGCTCGGGGTAGCGGTCGACCTGCCCGCCGCGTCGGTAGCCCGGTGCATCGAGGACATCGGTATCGGCTTCTGCTTCGCGCCGGTGTTCCACCCGGCGCTGCGTCATGCCGCGACGTCGCGGCGCGAGCTCGGCATCCCGACGGTGTTCAACTTCCTCGGCCCGCTGACGAATCCGGCCCAGCCGCCGGCCCAGGCGGTCGGCGTCGCCGATGCCCGGATGGCGCCAACGATGGCCGGCGTGCTCGCGGCCCGCGGCGCGTCCGCGCTGGTGTTCCGCGGTGACGACGGCCTGGACGAGCTGAGCACCGCCGCGCCCTCGCAGGTATGGGTCGTCGCCGGGGGCGAGGTGCGGACCGAGCGGCTCGACCCGTCCGCGCTCGGCATAGCCCCGGCGTCCGCCGAGGCCTTGCGTGGCGCGGACGCGGCGCACAACGCGGACGTGACGCGGTCGTTCCTGGCCGGCGAGCCGGGGGCGATCCGCGACGCCGTACTGCTCAACGCCGCGGCCGCTCTGGTCGCGTACGAGGGGGTCGGGCCGGGGCCGGTGGGGGAGCAGGTCGCGGCGATGCTGCCGCGGGCGGCCCAAGCCGTGCACAGTGGCGCCGCCGCCGCCGTACTCGACCGCTGGGTCTCCGTCAGCCGCGCGCTCGCGACAACCTGACGAGTCGCGCCGTCAGCGCGACATCGATCTCGCGCTGACGGCGATG
>JAVEEG010000373.1 GCA_030840585.1 Frankiaceae bacterium | reverse complement strand
AGCGGCGTGGACATCCGTCCCGGCAACATCATCGAATATGAGGGCGGCATCTGGCGCGCCGTGAAGATCCAGCACACCCAGCCAGGCAAGGGCGGCGCCTACATGCAGGTCGAGATGAAGAACCTCGTCGACGGCCGCAAGACCAACGTCCGCTTCCGCTCGGCCGAGACGGTCGAGCGGGTCCGCCTCGACACCAAGGATTTCCAGTATCTCTACGCCGACGGCGACAGCCTCGTCTTCATGGACAAGGACACGTACGAGCAGGTCAATTTGCCCCGCGACCTGATCGGCGAGCCCGCCGCCTTCCTCCAGGACGGCATGGACGTGGTCATGGAGCTCTACAACGAGCGGCCGATCAGCGTTCAGATGCCGGCCCAGATCGAGGCGACGATCGTCGAGGCCGACGCCGTGGTGAAGGGCCAGACCGCCTCGTCCTCCTACAAGCCCGCCATCCTCGACAACGGGGTCCGGGTGATGGTGCCGCCGCACATCAGCGCCGGAACCCGCATCGTCGTCGACGTTTACGAGCAGACCTATGTAAGGCGGGCGGATTAGCCTGTTCCCCTCCCTGGCGGGTTCCCATGAAAGTAATACTTTCATGGGGTCCCAAGGGAGGGGCTAGGGGTGGGTAGGCGAGCGCAGCGAGCCTTCTCCACCTGAAGCGTTTCGGCCGCCTTCGGCGGTACCCACCCCCGTCCCCTCCCTTCCAGGGAGGGGTGGAGTTAGCGATGGTTTCCCATTCCGGACTGATCACGGTGATGCAGAAGGCGGCGCGCAAGGCGGCGCCTCGGCTTCGGCGCGACTTCAACGAGGTCGAGCAGCTGCAGGTCAGCCGCAAGGGCCCGGCCGACTTCGTCTCGATGGCCGACAGGCAGGCCGAGAAGACGATCGTCGAGGAGCTTCGCCACGCCCGCCCCGACTGGCGCCTGACGCTCGAGGAAGGCGGAAGCATCGACGGCGACCCCGACAAGCCGCGCTTCATCGTCGATCCATTGGATGGCACCACCAACTTCCTCCACGGCCTGCCCCATTTCGCCATCTCGATCGCCGTGGAGGATCCGCGCGGCGCCCAGGGCAAGCCCGAGATCACCCAGGCCCTGGTCTACCAGCCCCTCACCGACGAGAGCTTCTGGGCCGAGAAGGGGCGGGGGACCTGGCTCAACGAGCGGCGGCTCCGGGTCTCGGCTCGCCGCGACCTCGACGAGGCGCTGATCGCCACCGGAATCCCGTTCATGGGCCACGGCCATATGGAAAGGTTCGAGAAAATCCTTGCGGCCGTGGCGCCCGAAGTCTCCGGAATCCGCCGCTTCGGCTCGGCGGCGCTCGACCTCGCCTGGGTGGCGGCCGGCCGTTTCGACGGCTTCTGGGAGGAGGACCTGCAATATTGGGACCTCGCCGCCGGCCTGCTTCTGGTCAGGGAGGCGGGCGGCTTCGTCAGCGACTTCCGAGGCGCCGAAGCGGGGCTCGCCAAGGGCCAGGTGCTGGCGGCCAATGCGGACCTCCATTCGAAGCTCCACCGCCTCGTGGCGAACGCGCTGAGGAGCTGACTCCCCTCCCTGCAAGGGAGGGGTAGGGGGTGGGTACGAGCGAAGCGAGGCTCCTCAACGACTTGGCCTTGGCGCCTGCGGCGCTACCCACCCCTGACCCCTTCCTTCCAGGGAGGGGGATTGGTTACTTCCTGTACCCGATATGCTTCTCGAACTTGCCGAGAATGGTCGTCCAGAACTCGATATTGTCGACGAACAGGAGCGGCGACAGGCCGCCGTCGTCTAGGTCGATGTCCATCTCGAGGATCGGATCGTTCTCCTTGTCGAGATAGGCGCGGCCGAAGCGTTCGCTTCGGTTCCACTCGTTGATCGAGTCGAGGCCCGGGCTGGCGTTGAGGTCGTAGCCCGAGTGGAACTGGACCGTCGCGCAGCCCGTGTGGTTGGTGCAATTGTAGAAGAAGATCTGGAAGGTGGTCCCGCCGACCGCGCTGGTGACCATCGGGTCGCCGACCTTGTCGACCCCCAGCTTGGCCGAATAGCCGCCGCCCAGAAGCGCGCGCACGATGGTCTGCGGGTCCTGGGCGTGCACCAGGTAGCCGGCCGACCGGGCCGCCGGATGACCGACCGGGCCGGCGCGGTGCACCGGGCCGGCGCGGCGGACGGCGTGCGCGGCGCGGTGGGCGGGTGCGGCATAGCCCGGAACGGGTGTGGCGCAGGCCGCGACGAGCAGGGCCAAAGTGGCCTTTTTGGGATTCGAAATCATCGTGCGTCCCTCTCCGTTTAGGCTCCGTAACGATGGCGCCCGCCGTCCCCGGCGTCAACGTCCTCTGGGTGGTTGCGGCGCGGCGGACGCTGGCCTAGAAGCCGCGCAACTCATCGCCCCCGGAGAGTCTCCAATGGCGTCCGTCGCCGCCGGTTACCTGCCCATCCTCCTGTTCCTCGCCGTGGCCCTGTCGATGTCGCTGTCCTTCGTCGTCCTGCCGATGACGGTCGCCAAGCTGACCGGCGCCTCGAATCCCTATCCCGACAAGCTCGCCGAATATGAATGCGGCTTCCCGGCCTTCGAGGACAGCCGCGCCCAGTTCGACGTTCGCTTCTATCTCGTCTCGATCCTGTTCATCGTCTTCGACCTCGAGGCGGCCTTCCTGTTCCCCTGGGCGGTGTCGCTGAAGAATATCGGCCTCGTTGGCTGGGGCGCGATGATGCTGTTCCTTATCGAGCTGGTCCTCGGCTTCGTCTACGCCTGGAAGAAGGGAGCGCTCGAATGGGAGTGATCCTCGACCCCCGGCACGAGAATGAGCGCCCCTCCGACCTCCAGCCGCCCGACCCGCGCTTCTTCGGCGAGCTCCAGGGCGAAGTCGCTGACAAGGGCTTCCTCGTCACCTCGACGGAGGACCTGTTCCTGTGGGCGCGGACCGGCAGCCTGTGGTGGATGACGTTCGGCCTCGCCTGCTGCGCGGTCGAGATGATCCACGCCAACATGCCGCGCTACGACCTTGAAAGATTTGGAGTCGC
>JAVEEG010000202.1 GCA_030840585.1 Frankiaceae bacterium | reverse complement strand
CGCAGCCTGCACCTGGTCGAGGTTCGGGCTGTTGTCGCATGGCGAGACCGGCAGGAACGTCTGGAAGACGTACGACGACGTCGGCTCGAAGTCCTTGACGCCACCCACGCCGAAGCACGCGTTGGTGCCGAGCTGGCTGCGGATGTGCTGGGACAGCGTGAGCACGGAGCGCTGCAGGCCGAGGATCGCCGGGCCCATGCTGGCCGTGGTGTCCACCAGGAAGTACACGTCCAGCGGCGTCGGGTCCGGCGGGACCAGCAACGTCACCGGCACCTTGCCGACCGCGCCGGGAGCGAGCGTGACGACCTGCTTGGTCGGTGTCAGCACCGGCTTGGTCAGGTCGGAGTGCGGCAGCGTCGGCTTCTTGCCGTTGGCCGGCGGCGGCGGGGGCGGCGGGATGAATGTCTCGTTCGTGTAGGTGTCCCAGCGCCACAGCGCATCGGACGCCATGCCCAGCACGACTCGCGACGTCGTCGCGGCCGCCATCGTCATGGTGTGAAACGACGGCCCGCCTCGGGGCGTGATGTTCACCCACTGGTGCCGCAGGTGGTCGTAACCGAAGGTGCCCTTGGCCCCGGAGACGGCGTAGACGTTCTGGTAGGTGCCGTGGGCGAAGGCGGTGGGCGTGATCGGGAGCTTGAGCCGGGAGACCAGGGTGCCCTGCCCGTTGGGCTGCGCGAGCACCCCGCCGTTGGCGGTCTGCTCGATCACGTTGACGGTGCCGCTCGAGTCGACGTCGATCGTCGCGATGGTCCCGGCCGCGGTGCCGGTGTGCCACTGCGTTGCGGACGACGAGGACGAGTCGATGGTGGCCCAGGCGTACTGCCGGCCGGACCAGATCCAGAGCTTGTTCGCCGACTCGCGGGCCATGCCCTGGACCCGGGGGAAGCCGGACGGCAGCGCGATCTGGCCCCACGGCCGGGCGGCGACCGCGCCGGACTGCGGCGGGTTGGGCTCGCGGGTCACGTACAGGTGGCGGGCCGCGTCGGTGGAGGCGGCGGTCGCGTCCGGCAGCTCGTCGACGAGCAGGTAGGCCTCGCCGAGTCCCGGGAACGGCACCACGAGGGAGACCGGCGTGCCGTACGTCGGGAGCCCGACGTCGTTCTGGTTGAACGTCGGCTGCCCGTCGACGCCGATGCCGCCGCCGACGTAGACGTGCGGGTGGGGGACGCCGTGGACGTCGTCGTACGTGGTGAGCCAGGCGGCGGTGTCGGACGGCTCGACGACCTGGGTGACGACGTCGGAGGTGTAGCCGGGCGCCGGGGGCTGCAGGCCGGCGCTGCGGTAGACGGTGTTCCAGGTGCAGCCCGCGTCGACGGAGAGCTTGACGACCTTGCCGTTGGTGACCAGCAGGCCGTTCTTGCGCTGCGGCATCGTCGAGAACGCGGTGATGGTGGCCGGGCCCTCGTCGGAGTCGAACTTCGGCACCGCGATCCGAACCCACCGGTCGGCCCGGATGGTGATCTGCGGGGTGCCTTTCAGCGTGCTCCGGCAGGCGGCGAGCTCATCGCCCGGATCGGCCAGCGTGACGCCGACCCCGAGCATGACCAATCCCGCCGCGCCCGCAGCTACCAGCCGCATGCCTCTCACAACTGGCCCCCCGCCCGATCGGACCGCCGGCCGGCCTGCGGGCCGGCGAAACCGCCCAGCGTCCGGGTGCACTCGGGCATGAGGCACCTACGCTGGGTGAACACATAGGTAAGTACGGGCGAACTGGCCAATCCATTACGGATGAATTTTCGTGGCACCCCGATGCCGTTCGACACGACTTGTCGCGAACCTGCCTTTCATCCGTGGCCAATGCCCCCTACGATCGCGAAGGTCTAACCCACTTGGCCACGGTCCGGGGTCACGAAACCTCGGGCCACACGCCAATGCGCGCTGTGAGTTGGGACTTCGGAGATCCCGAGGAGGGGACCGAGCGCTATGTCGCTTGCTGTCGAAATGCCGGCTGAACAGTCGACGGGTCTTGCACCACACAACTGCGCCGATCTTGAGGCGCTGCACCGAGAGTTCTACGCCCGGCTGGTCCGGGTCTGCACGCAGCAGTTGCACGACCGCAACCTCGCCGAGGACGTCGCCCAGGACACGATCCTGCGGGCGCTGCGGTTCTGGGGCTCCTACGACTCCGAGCGCCCGGCCTGGCCGTGGCTCAAGCGGATCGCCCTGCACCTGTGCCTGGACGCCCGGCGGGCGCGCAGCCACGAGGTGTGCCTCGACGCCATGCCGGACCGGCCGGAGGCCACCGACCGGACCGAGCGCCTGATCGACGAGATCACGGTCCGCGGCGCGATGGCCGGGCTGCCGGAGCGGCAGCGGCTCGCGCTGCGGCTGCGCTACTTCGACGACCGCGACCGGGACGCCTCGGCCGAGGAGCTCGGGGTCAATGTCAACGCCTTCGACCAGCTGCTCAACCGGGCCCGGCTGCGGCTCGCCCGGGTGATCGAGCCGGCCCGCGCCGGCGCGCCGCTCGGCGTGCTGCTGGTCCCACTGCGCTGGCTACGGCGCCGGTTTCCGCGCCAGGCGAGTGGCGGCGGGATGGCGACGGTCGCGGTGGGCACCATGACCACCCTCCCGCTCGCCATGACCCCGCTGATCGCGATCATCGCCGGGATGTCGCCGTCGACCGCCGAAGCCAGCTACCCGGCAGCGCACACCTTCACGATGCCGCCAAGCCACGCCAAGGCGGCGGGAAAGCCAGCCGCTCCGGCGACGGCGCGGGTACGGACCGGCGGTACGTCGGCCCAGGCTGCGGCGCAGACGGTCTCCATGCATGAGGGTCCGGCGTCGGCGACCGTCTCCAAGCACCCGCTCGGGCGTGGCCAGGTCGCCGGCTACCACGTCCGGATCGCGACGCCGGTCACCACGATCACGATGAACGAAAGCGACGATCGCGACCCGCAGTACGCGCTGGTTTGCAAGCTCCCCGGCGTGGAGTGCTCGGCCCGCTGAAAACTCGGATGTAACGGATCGACCCTCTCCGCCGTATGTCTTTCGTAGACGTACGTCGAGCGTTCGCGTTCGGCGTCAGTACGAGAGTCCAGGGGTGGGCCCAGCATGCGTGTTCTCCGCATGGCCGCGATTTGTACCGTCGTGGCCGGTTCGATCATCGGCCTCGGCGCCGCTCCGGCGAGCGCCGGCGAACTGTGCGACCAGGTATGGGTCGGCGGCCAGTGGGTGTCGCCGGTCGTACCGGCGGGTGCGTACGGCACCTGCATGCCTTACAACGGGACGTTCTGCCACTGGCAGGACGACGGCGCCGACCCGCAGGTGCACGTCTACGCCTACATCTGCGTGCCGGACCCCGTCACCACGCCGTAGCGGAGCGCGTAGTGGGCGTTGGGACGAAACCAACGTATTGACTACCCCCGCGCCGCCGTTCCGCCGATGCGTACGGCCGCGTCCTGAGCGATGCTGCGGACGTGGCGATCGGGCGTACGACGCAGCACGGCGGGCTGACCGTCGAGATCGCCTGCCGTCAGTGCGGCCGGCCGATCGTGATGGCCGCCGCCGACGACGGCTCGGAGATCGCCGACCGCGCGGCATTCCTGCGCGACCATCGGGACTGCCTGGTGGCCAGCATCGCCGAGCAGCGGACCGCCCCGGACGAGAGTTAGCCGGGCTTAGTCCTTCGCGGGGCTGGCGAGCCCGGCGCTCCAGCGCTCCTCGACCTTGCCGTAGTGCCAGACCGCGAGCGCGACCGCCCAGGTCAGCACGAACAGGCCGACGATGAAAAAGCCCACGTTGTTGAGGTCGAGCCGGCCGATCCAGGCGATCGGGCCGGACCTGATCGACAGCTTGTCGACCAGGATCGACAGCAACTCGACCGTGCCGATGATGAGCGCGACCGCGACCGAGAGCGCCGTGATCGTGATGTTGTAGTAGACCTTGCGGACCGGCCGGGAAAACGCCCAACCGTACGCAAAGTTCATAAAACACCCATCGATCGAGTCGAGCAAGCTCATCCCCGCGGCGAACAACACCGGCAGCGTGAGGATGGCGTACCACGGCAGGTCGAAGGCGGCCGCGCCGCCGGCCAGCACCAGCAGGCTGATCTCCGACGCGGTGTCGAAGCCGAGCCCGAACAGCACCCCGATCGGG
>JAVEEG010000183.1 GCA_030840585.1 Frankiaceae bacterium | reverse complement strand
TCGCACAAGGTGCACCGCATAGGCACGACGTGAGCAGCGATCACACCCACGTCGTCAGCAACGGCAAGCGCGAACTCACGTTGGACGAGCTCGCGCTCATGCAGCCGGGCATGGACCGGTTGATGGCCGAGGTCGGCCCGCGCGCGCACCGGCTCTACTACGCCGCGACCGCCGGCAACTGGCGACTGGCCGACTACTTCTTCCGTTCGCTCGTCAAGCAACTGAAACTGTGCGCGACGAGCCGGCCCAAGTACGACGCTGACATGACCGCTTATCTCGACGAGGATTGCGCGCCGGTGCGTACGGCGATCCGCGACCGCGATACCGCCGCATTCGAGTCGGCGTACCAACGAATGATCGAGCGGGCGAATCACTACCACGGGGAGTTCGGCAAGCCGTACATCGTCTGGGTCCTGCCACCGGCGCCGCCGGACGACCTGGACCTGACCGCCGGAGCCGACGAATGACGACGCCGCCGTACGCCGAACTCGTCGCGTTCGTGCGCAGTGAAGGCGAGGCGATCGTTTCGGTCAGCCGGCAAGACGCCGACGCCGTCGTGCCGACCTGCCCGGACTGGACGATCGCCGATCTCTGTTCCCACGTCGGCTCGATCTACGGGTACGTCGCGCACGTCGTGTCCGAGCGGTTGATGTCGGCGAGCGAGGTGCGGCCCGAGCCGGCGGATGGCGCGGACATGGTGGCGTGGCTGGAGGGCCAGCTCGACGAGCTGGTCACCGCGCTGAGCGGATGCGATGCAGACACGCCGATGTGGAACTGGTCGGGCGAGCCGTACGTCGCCGCATTCTGGGCACGGCGCGCCGCACACGAGACCGCCGTTCATCGGTTCGACGCGCAGCGTGCGTTCGGAATCGCGCAGCCGGTCGACGCCGATCTCGCCGCGGACGGTCTCGACGAGTTCATCGACTTGTTGCTGCCGGCGGTCGTCGCCCATCACAAGTTCGAGCTGCCCACGGCGACGTACGCGTTCGAATCGGTCGAGCACGATACGTGGCGGATCCGCACCGGTGAAGGTGGCGCCGGTCGGGCAGCGGCAGACAGTGCCGCGGACGTCACCGTTCGCGGGACGTCGAGCGCGCTGCTGCTGGCGATATGCAACCGGGTGCCGTGGACGTCGCTCGAAGTCGAGGGCAACACGGAACTGCTGGACGACTGGTCACGGATCCTGACGATCTAGCGCCCGACTGAACTCGGCGTACGCGCCGTCGCTGAACAACACGAACCGCGCTTCGTCGACGCCAGCGTCGATCGCGCGAATCGTCGTTACGGCGATGTCGGCGGCGGAGCGCATCGGCCAGCCGTACACACCGGCGGACACGGCCGGGAACGCAACGGTTCGAGCGCCTAGTTCATCGGCAACGCGAAGGGCCTCGCGGTAACAGGATCCGAGCAAACCGCCGCGATCCTCGGTGCTGGTCCATACCGGCCCGACAACGTGGATCACCCATCGCGCGCGCATGTCGCCGGCGATCGTCGCGGCGGCTTGGCCGGTGGATAGCGAGCCGATGCGATCGCGCAGCGCGCGGCGGGCGTCGAGTTGGGCCTGACCGCCGGCGCGCAGGATGGCGCCGTCGACACCGCCGCCGCCGAGCAGGCCACTGTTGGCCGCGTTGACGACCGCATCGACGTCCTGGTCGATGATGTCGCCGCGGACAACGGTGATGCGCATGCGGGCGATTCTGTCCGAACCAGCCGGCCCGTTGTTGCGTCGTACCCGATGGAGGTCGTCGTGCGCCGTCTGCTTGCCGTGCTGCTCGCGCTGGGTGGCGCAGTTAGTTGTACGGATGGTGGTTCGTCGCCGCGCGCTGCGTCTCCCGTACCCACGCCGTCGTTCTCCGAGGGCCCGCGACCCGTGCCGGCGCCGCAGACGGGGTGGATGCACGGCGTCGGCGTGGACGTGCCGGCCAAGTGGCCACGCAATCAGCTGCGCTGCGGCGAGCCGTGGCGGACGACCCTCGTCGTGCAGTCGGCTGGCGCGGCGGTGCCGTTGTGTTTGTGGCTGGCGCCGAAGAACTTTCACCCGGACGTGGTGTGGATCGGCGGCTATGTCCCGTCGCTGACCGAGCACACCGTGCTCGGCACGGTCGAGGTTCCCGCGGGTGGGCTGAAGGCCATGCGCCGGTTCACCATCGCCGGCGAGCCGGCCGCCGAGTGGCGGTCGCGAGATCGCCGTACCGGCGAGCCAGCCGTGTTGATCGTGCTGCCGCGGCGCGCCGTCTTTGTCACCGTGTCGTCGGTGCATCGCACGATCCGCGACTCGGTCGTCGCGTCGATTCGGTTCGTACCCAAGGACCCGGTGACGGGGTGCGCTACGCGGTCTACCGCGTACGACCGGCCGCCGCGGCACCCGGTGTTCGATCGGCCGATCGACGTGTCCGGCGCCGTCAGTGTCGTCGGCTGCCACTACATCCGTGGCTGGTTGGAAACGACGACCGGACCAATGTCCGGACGGAAGTTGCGGACATTGGTGGCAGCCATCGATGCCGCGCCGCCGTTGACGACCGTGCGCGCACCCATAGACGCCGGGTGTACCGGACTGACTCCCGGCCCGCCCGAGTACAACGACGACGGTCCGGCGGTGCTGCGCTTCACGTACGCCGACGGCCGGTCGACGCTCGTCGTGGTGCGGGTCGTGTGGTGCACGCGATGGCAGAGCTACCTGTACGCCGGCAACGTCGAGCGTCGCCTCACCGGCGCGGTGCTGCTCGGCCTGCCGCCGTTGCTGTCGCAGTTCCCGGGGCCAGACACGATGTAGCCGCCCGCCGGCGCTGCCAGGTGAACCAGGCCGCCATCGCCAGGCCACACGCCAACTCGGCCACGGTCACCGGCCCGAAGGGAACAATGCTGACCGGGACGCCTGGGTAGTGAATGCCGTGTACGAGAGGCTCGACCATCACTGCGCCGGCAACCAGCACAGCGGCAACCGGTGCCCGGGCGACCCGCCACCGGTGTCCGAGGTACCCGAAGAGCGGGCCCGTAACGACAGCCCCGAAGAACCACAACGCATTGGAGCGCGCGAACGCGAGGAACCCGCCGAGGGTGAACGCAGCGTGCTCGATCGGACTGATCGTCATGGCGCCGTACGCGACCAGTGCCAGCAACGTGCCGGCACCGCCGAGGATTGCCGCCCGAGCCAGGTCCCGCTGCGTGCGCCCGACGAGGAATGGCAGCAGCAGCCAAGGCGCCGACAACGCAGGCACCTGCCACGCCTGCGCCCAGAAACGGGTGAGGCTTCCGACGTACTGATCCGCCGCGCCGAACACCGCACAGCCCACGAGCACCAGCACAAACACAACGGCCCCCTCTCACGTTCAGTGTGACGTCGGATGTCAATGGCACCGGCCTCACCGGCACCGCTCCGCAGCGGACTTGGCGGCCGGGCGCGCACTAGCCTGCCACCCAAGAGCGCACAATCGGCCCAGCGAGGACGGCGAGCACGTGGTCTTCGAGACACCGCGCCTTCGCGTCGTACCGTGGCGTGACGACCACGCAGAGACGGCGCATGCCGCGTACTCGCAACCGGACTTCGTAAAGTTCCTCGGCAACCCGACCCCGCATCCGGACCTCGCGTACACGCAGCAATGGGTCCGTCGCGCCGCCGACCGGAACGGCTTCTGGGCCGCCGAGTCCAAGGCGACCGGCGAGCTCGTCGGCGCGGCGCTGTTGCAACCGCTGCCCGGCGGTGACGGCGAGTACGAGGTCGGCTGGCATGTCTTTCCCGCCCACCAGCACCAGGGTTACGCGACCGAGATCGGCCGAAGCGCCGTCGCACACGGATTCGCCAATGGCCGCAACGAAGTCTATGCGGTCGTGAAGCCGGAGAACATCGCATCACTCGCGGTCGCACGCGCGATCGGCATGCACTCACTCGGCCGTACCGACCGTTACTACGAGACCACCACCGAGCTGTTCGTCATCCGTCGCAACGGCTGACCAGCAACGGCACCAACAACTCCTCGTCGGTCACCGACCCGTGCTGTCCCGGCATCGACGCCAGCCGCGGCAGCCGCCGGCGTTCGACCACACCCGCCGCGCCGAGCGAGACCGCGACCACGTCGCCGATCCGCCGGGCCGCGCCCGCGGACACCGTAGGCCCGAACAACCCGAGTCCGATCGCGTCGTCCCGGCTGCCGACCCACCATTCGTCGCCGAGCAGTTCGCGCCACGACTGCGCGACATCGTCAGCCGCGCCCGCGACACAGTGCACGTATCGGGCCCGTGGCTCACCGGCCAAGGCGACGACACCGTCACGCAGCCGCGGCAGCGCATCGGCGTCGACCTTGGCCTCCTCGGGGACGTGCACCATGCCGTGATCCGCGGTAATCGCAAGCAATGTGTCGGCCGGCAACCCCGACGACAACCGCTCGGCCAGCCGATCCACCACTGCGAGCTGCTCGCGCCACGCCGCCGTATCCGGCCCGCGCATGTGACCGACGAGATCCAGCGCGCTCACGTACACGTAGACGAGCGATCGGAAGCCGACCTGTGACGCCTCGACCGCACGCGCCACCGCATCACCTTCGGCCAACGTCCCGCCCCACCGACCACCGCGCAACACCGCTCGGGTGAGACCGCTGCCGGCAAAGTTGTCGAACGTACAGATGGTCGTCGCGACACCGGCCGCCGCCGCGCGCTCCCACACCGTTTGTCGCGGCTGGATCACTTCCGGCACTACCCGGTCGCGCAGATCGTCACCGGCGCCGACCGATCGCCACGCCAGCCAGTTCATTACCGCGTCCACGTCTTCGAGGTACGACGTGTATCCGGTCAGCCCGTGTTCGCCGCTGGACAGACCAGTGCCGAGTGAGGACAAGCTGGCGACCGTCGTAGCGGGGAACCCGGCCGGCATCGGGCGTCCGCGCAGCGACGCGAGGAACGGCGCGGCATCTGCGTGCCGCTGCAGTTGCAACCAACCAAGACCGTCGACCAGGAACACGCACGCGCGCGCGGCCGGGCCCAGCCCGAACCGATCCACTTCACCCGGTACGTCGAGCGCTGCGAGCAGCGACGTACCGACATCGGCGAGCGTGCCGTCGGCGTACGGGATCGTGAGTCCGGTCATGCCGGCAATCGCAGCCGCAGCCGGCGAAAACCCTTGCCTTTGTTCTCAATCTTGACGATCTCGAGGCCACCGATCAACGCCGTCGACGCGACGTGCGTACCGCCGTCCGCTTCCACGTCGAGCCCGACGATGTCGACCAGCCGGACCTGCTCCAATCGGGTCGGCAGCAGATCGCGCGCCGCGACCGCGACCTGCTCGATCGCGAATGCCTCGGCCGCGGGCACCTCGCGGACTTCGATCGCGCGATCGGCCGCGATCTCCGCGAGGCACGCCTCCTGCACCCGGTCGCGGAAGCCGTCCGGGACCTCGGGCAGGTCGAAGTCCATTCGGCCTTCCAGCGGCTTCATGTCCGCACTCGTCACCGGTAGCCGCCAGTCGCGGTAGATGACACCGTTGAGCAAGTGCAGCGCGGAATGCGTGCGCATCAGCGCGGTACGCCGCTCGTCGTCGAGCGCACCCCGCACCGCCGTACCCGCAGGCGGCAGCGGATCGCCCTCGACCGGCAACAGGTACACGTCGTCGGCGGTCTTGCGCGCGCCGGCGATTCTGGTGCGCACGCCGCCCCAGATCAGCACGCCCTCATCGGGCGGCTGGCCACCACCACCGGGGAAGAACGCGGACCGATCCAGCACGATGCCGTTCTCCGGATCGCTCGACACGACGGTCGCGTCCCACTCGCGCAGGCTCGCGTCGGCCAACTCCAACCGCAGGGTGCTCACGACGCGGAAGCCTATTTTCTGGTCGAGGTCACGGTTGGCAGAGGTAACGCTGGCGAGCGTGGCGCCGTAGAAGACGGCATGAGAATCTCCTCCACGCTTCGCCTCCTGATGGTCGCCGCCGTCGCCGGTGCGAGCGCGTTCGTCACCGCACCCGTCAACGCCGGACCGGCCGACACCGTTGCTCTGGTGGGTAGCGGCACTATCTCGCCCGGGCTGACTCCGGTGTGTTGCGTCCCGCAGACGTTCACGTTCAACGGCACCGGCGCCGGCACCGTGAACGGTGTCACCGGGGTGTTCAACTGCGCCGCCCAGGGCGATGACCATGAAGGCACGTACTCGAACGGCGACGGCGGTTTCAGCGGCAGCTGCAACGCGCCCTGCGGCACCGTGCTGATCAGCGGGCTCTACACGCGTCTCGGCAGCGTGGTCAGCATGACCGGCGCCATCACCGGCGGCTGCGTGCCCACCAGGAACTTCACCGGTCGCTGCACTTTCACGCCGACGAGCGGCCCCGTCGTTACGTCGTACCACCTGTCTTGTGAGATCGCGGTGAGTTGAGCGTTTCGCAGTTCATCCGTGGTGGCATGACCGGCTCATGCCCCTCGTGTTGCTGCGCGGCGGCTCCCGCGACGGCGAGAGCACGACGGTCGATGAGTCGGTCGAGCGACTGCTCGCGGCGTCCCACGCGCCAGGACTCATCGACGTCTACGACCGCACCGAAGAACTCGAGCACGTCGCCGGCAACGACGAAGACGCGCTCGTGTACGTCTTCAGCGGGCAGGAGTCGGCCGCGGAAGTACCGGCCGCCAACCTGCACATGCCGCACACGCCCGGCTACGCCTGACGGACCGCCGGCCTGACGTCGAGCAGGTAGACCAGCGCGGCGACCAGCCCGATCACCGACAGGAAGCTGCCGAACGTAAACAGCACCGCGGCGGCGAGGATCGCCAGCCAGATCACTTTCGTCTGCTTGCCGGTCATCACGAACGCGCGTTCCGGCGCCATGATGCAGTCGATCAACGCGAACACCTTGATGACCAAGGCGACCAGGAACAGCACCAGGAAGACGCCGCGCAAGGGCATCAACGTGTACGAACTCATCGCCCCTCCCTGAGTGCTTCTACGTTATGCCACCTGCGAGACTCGGCAGGTGCTGCCCATCACCGCCGACGGCATCCGGCTGTTCCTGCACGTCCTTGCGGCCACGGTCTGGGTGGGTGGTCAGATCACCCTGGGCGCGCTGGTGCCGGTGCTGCGGGCCGCGGGTGCCGACGTCCCGCGCACCGCGGCGCGCGCCTTCGGCCGGATCGCTTGGACCGCGTTCGCCATCCTCGTCGTCACCGGGATCTGGAATGTCGCGGCGGCCGGCGACACGAACGCCGACGGCTACCAAGTGACCCTCGGCTTCAAGCTCGCCGCGGTGCTGCTGTCCGGCGTCGCGGCGTACGCCCATCAGCGCGCCAAGTCGCGGGTCGTCCTCGCCGTCGGCGGGGCGGCGGCGGCGCTGTTCGCCGTACTCGCGTTGTTCTTCGGCGTCATCCTCGTCGAGCACTGAGCCGCGACCAGTTACGGCGCGTGCTGGCGTTCCCACTGGCGGGCCATCGCGATCCGCTCCGGCGTCGACGGGTGGGTGAAGAACAGCACGTACAGCAGCTGCGAGGGGCGCAGGTCGTCGAGTCCGGACAGCGCGAGATCACGTTGCGCCTGCACGAACGTCTCCGGGTCGCGAGTCAGCGCCAACGCGTGCGCGTCGGCCCGCGCTTCGACAAGCCGGCTGATCAGATTCGACAACGGGCTGCCCGCGAACGAGACCACGACGTACGCCGCCAGCAGCAACGGCACCGACCGCGCCCGGGCGACCCGATCACCCAGTAACAGGAACAGCG
>JAVEEG010000176.1 GCA_030840585.1 Frankiaceae bacterium | reverse complement strand
ACCTGAGTGCCGCCGGTGATTCCGAGGTGGCGCGCGCGTTGGCCGCGATCGGGCACCAGCGGGCGCTGGCCGCGCCGATGCGTGCGGGTGGCGCGACGATCGGGATGTTGCTGCTGCTCGACCACGCCGGGATGGAGGGGTTCGAGGCGGGCGAGCTGTCGATCGCGGCGGCGTTGGCGCGCGAACTCGTCGGGTTTATGGAGCGGGTCGAGTTGATGCAGGCCGTCGACGGCGAACGGCGCAAGCTCAACGACATCCTGGAGAACACCAGCGACGGCATTCTGTCGATCGCCGCCGACGGCACGATCACGTCGTGGAACGCCGGTCTCGCCGGATCAACCGGGTACGGCGCGGACGAGATGGTGGGGACGCGACACTTCGGGTTGCTGCGGCCACGCGATGCGGCCGGCCGCGATGTGTTGATCGAGCGGTGGGTCGAGCAGATCGACAGTGCGTCCGGGTTGCCGTTGGAGTTGCAGGTCGTGTCCGCCGCAGGGGAGACCGTGTGGCTGGCGTGTTCGTACAGCCGGATCCCCGCCGGTGAGGACCGCAGTGACGTGCTCGTCGTGGTCGCGCGCAACATCACGCAGGCACGCGAACTGGAGCGGTTGAAGGACGACTTCGTCGCGGTGGTGTCGCACGAGTTGCGCACGCCGTTGGTGCCGATCAAGGGTTGGGCGCAGACGTTGCTCAACCGTGGCGACCGGTTGTCGGACGATCAGCGGCGTACTGCCGTGCAGTCGATCCTCGCGCAGGCGCAGAAGCTCGAGTCGCTTGTCTTGAACATCCTGGAGGCGTCGCGGATCGAGGCGGGCCGGGCCGACGGTGACGGCATCGCCGATGTCGGTGCGGTCGTGCTCCGGATCGTGGAGGACTCGCTGTCGTCGCGGCCGGATCGGGTGGTGCGGTTGCGGCCGGCGGCGGTGCCGTGCAGCGTGCGTGGATCCGCTGTGTGGGTCGAACGATCGGTGTCCAACCTGCTCGCGAATGCGATCAAGTACTCGCCGGACGATGAGCCGGTTGACGTGACTATCTCGGTCGACGGATCGGACGTCTTGGTGTCGGTGACCGACCGAGGGCCCGGCATCGCCGCGGACGCGCACGAGCGGATCTTCGAGCGGTTCGAGCGGCTGGAAGAAACGCGTAAGCAGACCGGCACCGGGCTGGGGCTGTACATCACCCGGCGGTTGGCGCGGGCGATGGGCGGTGACGTCTCGGTGTCGTCCGTGCCGGGTGCGGGGTCGACGTTCGTGCTGCGGTTGCCGATGGCGCCGGTCGATGCGGCGTCGAGGTCGGGTTCTCACGCATCGGGGTCGGGGTCGGCGTCCGAATCTGATGAGACAGCCGGCTCAGGCTCGGGATCGGGCCGCGGTGCCATGCCCGAACAACGGTCCAAGTTGCGATCGGTGAACGTCGTCAACCTGCGATAGCTGCCGCGCGTTATCACCCCGCTGCCGGGCGCGCAAGGGCCTTGTCGCCGGTAAGCGACGACCGGCATCCTCACCGAGATTCGTCTCGGGAGGGGAACCCAGTGAAGAAATTCGTAGCCGCCGTCGCCGTACTCGCACCGGTCATGGCGTTCGCGCCGACGTCACCGGCCAACGCTGACTCTGTTTGTGCGCCCATCACGATCGACGGCCAGCCGGTGTGCCAGGACCTGACCCCGATCGAGCAAGCCATTACAAATGCGGAGGTGGAGCTGCTCCAGGCACTGTCGCCGGTGCTCACCGTTGGCAACTCCGCCTCCGTCGCGCTGGACTGCATCAGGGGCGCTTTTGATCCGACAGTCAGCAGAATCACTGTCGATGTCGTGACCGGCAAGGGTGACGGCGAGCTCGTCTGCAGCGGCACCGCGATATCAGTGGACATGCCGCTTGCCAGCCCCGGACCCACCGAGCATGTACACGTGCCGCAGATCTGCGTGACTGTCACGAACACGTGCGCAGGACCGGTCGACCAGGACGTGACTTTCCCGTTGGGGCTCGGATCCTCGGTGAGTGCTTGCGAAACGCCGGAAACTGTCTCGTGGAACGGGACCAGATGGGTGCGCGAGTACACCGGCCCCTCGACGTGCGTGTCGGTGCCGGTTTAGCGGGTCGTGTTCCGGTCGGGCGAACCTGGGTCGCGCCAGGCCCTGCCTAGACTGCGCGTGTGGGCGAGGCCGGGTGAGCGATGGGCGAGAGTATCGACTCTCCGGCGTGGCATGAGCACCTGCGCGCGCGGGGTTATCGGCTGACGCCGCAGCGTCAGCTCGTTCTTGAGGCCGTGACGTCCCTCGGCCACGCGACGCCGGATGAGATCGCGGAGCGGGTCCGGGCGACGGCCAGCGGGGTCAACATCTCGACGGTCTACCGGACCCTGGAGCTGCTCGAAGAGCTCGGCCTGGTCACCCACGCTCACCTCGGCCACGGCGCCCCGACGTACCACGCCGCGGACGACGCCGACCACGTTCATCTGGTCTGCCGGGAATGCGGGGGAATATCCGAAGTGCCCCCGACTGTTCTCGAAACAGCGGTTAGCAGGATGGCCGCCGAGCACGGTTTTACGGTTGACGTCGGCCACTTCGCGATCTTCGGGGTGTGCGCCGGGTGCGCCGGAAGAGTTGAGTGAATCGACGTACAAGCAGCAATCCGCGTCATACGCTCAGGGACTGTTCAGCCAACAGAATCAGTCGATCGGTCGAAGACCGGTCGAAATCGGACAGCAGGAAAAATCCCAGCACCTGTCGAAGTCCTGTACCGCACGGGGGACCGCCTTGAACGGAGATCGCTTGATGCACCACGCGCTACGCCGGTCCGCAGTCATCCTCGCGAGCAGCGCGGTCGTCCTTTCGGGCGCACCGTTGCTGGACTCGGCGTTTGCCGACACGGTTTTGACCCAGTCGTCTGTGACGCCAAGCAATGCGCAGACCGTCAAGAACAGCCACCCGGCGATTAGCGCCAGCTATACCGACAACAGCATCGCAGCGAACCTCGACCCGTCGTCCACAATCGCCGTGACCAAGGGCGCCACCAGCGTTCCCTGTGACAACAACGGCACGGTCAGCGGCAACACCATCACCTGCAACTACACGGGCCTGCTGACGGACGGCACCTACACGATCTCCGTACATGCTGTCGAGGCGGCTAATACCGCGAAGACCGCGGACAACAACTCGACCTTCACCGTTGACGTTCCGTCGATTAAGGCCTCGGCACCTGCCGCAAACACGCGAGTCGCCGCGCTGCCGAATGGGAAGGTTCAGGTCCAGTACGACGAGCGGATCGACGACACCCACTCGACTATCAGCGTGCAGCAGATCGCCGATCGGCAGCCCGACGGAAGCTACACCGCGGCCAGCCACACGCCGTTGACCGGATCGACAACCTTCACGTCCGGGATCAACGGCAGCACGACGACGCTCGTCCCGACCGGCGACGCCAACGAGAACGACACCATCGTGTTCGGGCCGAGCAGCCAGCCGGTGAACAAGGGCATTTACCAAGTGACGCTGGACGTGTTCGCCACCGACCACGCCGGTGACGGCACGACCAAGCCCGACGGGGCCAACCTGAACGCGGAAAACAAGGACTCCTTCACGTTCGTCCTGGACGACACGCCGCTTCCCGCCCCGCCAGGCGCGACCAATCTTGACGCGTCGCCGACGACGGTCACGGCGGCGAACCATGTCGTGACGTTCAGTGGAAATGCGATGCCGGGGGACACGATCACTGTCGATGTGTTCGACGGGACCGCTCACGTCAACAACGCGGGCTCCAGCAACGGCGGTCCGCTGACCGTGCAGCCGTGCCCCAGTAGCAGCACTAGCTGTGCGTGGTCCAAGGCGCTCGACGTCGCCACCTTGAAGGACGGCACGCTCACCTGGACGGCGACCGAGACCGCTCCGGCGGGTTCACCCACGTACACCGGGTCGACCGCGAAGAGCGGCCCGTCGCTGACCAAGGACGCGACAGCTCCGGCTAACCCGA